>JBDSHG010000046.1:0-2652 GCA_039918615.1 Gemmatimonadaceae bacterium | reverse complement strand
GCCAACCTGCGCAGGAACGCGGGTCGCGCTCGACTGGTCATTCTGCCCCTCCACGCGAACGGCGACGAGCTTGTGCGAGGTGAGATCCGCGAGCAGCTCTTTCACGTCGGTCTCGATGATGGAACGTTCGACGTCCGAATACTCGGCGGCGAGCCGAGTACACAGTTCGTCGAAGGTCGAGCAGACCGGGGGCAGGAGCTCCCAGACGCGCGCGCCGACGCTGTTGAGACCGAAATAGACCTCGTTGTCCGTGGAGAATAGAACGGCTCCGTCGGACATGGATTTGAAGAGGACTTTCGGGTTGGGAACTGGCAGCATCTACTCCCCTGAAACGGACAGTACGACGACGACCGGCGCGGGCGTGGGCATCGGGGCTAAACGGGAGGGTTAGACGGGATGAGTTAGGCCACTTCTAGGGGGGCGTAGGCGCACCGAACGTGCCACCCCCCGGGGAATGATAGTCGGGTGGGGGTAGGGGTGCGGGGCGTGTGGCTGGGGGCTGGCGGCGTGATGGATGGGGGCTGGCGGCGTGATGGCTGGGGGAGAGGGCGAAACGGGAGGGAGGAGGTGGAGGAGCGCAACGGGCGATGCGTGGGTGCTACAGGCGGGGTTGCGGCGGTGTTGATCTAGACTACTCGCTGGCGACGGATACAACTACGCAGGAACTCGTACGAACACCCGATCCGAGGGCGGATAGATGCGGTGTACTTCTCTCGCCATCTCCACCAACTCAACCCCTTCCTCGTCGACGAAATCCGGATCTGCGATCGGAAGAGTCGCGCTGGCCGCTCCCGCGAAGCGCGCTTCGCTCATTCGTCGCTCAAACACGTCGTCGCCAGTGTTCGTTGGAATCGAGCGAAGCCAGGCGAAGAAGTCTGCCTGAGTTCCGCCGGCATCGTGCGAGTGGGACGGGGGAGATTCGCAGGCATTATCGAACGAAGTACCCGACGACGCGCCACACGCTATCGCTCGCACGCGTCCGACTTCCTCCGCCCACGTCTCGGCGCTGACCCCATCGCGCTGCACTGCGCCCGCGGCGCGCCAGCTCTCAGCGCTCTTCCCTGCATCGACGAGCCCGAGCCACGATTCGGCGGGTGCGTCGGATTCCGATTTTTCTGACTGCAGGTCGAGACTGTTCATCGGAGTCATGATTGGCCTGGACGCAGCGCATGTGACCATGATTATGCGCGCGGCGCGCGCCAAATCAAGTAAAGCTCTCGCGCTCCGTCTCGCGCCTCGCCCCTGGGGCCCGTACATTCCCCACATGGACGACCTGCTAGATCGCCTGCAGCACGCGCTCGGCGACGCCTACCGCATCGAGCGCGAGCTCGGCGGCGGCGGGATGTCGCACGTCTTCCTCGCGCGCGAAACGGCGCTCGGCCGAGAGGTCGTCATCAAGGTGCTCCCGCCCGAGATGGCGGCGAGCGTCAACCTCGAGCGCTTCCGGCGCGAGATCCAGCTCGCCGCGTCGCTGCAGCATCCGCACATCGTGCCGCTGCTGTCCGCCGGACAGGTCGGCGATCTCTTCTACTATACGATGCCGCTCGTCTCCGGCGAGTCGCTGCGCGCGAAGCTCTCGCGCGAGGGCGAGCTCCCCGTCGGCGAAGCGATCCGCATCCTGCGCGACGTCGTCGACGCGCTGGCCTATGCGCACGAGCGCGGCGTGGTGCACCGCGACATCAAACCCGACAACGTGCTCATCACGGGACAGCACGCCGTCGTGACGGACTTCGGCGTCGCCAAGGCAATGAGCGCCGCGTCCGGATCGTCCTCGCTCACCTCGCTCGGCGTCGCGCTCGGCACGCCTGCGTACATGGCGCCGGAGCAGGCGGCGGCTGACCCGAATGTCGATCATCGCGCGGATCTCTACGCGGTGGGGGCGATGGCGTACGAGATGCTGTGCGGCCGACCGCCCTTCAGCGGGATGTCGCCGCAGCAGGTGCTGGCCGCGCACGTGACGCTGCCGCCGGCGCCGCTCAACGCGCAGCGCACTTCCGTGCCGCCGGCGCTCAACGCGCTCGTGATGCGCTGTCTCGAGAAGAAGCCAGCGGACCGCGTGCAGAGCGCGAACGAGCTGCTCACCCAGCTGCAGGCGATGGCGACGCCGAGTGGTGGGATGATGCCGACGGGCGCGACAGCGGGGGCGGCGCAGTTCACGTCGGGCGCGGAGGCGGCGCTTCGGCGCGCGCATCCGCTGCGCGTCGCGGTACTGTTCGCGCTCGCGTCGATCGCGGTGCTCGCCGTGGTGTTCGTGCTGCGGCAACGATTGGGGCTCCCCGATTGGGTGCTGCCCGGTGCGGCGGCGCTGCTCGCGATCGGCTTGCCGATCATGCTCGTCACTGGACGTAAGGAGCGCGAGCGCGTGCTCGCCGCCGCAACGGGCACGTATCGCGTGCCGGATGCCGGCGTTGCGAAGTACCTCACCTGGCGGAAAGCGATACTTGGCGGTGGACTCGCATTCGGCATGCTCCTCGCGATCGTGGTCGGATACACGGTACTGCGTGCGCTCGGCATCGGCTCGCTAGGCACCCTTCAGGCGAAGGGGCTGATCAGGGATCGGCAGCCGATTCTCCTCGCGGAGTTCGAGAATCGCTCGCCCGACTCGACGCTCGGGCCCACGCTCACCGAAGCGCTCCGCGTCGATCTGTCGCA
>JBDSHG010000045.1:0-19465 GCA_039918615.1 Gemmatimonadaceae bacterium | reverse complement strand
TGCGAGCGTCTTCCTGTCGACGTCCTGGCGGGTTCTGTTCAGCTCCTCGAGATCGCGCGCAATCTCATTTGCCTCGTGCTCGCTCTCCGACATCAACAGCTCGACGCCGCGCAGCGCGTGGCCGAGTCTGCCGACGGCGTTGAGGCGCGGCGCGAGGATGAAGCCGATGCGGCCGGCGTTGAGCGGCTTCCCCTCGAGCCCCGACGACCGCATGAGCGCACGCAGCCCGGGGTTCGGCGATTCCTTCATCACCCTGAGTCCCGCGCGCGCGAGCACGCGATTCTCACCCCGGAGCGGCGCGACGTCCGCGATCGTCGCGAGCGCAACGAGATCGAGCAGCTTGTATACCTCGTTCTCGTCGCCGCCCATCGCACGCGTGAGCGCGAGCGCGAGCTTGAACGCGATGCCGACAGCCGCGAGATCATCATCGGGATACTCGCAGCCATCCTGTTTCGGATTGAGCACCGCGAGACATTTCGGGAGCGGGCCACTCGGCAGATGGTGATCGGTGATGATGACGTCGATCGCCGCTTTGCACGCCGCCTCGACCGGCGCGAGGGCGTTGGTGCCGCAGTCGCACGTGACCAGCACCGTCGCGCCGGCAGCGATCGCGGCGTCGACTCCGGCCATCGTGAGATCGTAGCCGTCTTCGATGCGGCGCGGAATGAAGGGGACCGCATCGCCCCCGAGACTGCGGAGCGTGCGAAGGAGCACCGCGGTGGAGCTCATGCCGTCGACGTCGTAGTCGCCATGAACCACAATGCGCTCGCCTCCGCGGATGGCGCGCACGAGGCGCTCGACGGCGGTGGCCATCCCGAGCATGAGCGCCGGGTCGTGAAGCTGATCGAGGCGCGGGCGGAGGTAGCGTTTCGCGCTCTCCGCGGTGCCGAAGCCGCGGCGAATCAGGAGCTCGCAGATCGCCGGAGGCAGGTGGAGCTCGCTCGACAGCGCCGTTACGGCCACCTCATCCGAAGGGCCGGGGAGCACCCAGCGCGACGATGGGCGTGTACGCGCAAGAGCCTTCACGACCAGAAAATTACCCTCCCCAGTGGGGAGCATCAACCATCATCCCGTTGCGTACAGAAGCACTCCACAGGCCTCGCACACATCGATCGCGCGCCCCGCCGCAATCGCATTACGGCGCTGCATCGGGATCGCGGTGTCGCATCGACCGCACGCCTGCCCGCGCAGCGCATAGAGCACGTTCGATGTGTTGCGGCTCAGGATGCGCTCGTACTTGAGCAGGATCCCCTTCGACACGTGCGTCGCCCGCTCGTTCCGGATCGCGAGCGCCTTGTCGAGCTCCTTCTGAATCACCGCGCGCTCCTTCGCGTGCGCCTCGCGCTGCTCCATCTGCCGCGCATCGAGCTCGCCGAGGAGCTTCTGCTGGCCGTCGATCGCGTGGTGCACGTCGTGGACGCGGAGCGAGAGCGAATGGAGGTCCGTCTCTTCCTCCGACAGCACCTTCTTCAGCATGTCCACCTGCGCCATCGCCGCGGTTGCTTCCTTCGGCTTTCTGACGATGTCGAGCGTCGCCATGTTCCGCTCCTGCATCGCCTTGTGATCGTCGACCTTGATCGAGAGCTCGCGCCGCTTCTTCTCTTCCCCCTCCGCCGTCGCCTTCGCGCGCGCGAGCGAATCCTCGACCTGCTTGCGCTCGGCGTCCAGCGATTTCATCTGACCATCGAGCGCACGCAGCTGCTCGTTGAGCTGCGCCACGATCGTGTCTTCCGCTTGCAGGGCCAATACAGCTTCCAGGTCTGGACTCACTAAACCTCCTTACGTTTTTCGGGCAGGACCGTATCCCTTGAATGATCGATCGCCCATCGCGTTCTTCTCATTTCGCAGTCGCTCCATGTTGGACAAGATGTCGTCCTGCTGGTCGGCCGACGCAATAGGCATTTCGCGCTGTTGCTGGTGCAGCTCGTTCTTCACCGCGATTCCGCGAAAGTATGCGAGCAAGGCGGCGAAATTTTCCGCGTATTTCTCTCCCTCACCGATCGGATCGTTCAGCAGCTCGTTGAACCGGTCCGTGCTCTCCGGTTCGAGACGTGCGGCCAGCACATCGACGGGATCGTCGGAGTGGCCACCGAGCAATGCGCGATAGATGTCGGCAAGAGCGGCATCGTGCAACTGATCCGGACCGACCGTCTCGACCGCTTCTTCGATGTTCGAGCGTACGTGAAGAAGTATACGAACCAGCAGTCGCTCCTTGGGGGGTGGCGGTGAAGTCGGAGCCCTCCGCTCCGCCGCGCGACGCTCGACGACGGTGGAATCCTGCGGCGGCGGAGGCACCGGCGCTCTCCCGCCCTGCTGCGAGGCCGGCCGCGACGAGATGTTCGAGACCTCGCGGTCCAGCACGTCGCGCCCCACCCCCGAGACCTCACTCGCACGCGCGATGTAGATCTCGCGAGTGAGCGGATCCGCAGTTGCGCGCAGCGTGGGCAGGAGCTTGTCGATCGCCACGCGCTTCTTGTGGAGATCGGCGAAATATCCGCCGCGCTGCAGCTCGAGCAGCTTCCGTTCGAAGATATCGACGGCTCCCGACAGCTGCTCGAGCAGCTTCTCGCCGCCGAACTTGTCGACGAAGGAATCCGGATCCTCACCCTCGGGGAGCGTCACGACCTGCACCGACAGCTGCTGCTTGAGAAGCTGGTCGCCCGAGCGAAAGGTCGCCTTGAGCCCCGCGAGATCGTTGTCGTAGAGGAGATATGCCTGCTTCGCATACTTCGGCAGGAGCGCGGCCTGATCCTCCGTGAGCGCGGTACCGAGCGGCGCGACCACCCAGTCGAACCCCGCCGAGACGAGGCGCACGACGTCGAAGTAGCCCTCGACGATCATCACCCGCCCTTCGCGTCGAATGGCGTGCTTCGCCATGTGCAGTCCGTACAGCATTCGCCCCTTCGAATAGACGGGCGACTCCGAAGAATTCAGATACTTGGGCTCGCCGGGGCCGAGCAGGCGGCCGCCGAATCCCGTTGTGTTTCCCGAGACATCGAGAATCGGGAACATGAGCCGGTTCCGAAAACGGGGGCGCAGCTCGCCGCTGTCCTCGCGCAGAACGAGCAACCCGGCCACGCCGAGCGTCTCCTCGCTGACGCCGAGGGCGGTGAGATGCTCGCGCATCGCGTTGGTGTCGCGCGGCGCGAAGCCGAGCCCGAAGCGATCGGCGACATCGCGCGACACGTGGCGGAAGGCGAGATAGTTGCGCGCCTCCTCCCCCGCACGCTCGTCCCAGAGCTGCGTGCGAAACCAGTCCGCGACCATTGCGTTGACGTCCCAGAGGGGCTGCCGGGGATCCGGCGCGTCGGAACGCCGCTGCACCTCGTCGATCACGATCCCCGAACGCTGGGCGGCGTATCGGATGGCATCGGGGAAAGTCATGCCCAGCCGTTTCTGCAGATACTTGAAGACGTCACCCGACTCGTTGCACACGAAGCAGTGATAGAGATTCTTCGACGGTATGACGGAGAAGTTCGGGCCGGTGCCCTGATGAAAGGGACATGGGCCGCGATAGCTGTTGCCTACCTTCTTGAGCTTCACGTGCTCGCTGATGATCTGCACGATGTCGGCGCCCTCGCGCACGCGCTCGACGGATTCGTCGGTGATCATCAGTTGAGCTCCGCGACGGTCACGCCCGTCCCGCCCTCGTTCCACGAGCCGGGACGATGCTCGCGCACGCGGCGGTCCGCGCGCAGGAGCTCGTCGACGCGCTCGCGGAGCGCGCCGGTTCCCTTCCCGTGGATGATCCGCATGACGCGGAGATCCGCGCCGATCGCGGCGTCGAGCGCGCGCTGCAGCGCCAGCTCCATCTCGTCCACCCGCATCCCGCGCAAATCGATCTCCGTCGACACCTCGACATCGGGGAGCGCCGCGTAGGATCCCGTGCGCTGAACAGCGCGCTCCTGGGCGCGCGTCACCGTAGAAAGACTCGACATCGGCACAGTCATCTTCAGCGCGCCCACAGCCACGATCGCCTGATCGTTGCGCAGCTCGAGAATCTGCCCCGTCCGACCATCCAGCGTGTCCATCTCCACCGTATCGCCGATCGCCATGGCGCCGCCCGACGTAGATGCGCCCGCGGTCGCCGGCGCACGTCGCGCCGGACGATCCTCGCGGTCGAGGCGCTCGATCTCCTCCGCGTGCACGGCCGCGAGCTCCTCGATGCGCCGGCGTGCATCGCGCGTCGTCGCCGCGGCACCCTGCTCGCGCAGCTCGCGCACCGTCCGCTCGATTTCGGCGCGCCCCTCCAGCAGCATCTTCCGAGCCTCTTCCCGCGCGCGACGCTCGAGCGCGCGCTCGGACTCGCGCAGCGTAAGATCGCGCGCCTCGATGCGCTCGAGCCGCGCCGCCGCGCGCGACGAGTCGTACTCCACCGCGCTCTCGCGCGCCGTGAGCGTCCGTTCCCGCTCCTGCAGATCGCCGAGCAACGCGCTCACATCTCTCTCACCAGTCGACAGCCGCGACTCCGCGCGCTGCAGCACATCCTCGGGGAGATGCAGCCGCCGCGCGATACTCAGTCCGTACGAGCGCCCCGGCATGCCCTTGATCAACCGATACGTCGGCGCGAGCGCGACCGAATCGAATTGCAGCGACCCATTCACCACGCCGGGATTCTCGGTCGCGAGCAGCTTGAGGGCGCCGAGATGCGTCGTCGCGATCGTGAAGACGCCGCGCGCGGTCAGCGCATCGAGAATCGCACCGCCGAGCGCCGCGCCCTCGGCCGGATCGGTCCCCGACCCGAGCTCGTCGATCAGCACCAGGCTTTCGCCCGTCGCGCCCGCGAGGATCTCGCCGAGATTGCGCAGGTGCGCGCTGAAGGTCGAGAGGCTCGCCTGGATCGACTGCTCATCGCCGATGTCAGCGAAGCAGTCGTCGAAGATCGGAATGCGACTCTCGGCGCCCACCGGCGCGGGGATACCGGACTGTACGAGTGCCGAAATCAGCCCGAGCGCTTTGAGGAGCACCGTCTTGCCCCCCGTGTTCGGCCCCGAGAGGAGCAGCGTGCGTTCGCTCGCCGCCATCTCGAGGTCGAACGGGACGACGGTGCCGCCGCGGGCGAGCAGCAGCGGATGCCGCGCATCGCGCAGCGAGAATCCTTCGTGCGCCGGCACGAAATCCGCCGGCGCGCATCCGAGCTCCTCGGCGAAGCGCGCCCGCGCGTAGAGCACGTCGAGCGCAACGAGCGCCTCGAGTGAGGCGACCATCTCTTCGCGCAACGGCCGCACGGCCTCCGTCAGCTCGGCGAGGATGCGCTCGACCTCCTCGCGCTCGTCAGCCTCGAGTGCGCGGATGCGATTCCCGAACTCGATCGCTGCCGGTGGCTCCACGAACACCGTGCCGCGCGTCCCCGACTCGTCGTGCACGATGCCGCCCACCGCTGCTCTTCCCTCGCGACGCACAGGGATCACGTAGCGGCCGTTGCGCATCGTGACGGACATGTCCGGCACGCGCTGGTGCGGCTCCAGCTTCGCCATCGCACGCTCGAGCAGCTGCACGAGCTCCCCCTGCGCACCACGGAGCTCGCGACGAAGCCGGCGCAGCGCGCCCGAGGCCTCGTCGCGCACGGTACCGTCGGGGTCGATCGCGCGCTCGATGTCGTCCTCCATGCGCGTCGCGACCACGAGTGGCTGGACGAAGGGATGGAGCACCGCGCTCACCACTGCGCCCGCGCCTGTGCCTCCGAGCTTTTCCTTCGTGATGCGCGACGATCTGAGGAGCACGGCGCCGCGTGTGAGCTCGTCGCCCGTCCACGAGCTCCCGATCGCGCGGAGCCGCGCGAGCGAGACGGTGAGATCTGGAATCGGCTCGGGGTGCCAGCCATTTTCGGAGGTAAGCACCGCGCGAGTCGCAATCACTCGGCGCTGCTCCGTCTCCATCCACTCGATGTCGCGCCGCGGCTCCATGGCGCGGATGCGCGCCGCGCCCAGCGCCGACGTCGCGCGATCCGCGAGAACGTCGAGCACGCGCGAATACTCGAGAACTCCTAGCGCGTGTTTATTCATGCAACACACTCAACGGGGGCTGCTCAACTCCTCTTTCGCGATCCGGCTGATCGTCGATCCTTCCGACCGACCCTTGAACATCGGGGTCACCTTTCCCATCACACCGCCCATGTTCGTCGCGCCCTCGCCGATCACCTTCCGGATCGCGGCGCGAATCTCATCGTCGCTCACATTCGCGGGAAGATAGGCCTCGAGCGTCGTGACCTCCGCGCGCTCGCGATCCGCGAGATCGGCGCGCGCCGCCTTGTCGTACATCTCGATCGACTCGCGGCGCTTCTTGATCCCCCTGCGAAGCACCTCGCCCACCTCGACGTCGGAGAGCTCGCGCTTCTCCTCGATGCGTCGATTCTTGATGTCTGCAAGGATGGTCCCCAGCAGCAGGACCGCGTTCTTGTCCTGCGCCTTGCGTGCGGTAGTGAGGTCGCCCTGAATCGTCGCCTGTAGCTCGGACACGGATGCCGCACCGGCGGGATTTGTCATGGGGGAAAACTAACGCGAAACGCGAGGAGCGCGCATCGGGCCGCGGGGCTTCTCACCCGGGAGGCCACGCCATGCGGCGGCCGCCGAGCAGGTGCATGTGCAGGTGATTGACTGTCTGCCCGCCGTCGTCGCCCGTGTTGACCACCACGCGATACCCCGACCCTGCGATTCCTTCGCTCGCCGCTACCTCGGTCGCCAACCGCGTGAGCTGCCCCATGATGAGCGGATCCTTAACGCGGCCCAGCGTCGGAATGTGTGCGCGCGGCACGATCAGGATGTGCGTCGGCGCCTGCGGGTTGTTGTCGCGGAAAGCCACGCACTCCGGCGATCCCGCCACGAACTTCACGGGGATCTCGCCGCTGATGATGCGGCAGAACAGACAGTCGTCAGACACGCGCTCGATCCGCCGCCGCAGAGAGTGCCGCCCGCACGATGCCGAGCGATGCGATCGCGGCGGTATCGAAGCGCAGCGTGAGCGGCGCGAGCGTCACGGGGACGAAGCCCGCGCCCAGCAGCTCCGTGCGCTCGCCCGGTTCGAGTCCGCCCTCCGGGCCGATGGCGAGGGTGATCGGCGCGGTGATCGGCAGCGACGGAAGCGGCTCGCCAGCCTTGTCGAGCAGCCAGCGCGTCCCCGCGGGACATGCGGCGACGGCGCGATCTGGCGGCGCATCGGGATAGACGACGGGCAGCCACGCGCCACCGGACTGCGTGAGCGCCCCGACCATGCGCGCGCGCAGTTTGGTCTGGAACGACATCCCCTCGCCGCGCGGCGACACGTCGCGCGAGCGCCGCCACATCACCGGGCGCCAGCTGAACGCGGAAAGCTCTGTCGCCTTCTCGCCAACGAGCAGCATGCGGTCGCGATCGGCGATCGGCACCATGAGGTGAATGACGGGGAGCGGATCGATCCGATCGAGCAGATCGACCTCGACCATCGCGTGCGCCTTCGCGAGCTTGACGACGTTGCCATAGCCGACGCCACCCGCCCCATCGACGAGACGGAGACGATCGCCGATCGAGATACGGCGGACGCGCGCGTGGTGCGCCTCGCCCTCGCTGAGCGTCGTCACTCGCCCGGAGACCATGGGCTCCGACGCGAAAAACGTGGCTAGTGCCGTGCGATCACGCTGCTCCACCACTCTCCCTCGCGAAGTTCGGATTCCAGGGTCCAGCCGTCGTCCGCCAGCAGTGCCAGGAGATGCTCGCGCTCCGTGACGAGAATGCCGCTGATCACAGCCCTCCCGCCAGGGGGAAGCGCCCGCGCCATCGCCGGCGACAGCTCGATGATAACAGACGAGATGATGTTCACGACGATCAGCGAGACGGGCGCAACCAGCGGCAGCAGCGACGCGGCGTCGCCTTGCAGCACCGTTACCTGCGGCGTGACGCGGTTGCGCTCGACGTTCTCCATCGCGTTTCCGATCGCGTCGGGATCCATCTCGATCGCGACGACGCGCCCCGCGCCCAGCTTCGCCGCGGCAATCGCGAGCACGCCGCTTCCACTTCCGAGATCGGCGACGAGCGCGCCCGGCGCGACCAGATTCTGCATCAGCGTGAGCACGCCGCGCGTCGTCTCATGCTCGCCGGTGCCGAACGCCATTGCGGGCTCGATCAGGATCCGGATCTCTGCGTCGGCAATGTCGTCGCTCATCCACGGCGGCGCCACGGCGATGCGGCCAACGCGCTGCACGCCCACGCGCGTGACCCACCGCGTGCTCCAGTCCACCTCCCCGAGCGAGGTGCGCTCGACCGTCGCGCCCGCGGCGCCAAGCGATGCGCACAGTGCGTCGAGCTCCGCGCCCTCGACGAGATGCGTGAGCAGCGCCGCGCCAACCTCCTGCACCGCCCCCGCTCCACCGTCCATGAGCAGCTGGACCACGTGCTCGCGCACTTCGCCCGCAGGCGCCTCGATGTGCAGCGAGACCCAGCGCGACGTCATCGGGACGGCGACGTCAGGCGCCAAGCGCATCCTTCATGCGCGACCAGAAGCCGCGCGCGCGCGTCGCCGGCGGCGCCGCCTCGGCCTCGCGCAGCGCCTCGATGATCGTCTTCTGCTCATCGCTGAGCGATTGCGGCGTCCAGAGCTGGACGCGCACCTGCAGGTCGCCCGATCCACTCGCGTTCACACGCGGCAGACCACGACCGCGAAGCTGGAACTGCTGCCCGCTCTGCGTGCCGTTCGGCACTCGAAGCGAGAGCGTCGTACTGATGTACGGCACCTGGATGTCGGCGCCCATCACGAGCTGCCCGTACGTCACGAGCACCTCGGTATAGAGATCGGCGCCATCGCGCTCGAAGCGCGGATCGTCCTCCACCTCGAAGGCGACGAGGATGTCGCCGCGCGGACCGCCAAGTGGGCCGACGCTTCCCTGCCCGCGCAGCATGAGATACTGCCCCGTCGACACGCCTGCCGGAATCGGCACCGTAATCGTGTGCTCCGCGCGACTGCGTCCTTCGCCCTTGCAGCGCTTGCACGGAATCTCGATCGTCTTCCCCTGTCCGGCGCACGTTGGGCATGGCGCCACGCTCACGAACTGCCCGAAGAACGAGCGCTGCGCGCGGCGCACTTCGCCGCTGCCTGCGCAGGTCGCGCATCGCTGCGGCTTCGTCCCGGGCTCCGCGCCCGAGCCTTCGCAGCGCTCGCAGGGATCGAGCAGCTTGACGACGATCTTCTTCTCGACGCCGATCATGACCTCGGGAAGGGTGAGCGGCATCGTGATCTTGACGTCGGCGCCCGAGCGCTGATTGCCGCGCGCTCCCCCGCCGAACATCTCCTCGAAGCCGCCGAACCCTCCGAAGTCGCGCATGAAGATGCCAAGGGCTTCGGAGAGATCTACGTGATGCACTCCCGCGCTGCCACGGCCGCGAAGCCCTTCCTCGCCGTATCTGTCGTACGTCGCGCGCTTGTTTCCATCGCGCAATACATCGTAGGCCTCGGTGATCAGCTTGAAGCGCTCCTCCGCTTCCTTCGATCCGCCGTTGCGATCCGGATGGTATTGCATCGCGAGCTTGCGATACGCCTTCTTGATTTCATCGTCGGACGCGTCGCGCGCGATCTCGAGAATCTTGTAAAAATCCGCCATTGTGCCGGTGTCGAGGTACGAAGGTGTCAGTCGAGCAGATCGGAGATCAGATTCGACGTGTGCGTGACGAGGGTGACGATCTTCTCATACGGCATGCGCGTCGGACCGATCACGCCGATCACCCCCGACAGCGATCCCGAGTGATACTCGGCCGTGACGACGGTAAAGTCCGAAAAGCTCGGATCGACGTGTTCGTTCCCGATCGTGATCGAGATGCCCGCGGAGCTCTTGTGCGAGCGCAGGAGCGCGCCGAGCGCCTCGGGACGATCGGTGAGCGCCAGCAGCTTCTTCAAGTTGCCGCCGCTCGAGAACTCCGGCTGCTCGGCGAGCAGCGACGCCTGGCCAAGGAGCACGGGCGAGGTGCCCAGTGGTCGAAGCGCATCGAAGATCTGATCGCCTTCCTGCAGGAAGATGTTGAGCAGCTCGCTCACATCCTGCGCGGCGCCGCTGTCGCGCAGGCGTGTCGCGAGATCGCGACGGATTTCGCCGAGCGTGAGTCCCGAGAGCCGCTCGTTCAGCACGCGCGACACCTCCGCCAACACCTTCTCGGCGATCTCCCCCGGCACTTCGACGAAGACGCTTTGCGCGGCGCCACCGTCCAGCCGCATGACGAGAAGCAGCCGCTCGGCCGACATGCGAATGAGCTCGAGGTTGTGCAGCGTCGCCTCTTCGAGCCGAGGCCCGAGCGCGACGCCGAGCTCCTGCGTCAGGATTCCGAGCACCTGTGCGGCGCGGCGGAGAATCGCTTCGATCGCGGTGCCGGTGCCGGAGAGCTCCTCGAAGATCCGACCGCGCTCGATGTCGTTGATGGGCGTGACTCGCATGAGTGAGTCGACGTAGACGCGATAGGCCATGTCCGTGGGAATGCGACCGGCGGACGTGTGCGGATGGAGGAGAAAGCCTTTCTCCTCGAGGTCGCTCATCGTGTTGCGGATGGTCGCGGGCGAAACGCCCAGCCCGAAGCGGCGGGCGATCATACGTGACCCAGCGGGCTCAGCCGTTTCGACGTAGGACTGAATGACGGCCTCGAGCACCCGGCGTTCGCGTTCGTTGAGCTGATGCGCCATAAGTTCAAATATACTAACGACTTCCAGAGTGGGTCAAGTCCACCGCGAGGGCATCGAGACGCAGCCAGCCGAGGGGGGTGAGCTTCAGCCGGTGGTCCACGACGGTGGCCCATCCGGAGTCGCCCCAGCGGGCAGTGTGCGCCCGCAACTCCTCCGTCAAGACGAGACCCTCCGCGGTGCGCAACCCGATGTAAGTAAGCTCGGCGCTCACCTCCGCCGGCGTGAGCAGCTCATCGCCTTCGGTGGGATCGACTTCTTCCCGAAGAAGACGCAACCATTCGGCAAAGGGACCGACGTTCCAGCTGCGGCGTTCGCCATCGAATCGATGGGCGGCGGGACCGATTGCTTCGTACGGGACGTGCCGCCAGTAGCTCGAGTTGTGTCGCGCGCGGGCGCCCGGCAGCGAGTAGTTCGACACCTCGTAGTGCTCGTAGCCCGCTGCGCCGAGGGTGGAGTGAGCGAGGAGAAAATCCCTCTCGTAACGGGAGTCGGGGGACTCGGTCACCTCACCGCGATCGCGCCAGTGGCCCAGGGGCGTGTGGGGCTCCACGGTGAGCCCGTACAGCGACACGTGATCCGGGCGCAGCGCGAGAGCGCGCGCGAGATCGTCGCTCCAGTCGCGCGGAACGCTCTCGGGGAGCGCGAAGATGAGGTCGACCGAGAGCTGCGCGATCCCCGCCGCGCGGAGTGCCGCGACCGCCGAGCCGATCTGATCCACGGTGTGCACGCGATGCATCCATTCGAGCGCGGGCGGGGAGAACGACTGCGCGCCAAGGGAGACGCGGTTGATCCCAGCGGCGCGCCAGTCGCGCGCGGCGAGCTCGGTCACATCGTCGGGATTCGCCTCGAGCGTTACCTCCGCGCTCTCGTCCCAGCTCGAGTGCTCGCGAATGGCGCCGAGAAGCTGGGCGATACCCGCGCCGCCCAGCCGCGAGGGAGTGCCGCCGCCGAGGTAGAGAGTGTCGAGTTGCATTCGCTCGCGCGTGCGCACGCCCGCGCGAAGCTCGAGCTCCCGCCGAATCCCCTCCACGTAGTCCGCCACCGGCACCTCGCGCCGAACCGCGATCGAGAAATCGCAGTACGAGCAACGGCGCGCGCAGAATGGAACGTGGACGTAGAGATGGCGTGGGGGCACGCGGAAAGTTAACTCGCCCCGGCGGCGCGAGGCCCGTCACTCGACCACCTGGTGCTGCACGGCGCTCGCACACACAACTCCGCCGCTACACCCACAGCCCTCGGCGACGAATCTCCCCCGTTAGCGCGCATTCGATGGCGCCATCCAGCTCGAGCGCCGTTACCGCGGCCAGGCATCGTCGCGCGGGGAGCGCCGCGCGCGTCGCCAGTGAGTCGAGGTCGGGCGCCGGCGTTTCGAGCGCGAGCCAGATCGCGTACTGCGCGGGGTCGGAAGGGACGCACGATGCGATGCGCGGCGGAGAGACACCGACGAGCGCGAACGCATCGGCGACATCGGCGATGATGATCGCGCCATCGCGGATGAGCGCATTGGCTCCCGCGCTCTGCGGCACGTCGATCGGCCCCGGTACCGCCGCGACGCCGCGGTCGAGCTCCAGCGCATACGTCGCAGTGATGAGCGCTCCGCTGCGATGCGGCGCCTCCACGACGATCGTCGCCTTCGCGAGCGCCGCGATGATGCGATTGCGTTTCGGAAAGGACCCGCCGCTTGCGCGATCGCCCGGCAGCTCCTCCGAGAGAAGCACTCCGCGCGCTCCGATCTGCGCGTGCAGCGTGCGATGCGCCACCGGATACGCCACGTCGACGCCGGTGCCGAGCACTGCGGCCGTAGCTCCGCCGGCCGCGATGGCGGCGCGGTGCGCGGCGCCATCGATGCCGCGCGCCATGCCGCTCACGATCGTCACTCCCGCGCGCGCGAGCGCTCCGGCGATCTCCACAGTCACACGTTCGCCGTAACTCGTCGCGCGCCGCGTGCCGACGATCGCGACACAGGGTGCGGCGAGCTGCTCCAGCGCACCGATGGCGAAGAGTACCGGTGGAGGATCAGGGAGATCGAGCAGCCGCTCGGGATAGGCCGGATCGCCGTGCGCCAGCACTCGCGCACCGGCGCGATCCGCGCGCTCGAGCGCCCGCTCCGCGCACTCGCTCGCCGCGTTGCGAACGACCGATGACGGAGTGGCATCCCACGCCCGCGATGCCGAGCCAAATGCCGCAATCAGCTCCCTGAAGCGCACCGCGCCGACTCCCGGAAGGAGCGACAGCGCGAGCGCGGCGTGCCGCGAGCCGTCGCTAGGGGAGGACGGCGTTCGCCGCCTCGATCTGCGCCGCCTTCCGAAGGTCGAGCAGCTTGCTCCAGAACGCGCCCAGCACCTCGTCGAGCCCGAGACGTCCCGCAGCGCTCAGCGCATATACCCCGAACGCCTCCGGCGCATCGATCGGCGGTGGCTCCATTTCGCCAAGCAGATCCATTTTCGTGAAGACCACGCAGTGCGGGATGAGCGCGAGCTCAGCCGAATAGCTGCGAATCTCCGAGCGGAGTCCATCGTACTCCGCCTGCCAATCCATTGAGTCGACGGGGATGAGAAAGGCGAGAATTCGTGTGCGCTCGATGTGCCGCAGAAACTGCAGCCCGAGCCCCTTCCCTTCGTGCGCCCCTTCGATGATCCCGGGGATGTCGGCGACGACGAACGACCGATGATCGCTCAGCGGGACGACACCGAGATTCGGCGACAGCGTCGTGAACGGATAGTCCGCGATCTTCGGATGCGCCGCCGAGATCACAGACAGCAGCGTCGACTTCCCTGCGTTCGGCTGCCCGACCAGTCCCACGTCGGCGATGAGCTTGAGTACGAGCTCGAGTGTGCGTGCAACGCCTTCCTCGCCAGGCTGCCATTCGCGCGGCGACTGATGTGTGGGCGTCGCGAAGAATGCATTTCCCTTCCCGCCGCGCCCACCCTTCGCAACGAGAATCTCGTCGCCGTCCGCGAGGACCTCGCCGAGCATCTCGCCGGTCTCGACATCGCGCACGATGGTTCCCGGCGGAACGGGGAGGACGATGTCGACGCCGGATCGCCCGGTCTTGTTGTTCCCAGAGCCATGATCCCCACGCTCGGCCGCCCACTTGTCGCGATACGTATAGTCGAGCAGCGTCGCGAGATTGAAGTCGCCGCGCACGTACACGTCGCCGCCGCGGCCACCGTCGCCACCGTCGGGACCGCCGAGCGGGATGAATTTCTCGCGCCGGAACGCGGAAATGCCGGAGCCGCCGTCGCCGCCGCTCACCTTGATCTGTACGCGATCGATGAACGATGTCATGCGCGCCGCACCCGGGTCCACAGCAGCGAATAGCGATGACTCGATTCCGTCCCGATCCTCGGTGCCACGATACGCAGGGTGTCGTCTACCTCTTCGGGGCTTGCGCCTGCGTTGATCGCGCCGTGCAGATGTGAGTGCAGCTGCCGATCCTGCTCGAGCGCGGCGCATGCGGCCACGATGCACAGCTCGCGGCGCTTGAGATCCAGCCCAGGCCTTCCCAGCACTCGGCCGTAGAGATCGATCATCCAGGCGTCGAGCGCAGGATGAAGACTCCGAATGTTCGCGCGCAGCCGCTTGTACAGCGTGCCGTAAACATTCTCGCACGTCTCCTCTCCGCGAGACGTCCACAGCGATGCGAGCGACTCCGCGAAGTCCGGATCCTTGCTGTCCGGGACGCGGTTCGACGCGCGTCGCCACAGACGCATGCCGTTGAGCGTGCGCGGAAAGCCGGCGAACAGGTACGTCTGCAGCACCAGCTCCTCCACCCAAACGGGATCGATCGTCGACTTTGCCGCTGCTTCGAGAGCCACGCGCATCTCGACTTCCGATCCCGCAGCGAGTACGGCTGCAAGATCGACGAGCTGTGCCGTGGGCGCGTCGAGCGAGGTATAAGTTGTGTCCGTTTCGGTCAGAGACGTCATCGTGGTATCGCAGTGTGAATCGAAATGTGGCGCACGTCAGTGCGCCACATGTACTTCGCCAACGAGCTCGTTGCGCGTGTTCATGATCGGCGTGCGTGCAAACGCCGCCAGCCGCGGTGAAAGCCCCTCAGGCAGGACGCCGAGGAGTTGCAGGAGTTTCAGGACCGCGGGGTGCTGCGCGCGCGTGGCGCCGTCCTCCACCTTGACCGCAATCGCAATTCCCTGCGCAGGTATGCTAACCGCGTGCACCCCCTCCGCGCCGACCTTGCTGATAATCCGCCCCTTCGATTCTTCGATCAACACCGTGTCGAACCGGTCGGTTCCGCCAAAAAGAAATGGATGCGCCGCAATCGCCGCCAGAATTCTCGCCGGCACCGCATCGCCCCGCTCCGCCGCCGCACCCAGCCTCGCGAAGGCGAGCGCCAGCGCCGTGAGTGGAAGCCCCACCGCGACCACGCCGCAGCCGTCGACCATCAGCTCCATGTCGTCGCGCGGGCTTCCGCTCCACCTTGCGATCTGCGCGAGCGCACGATCCTGCACTTCGTGGCCAAGCCGCTCGTACCCCAGCGTGGACCACGACTGCCCGCGTGCGTAGGCGAGCATCCCGGCGTGCTTCCCCGAACAATTGTTGTGCAGCCGTGAGGGGCTGAGTCCCGCTTGAACCATCAGGCGAACGCCGCGCCGAGTCATCGGCTCGTGGGCGCCGCAGGCAAGATCGCCTTCCTCGAGCCCGATCGATTCGAGCATGCGGGCCGCAAGCGCGACGTGCTCCGGCTCTCCGCCGTGTGACGCACAGGCGAGCGCGAGCTCCTCGCTCCCCCATCCGCACGCGTCGAAGCCGCCGGACTCCACGAACGAGAAGAGCTGGAAGGGCTTCGCGCAGGAGCGCCAGACCGTCAGGATGGACGGCTCACCGGCGCTGCCGAGCATCGTCCCGTCGGCGTCGCTGACCATCGCGTGCACATGGTGCGTCGACTCGATCGTATCCCCGCGCATGGCGACGACGTCGAGGTCATAGCGGTTCGCTGACAGCCTCTCCTCCGGTGGTCGCCGCGGTGCTCATCACCGCGACCAGTATGCCGAGCAACACGAGCGCAAAGCCTGCGAGCGTACGACCCGAGGGCGTCTCGCGGATTCCCGGGAGGAGCGCCGCAAGCAGGGTCGCGCCGATCGGCTCGCCGAGCACCGTGAGATTCACGACGAACGCGGGCGCGTACTTCACCGCCCAGTTCATCCCCGTGTGCCCGAGCAGCATCGGCCCCGCTGCAAGCGCCGCGAAGATCGCGAGCTCGCGCGGCGGCTGGTGCATCAACGGAAGATGTGCCGCCAGCGAGATCGATAGCAGCGTGATGAAACAGACGCCATAGACGATCGCCACGTACGGCCACAGGTCCAGCTGTTGCCGCACCCGCCGACCCGTAAGGTAATAGAGCGCTGCCGCGACACCGCCGCCGAGTGCGAGCAGATCGCCGAGCAGCGCCTTGTTGTCGCGCGCGCCGCCACCCCAGTCCGCAGAACCGAGCACCGCGGCGCCGCACACCGCGAGCGCGATCCCTGCCCACTGCCGCCGCGACGGCGCCTCCTTGAGCCACACGGCGGATGCGCCGGCGACGATGACGGGCTGTAGGTCGACGAGAACGGTCGACGCGGCGATGGTAGTCATCGCGATCGACGCGTTCCACGCCCAGAAGTGGAGTGCGAGAAGAACGCCGGCGCCGGCGGCGAGCGCGAGCCCCGCGCGATCCAGCGTGCGCCACTGCCGCCATCCGCCCGTGATCGCGAGTGCCACGCCGACGATGATCAGCGAGAAGAACAACCGCCACGTCGCGATCACGACCGCGTGCGCGTGCGAGAGGCGGATGAGCGGCCCGGCGAAGGAGATGCCGACCACCGAGAGTGCCAGCACCCCGAGGACTACGCGGTTCGAAGGTCGCATGAGATGCGACAGCTTATCGCAGCGCTCGGCGTCGCGACAGATGGCTGTAGCGGAACGCTGTTCACACGCGCGGAAAGATCGCTTGAATTCAAGCGATCTTTTTCGACTAGAAAACCTTGATCATCCCCTTCGTGTACTTCCGCGGGTTCTTGCGCACGTCTTCGAGGATCGCACCGAGATCGGTGAGCGTCTTGTTCAACTTGTCGTACAGTGCGGGATCGTTGATGATGCGGCCCGCCGTGCCGTTCCCCTGCGACAGCGCACGGAGCAGCGTGTCCGCTTGCGACGTGACGGCGACCATGTGCGTGTAGAGCGTGTCGTCTGTGAGCAGGCGGCCAACGCTGCTGTGCGATGAGTGCAGTTGCGCGAGCACGGTGTCGAGCTGGCCGGTGACATCGACGAGATGGTTATACAGCGCGGGATCGTCGACCATCTTGCCGAAGGTGCCGTTGGGACGGTCGAGGCGGCCGAGCAGGGCGTTCATGTGCGTGAGCGTGCCATTGAGCTGATCGTAGAGCGTGCGGCTGTTGATGAGCTGCCCCATCGTCCCATCGCCGTGCGCGATGCCACCGGTGATCGACTTGAGATCGTGCGTGAGCGAGACGACGTCGGCGAGCGCGCCATTCGCCTGCGTCAGCATCGCCTCGTAGTCGAGCGACGGGAGGCTCTGGATCGTGTCGCCCGCAGGGAGGACCGCGAAGCGCGGCGTTCCCGGCGAGATATCGAGCACCTTGTCGCCGAGGAGGCCGAGCGACTTGAGCTTGATGCGCGAGTCTTCGCGAATGAGGCCGCGCAGGCGCACCTCCACCTCGAGCGTAACGCGCAGGTTGCGCGTCGTGTCGCCGGAGGGTGGCAGGAAGTCGATCTGCTTGACGTTGCCGGCGAGCTGCCCCGCGAGCGTCACGGTGCCGCCCTTCTGCAAGCCATTCGAGTTCGACAGGAATGTGACGAGGGTGTACCGCTTGGTGAAGAGATCCGCGGCCTCGCCCAGCTTCACGACGGCGACCGTGAGGATCGCGATCGCGGCCAGAATCAGCGCACCAACCTTCAGCTGGTCCCACGTGATGAACGTCGAACGTTTCATAGCGACCTCACACTCCTCCGAGGAAGTCCTGCACGTACCGATCCTGGCTGGCCGTCATCTCTTCCGGCGAGCCGAAGAACACGATTTTCTTTTCCGCGAGCAGCGCGATCTTGGTCGCCATGCGGAAGGCGGAGCGAATGTCGTGGGAGACGACGACGCTCGTCACCTTGAGCTCGCGCTGCAGCTTCATGATCAGGCGCGTAACCGTACCGGTGGTGAGCGGATCGAGCCCCGAGGTCGGCTCATCGTAGAGCATGATCGCGGGATTCACCGCCATTCCGCGGGCAATGCCGACGCGCTTCTTCATTCCACCTGAGAGCTCGGCGGGCAGCTGATCCATCACGCGATCCGGCTCGAGATCGACGAACGCGAGCTTCTCCCTCACGCGCGCCTCGATCTCATCGTCGGAAAGCGTCGTGTGCTCGCGAAGCGGGAACGCGACATTCTCGAAAACGGACATCGAGTCGAAGAGCGCCGCGCCCTGGAAGACCATTCCCATTTTCTGGCGGATCACGAGCGCTTCTTCGTACGTGACATCGTTGAGCACCTCGCCATCCACGATGACGCGCCCCGAGTCGGGGCGCAGGAGGCGCAGGATGAGCTTGAGCGCCGTCGACTTTCCCGTACCCGACTCGCCAGCGATCACGATCGTCTCGCCGCGCCGCGCGACGAGCGAGACGTGCTCGAGAATCGGGCGGTCGAAGGCGAGCGAGACGTCGTCGAGCTCGACGATCGCTTCCTTCGAGACACCGATGCGCTCCTGTGTTTCCTCGCTCTCCTCGAGCTCCTCCGCGAAGCGCGCGCGGAGCTCGTCCTCCGCCCGGCGCAGCCGGGGCTCGCCATCCTCGCCGGGATCGGCGCGACGCTCCTCTTCGGGCGCGGTCGGCCCCGTGGCGTCCGTGCCGCCCTTGGTGTCTCGGGGTGCGTCGGTCATCCGAACATGAAGAGCAGAACCTGCGTGAGGAAATAATCGATGACGAGAATGAGCACGCTCGCGACGACGACCGTGCGCGTCGTCGCGTTGCCGACGCCTTCCGTGCCGCCCTTCGTATTGATGCCGAAGTAGCAGCCGGTGACCGCGATGATACCGCCAAAGACGAAGGGCTTGATGAGCCCCTGGACGAAGTCGGTGGGGATGTAGTGCAGGATGAAGCCGCCAGAGGCGATTTGCTCCCACACCGTGCGCCAGTACAGTCCTGTCGGAATGCCGACGTACGCTGTCGCGATGACGTTGCCGCCGCCGATGCCGACGGTATCGCTGAGGACCGTGAGCACGGGCATCATGATCAGCGCGGCGACGAGGCGCGGCACGACGAGCTTCTTGATGGGATCGACGCCGAGGGTGTTGAGCGCATCGATCTGCTCGGTAACACGCATCGACCCGATCTGCGCGGCGATGCCGGAGCCGACGCGGCCGGCCACGAGGATCGCAGCGAGGACGGGTCCGAGCTCGCGCACCATCGAGGCGGTCACGAGGCGGCCGATGTACATGGTCGCCCCGAACTGCGCCATCTGTACCGACGTCTGGAGCGCGAGCACCATGCCGGTAAAGAAGCCCGTGAGCAGCACGATCCCGAGCGACTCGACGCCGATCGCGTCCATCTGCTGCACGACGTCGCCGATGTAGAACGGGCGCGCGAAGATGAAGCGAATGGCCTTGGCGGCGAGTCCAAAGTACTCCTGGACCGCCAGCACCCGCATCTTCGCGCCGTCGTTGATGCTTTCGAGAAAACCGGCCAATCGCAGCTCGCGCGAGAGTGGTCCCGTTACCGGGAGTCGTAAACCCAGCTGCTGCATGGGCAATTGACGTGCCCGAGCCTGCCGTGCGTCAATCTAGTGAGGGCGCTCAACGTGCCGTAGCTTACGCGGCCATGCAACCCC
>JBDSHG010000044.1:0-10688 GCA_039918615.1 Gemmatimonadaceae bacterium | reverse complement strand
GCCTACATGCGAGGGCTGATTCTCATCGGTATCGCGCGATGCATCGCGATGGTTCTGGTGTGGAACGAGCTCGCCGAAGGGGATACCGATTACGTCGCTGGGTTGGTCGCCATCAATAGCGTCTTTCAGGTGGTGTTCTACAGCCTCTACGCGTGGATATTCCTCACGGTGATTCCACGCTGGCTCGGATTCGAGAGCAGTGCGGTGCCGATCGGCATTCGCCAGATCGCCGCAACTGTGGGACTGTACCTCGGCGTTCCCTTCGTCGCCGGATTCCTCACGCGCTCGTTTCTCCTCCGGCGAAAGGGTGAGGAATGGTACCGGACGCAATTCATACCGCGCATCAGTCCACTCACGCTGATCGCGCTCCTGTTCACGATTCTCGTGATGTTTTCGCTCAAGGGCGATCTCATCGTTCGGCTCCCACTCGACGTCGTGAAGATCGCGATTCCGCTCATCATCTATTTTCTGATCATGTTCCTGGTCAGCTTCTGGATGGGCAAGAAGCTGGGCGCGAACTATGCCCAAACCGCCACGCTCTCGTTCACCGCGGCCGGCAACAACTTCGAGCTGGCGATCGCGGTGGCCGTTGCCGTATTCGGCCTCAATTCAGGCGAGGCGTTCGTTGGCGTCGTAGGCCCGCTGATCGAGGTGCCGGCGTTGATCGCCCTCGTGAACGTGGCGTTCTGGATGCGGAGACACTATTTCAGCGGTGAACCTCCCGCCCTCACTGCTTGCCCGATCGAAGACGCGCTCTAGCCACCCACGACGCCGCTAGCTTCCCAGGCGTTTCTGAAGCTCCACGATGGCGGCCCTCCCATTCTTGCCGAGCGTGTAGACGAGCACCTTGTCCTTCCCCATTGTGAGGACGATGCCGTGCGTGAGCGCGTTGTCGTCCCTGGTCTCGCCGGCCTTGGGAAGCGCATGGCAATACCACGCCGCGACGACCGCGATCGCATCGGAGCTTTGCGCCGTGTAGATCTTGTAGTTTCCAGCCTTCGTCTTCACCGATGGATATTCCGAGCCGGTGGTGAGGTGTGGATACATCGGTAGCCCGAATGTGTTCGGAGTGTTCTGCGCGAGGAGCGCGGAGGGAACGGTCGCGAGCGCGAAATGCATCTACTGCGGTGCCACCTCGTGGAAGGTGAGCGTCGACTCGTGCTGCTGCGTGCTGCGCAGCGTCCACTGCTCGTCGAACACGAGCAGCGACTGCCCCTTCGAGTCGTACAGTCGCATGCGCCCGCTGCCGCGGGAAGCGCGTTCGATCGCCGCCTCGGGCCCCGTCACCCAGCGCGGGTAGCGATACGGAAGCTTCTCGATGCGGCACGGCGCGCCGTATTCGTTCTCGAGGCGGAAGAGCATCACGTCGAACTGCAGCATGCCCACTGCCCCGATGACCGGGTTTGGCCCGCCGTCGACTTCGGTGAAGAACACCTGCGCGGCACCCTCCTCGGTGAGCTGGCGCAGTCCAGCGTCCAGCTGCTTTCGTCGCATCGGATCCGTCCCGATGATGCGCGCAAAGTGCTCCGGTGCAAATCGCGGGATTCCCTTGTACTCCACATCGCCATTCGGTGAGAGCGTGTCGCCGATGCGCAGCGTCCCCTTGTCGACGACGCCGATCACATCGCCCGGCCACGCCTCTTCCACTGCGCTTCGCTCGCGCGCGAGAAACTGTTGCGGCGCCGGCAGCCGCACGATCTTCCCCGTGCGTCCGAGCCTCACCTGCATCCCCGCCTCGAAGCGCCCGGAGCACACGCGCACGAACGCGATTCGGTCGCGATGACGCGGATCCATGTTCGCCTGGATTTTAAAGACGAAACCCGAGAACTCCGGATCGGTTGGCTCCACCGTGCCCTTCGTTGACTCGTGCGGCGACGGTGCCGGCGCGAGATCGAGGAACTCGGCGAGGAAGGGCTCGACGCCGAAGTTTGTGAGCGCGCTCCCGAAGAACACCGGCGACAGCTCGCCCGTGAGCAGCGCCGCGTGGTCGAACTCGTGCCCCGCCGCATCGAGCAGCCCGATCTCCTGCACGAGCCGCGCGTGCGCATCCTCGCCGAGCATCGCGATGAGCGCGGGGTCGTCGAGCTCCGAGCTCTGTGCCTCGGTCATCTTCGCGCCGTGGTCGAGCCCGCGCTCGAACATCTCGACGCGCTTGCGACGTCGGTCGTATACACCGGCGAAGATGCTGTCCCGATAGATAGGCCACGTCACCGGATAACAGCCGATGCCGAGGTCGGCCTCGACGTCGCTGATCAGCTTGAGCGGATCTTCACCGGCGCGGTCGCACTTGTTCACGAACGTGAAGATCGGCATTCGCCGCCGCTTGCACACCGCGAACAACTGCCGCGTGCGATCCTCTACTCCGCGTCGATTGTCGAGCAGCATCACCGCGCTGTCCGCCGCCATCAGCGTGCGATACGTATCCTCGGAAAAGTCTTCGTGGCCGGGCGTGTCCAGGAGGTTGATCCGGAATCCCTCGTAGTCGAACTGCAGCACGCTCGAGGTGACCGAGATTCCGCGCTGCCGCTCCAGCTCCATCCAGTCGCTCGTCGCATGCCGCTCGGCGCGCCGCGACTTCACCGAGCCGGCCAGATGGATCGCGCCGCCGTAGAGCAGGAGTTTTTCAGTGAGCGTCGTCTTTCCGGCGTCGGGGTGCGAGATGATCGCGAACGTCCGGCGGCGCTCGGTTTCGCGAGCGAGCAGGGCTTCATCTGACTTCGAAGAGCTGGAGCCGGTATCAGGGAGGTCGGTGCTGGTCATTGTCACCGAATTTACCATTCCCCGCACCCGGATTCTCGGCCCTCGTGCACGCACTTCAGCGACTAGAGTGCCTGGTTTCCTACGTATTTCCAGTTGCGGTCAAATACATAGGCGAGTGACTTCCCGGGTTCGGTGCACGTAGCCTTGTGCGTCACTGGCAAAATCTGTGACGGAGTGACATTCGCAAGACCAAGCTGCGTTCTGACGTGATGAGCAAAGCCGTCCCGAATCGCCGGAGCATTCGCCGGCTGTGAACGAGTTGAGTGGGAACCGAGCTCTCGTGAATTCTTCAGTTGTTTCGCTTAAACACCAGCGCAGCGTTGATGCCGCCAAAGCCGAACGAGTTCGACAAAATCACCTCGGGACATGACTTGATCCCGTCGCGCTTGATGTAGTCGAGGTCGCACGCCTCATCAGCATTCGCGAGGTTCACCGTCGGCGGCAGCCAGTCGTTCGTCATCGCCAGCGCGCAGATCCCCGCCTCGATCGCGCCGCTCGCCCCGAGCGCGTGGCCGTAGTAGCCCTTCGTGCCGCTCACCGGAATCGAGTACGCGCGCTCGCCGAATACCTGCTTGATCGCGAGCGTCTCCGTGCTGTCGTTGAGCGGCGTCGAGCTGCCGTGCGCGTTCACGTAGCCCACCTCGCTCGCGCTCACTCCCGCATCCTCGAGCGCGCGGCGCATCGAGCGCGCCGCCTGCGTGCCGTCGGGGCGCGGCGCCGTCATGTGGTACGCGTCGTTCGACATCCCGAAGCCCGCGATCTCGCCGTAGATCTTCGCGCCACGCGCGATCGCCCGTGACCGCTCCTCGAGCACCAGCACCGACGCGCCCTCGCCCATCACGAAGCCATCGCGATCCTTGTCGAAGGGGCGCGACGCCGTGCATGGATCGTCGTTGCGCGTGCTCATCGCGCGAATGAGCGCAAACGCGCCGAAGCAGAGCGGATACAGCGGCGCCTCGGCGCCACCGCCGAGCATCACATCCGCGTAGCCGTCACGCACCTGTCGGAACGCCTCGCCGATTGCGATGGTCCCCGACGCGCAGCTCATCGCATTGGTCGAGTTCGGGCCCATCACGCCGAACTCGATGGCGATGTTGCAGCTCGACGCGCCGCCGAACACCATGAGCGCGAGTGCGGGGTCCACGTCCTTCACGCTCCCCGTATAAAACACGCTGCACTGCTCCTCGGCGTAGCCCACGCCGCCGAGTGCCGTGCCCATCATCGCGCCGACGCGCTCGCGATCCTCGGCGGCGAGGTTGATCTCGGAGTCTTCGAGGGCCAGTCGTGCCGCAGCGACGGAGAATTGCCCGAAGCGATCGAGTCGCTTCGTGCGCTTGGCTTCGAGGAAATCGCCGGGCACGAAGTCGTCGACCTGCGCGGCGAGGCGGCTGCGAAAGAGCGACGCATCGAAGCGCGAGATCTCGCGCACCTTCGACCGCTGCGCGCGCAGTCCCTCCCACAGCCCATCGGCCGCGAGGCCGATGGGCGTGATGGCACCCACTCCAGTGATCACGACCCGACGTTTTTCCATCATACTGCTACCCTCTCGAAGTGCCGGGACCGCGCTCGGCCACCGCTGCGAGTCCTGCCAGCGTGCGCGACGCGATCCCATGAACGAACACAGGCCCAATGACGGCCTTCGCGGCGGCGACACCAACCAACGGCCATCCCGGTCCATTCCACAGGTGCACGATGCGTACTCGCGTCGCATCGCCCTCTGGTGCAAAGCTCCATTCGACTTCCATTCCCTTGGTGATACCCGCGACATGGCGAAAGCGCACGTTCGGCTCGGTCTCGCTAACTGACATTTTTGACAGCCACCACGTTGGCCAGCGTACGGAACCGAACGGCCGCCATGCCGCCATCTCGACGACACCGCCGCCATCGCTCGCGCGCTGTTGAAATCGCACCCACCGGTAGTGTGGCAGATGCTCGGGCCAGCGGTCTACTTCCCGGGCGAATTCGAAGATGCGACGCAGCGGGGCGCGGACGAGCAGCTCGTCTACGGTACACATGCGACGCTTGTCCGGCATAGCGCCAAGGTCGAATGGGGCGATCGTGGGGCGAGTGGTAGCCGTCATGAGGTGAGCGTTCGGGGGACCCAGGAGACCGTCGTGCGAAAGCCGAGGTGCCTGCGGGCGACGGCGGGCTGGGCCGTCGCGCGATGCACGAGATGCCTCAGCTCCTCGGGGGTAAAGCCGCGCAGCACGGAGACGACACCGTCGTGGCGACTCACTGGGTGGAACCCGAGCGGATAGGAGGCGAGCCAGATACCTGCCGCCGCGAGCCAGCTGCGCCGAAGGTCGCTGACGATGACGCGCACGCGCGCGACGCGCTCGAGCTCGCGCAGCACAGCGATGGCGTCGGCAGCTTCGAAGTGGTGGAGCGTCTGCGAGCAGATCACGATGTCGACGCTCTTCGACGCAATCGGAAGTGCGAGCGCGTCGGCGCAGATCGGAACGAGCCCGCTGGCGCGCGTATCGCGCAGCAGGGAGAAGCTGATGTCGAGGCCGAACGCGGTAATCGTCATCCCACGAGCGCGCCACGTCTCGCGCACGCCGGAGGGGATGTCACCGCCCCCGGTGCCGACATCGAGCAGCGAGATCGAGCGCGCATTCGTGGCCTCGAGCGCCGCCGCGAGCTCCACCTGTACGGCGCGCGAGCCGCCGAAAATGGTGTTCGCGCGCGCGACGTCCGCGTGCGAGCGCGCGCGCAGCGTGTCGTCGACGGCGGGATCGTCGAGGATCTCGTAGCCGCGCCGGCGTTGCGGCGTGAGGAGAGAGCTCATCGCGGCGTCAGCGCTCCAGCGTGGCGTAGCCGCCGCGATAGTAGAGCAGCGGGCTCCCTTCGCTCGTCGCCGTCGCGATGACGGTGCCAATGACGATCGTGTGATCGCCCGCCTCATGGCGGCTCAGCACCTCACACTCGATGACCTCGAGACAGTCGTCGAGGATCGGCGCTCCCGTGACGCCGCGGGTGAAGCCCACGCCGTCGAAGCGGTCCGGGTGTTCCTCGGCGAAGCGTCGGGCGAGCGGCTCCTGCTTCGAGTTCAGGATGTTGACCGCGAATTGCGAGGCCGTATTCCCGGTGCCGAGCACGCAGTGAAGCGACGCGGCCCTCCCGATGCACACCTGCACGAGCGGCGGCTCGAGACTCACCGAACAGAAGGCGGTGACCGTCATGCCGTGATCGTAGTGCTGGACATCGCGCACGGTAACGACAGTGACGCCGCTGGCGAAGCGGCCGAGCACGCTGCGGAAGGTGGCTGGGTCGATCGTCGAGAGGGGCATGACTACGGTGACTGTAGAAGCGATGAGTTTCGGGATCTCAGAACGTTGCCGAAGATCAGCTTCGCGAGATAGCCCGGGCGGAGCACTTCGCGCGCGGGGACGAAGTCTCCGGCGACACCGACGAAGAGATCCGCCATGGCGGGGCTCGCTTCGAGGGTCGAGGCGGCGCGGTCGAGAAGCGCGGGTGCGCCGACCGCGAGCGCGACGAGTCGCTCGATCGCCCACTTGCCGCGGAAGGCCTTCCGCCTCGCGCGGTCGTACGCGCGCAACGCCGCGTCGGCATCGCGGGGGCCCTCGGCGGCGAGCGACTCCAGCGCGAAGGGAGCGAGGAGCTCGCCCCCTCGCAGTGCCGCGTAGATCCCCTCGCCGGTGAAGGGATCGAAGAAATCCGCCGCGTCCCCCACGAGCGCGACGCCGCGTCCCCACGCGCGCGACGCGTGCGACGCGAACGGGCCAGTCACGCGCACGGTCGTAGCGCGCGAGGCATGCGCCATGCGCGGCGCGAGATGCGCCCGCGCCGCGATCCACCGCTCGAGGAAGGCCGCCGGTCCCCCCGCGACACCGTCGCGCACGCTCGCGCGAGGGACGACCACGGCGACGTTCGTAAGACCCTGGCCCACGTCGGCGAAACCCGCGTATCCCTCGCGCTCGACGTGCATCTCGCCGAAGTCGGTGATCCCCTCGACATCGCGATAGTGTCCGATGAACGCGAGGCGGCGCGGGCCGAGGGTGCGCCGCGCGACGCCCATGCGGCGCGCGATGGTGGAGCGCAGCCCGTCGGCGCCGATGACGAGGCGCGCACGGAGGTCGCGCGTGCCGTCGGCTTCTGAACGGACCCGGACGCCACACACCGCACCACGGGGATCTCTTAGTACTGAGATAACCTGCTCCCCCTCGCGCACCTCGGCCCCGGCGGCGCGCGCCCGCTCGAGGAGGATCGTGTCGAGCAGCGGACGCCGCAGGGCGAGCCCGCGGTCGCGAAAGGCGTGAAAGCCGTGCGCGGCGGCGAATTCACCGCGGATGTGCGCGCCGTTCGGCGCCCGGATCACCATTCCCGCGAGGTGCGCGGCGCCCGCGGCTTCGCACTTCTCCAGCGCACCCATGGCGGCGAGTATCCGGGATGCCTCAGGACTAAGATATTCGGCGCAGGGCTTCTCCCGAGGGAAGCGCGCGCGATCCAGCAGCATCACGTGCGCTCCTTCGCGCGCGAGGTGCCACGCCGCGGAGCTCCCCGCGGGGCCGGCGCCCACCACGAGCACATCGATCTCGCCGCGCCCGCTCACCTCGATGCCTCGCTCACGAGAATGATCGACTCAGCCGCTGGAAGATCCCCATGTAGCGCCAGTGCGGGCGCGGGAGCCGCAGTGCGGAGGCGAGCCGCGTGAGATGCGGGAGGATTGCCGAGCGCGAGTCGGCGGAGAACATGAAACGCGGATACTTGGCGGCGAAGGCGCGGAGGCGAACGAGCGTCGCCTCCATCTGCAGCTCCGCGGAGAAGTAGAACTTCGGGACGAGCAGCGGATCTCCGCGCGGCACGACCCCCTCGTCCATCGCGACGGTGTGCAGCGTGGTCCCTGGATACACGCGGAGCCCCACGGTGAGGTAGACCGCATCCCCACGATCCAGCCGCCACGCCGCGAAGCTCAGCGTCTCCTCGAGCGTCTGCGGCGTCTCTCCGGGGCCGCCGATGAGGAAGATCCAGAGTACCCCCATCCCGGCGCCTTCGACGTTTTCGGCCACGCGCCGCAGCTGCGCCACGTCGAACCCCTTCTGCAGCTTCTCGAGCACCGGATCGCTCGCGCTCTCGGCCGTGATGCCGAGCCACTTGAAGCCGGCCTGGCGCATCAGGGCGAGCAGCTCGGGGGAAGCGGTGGCGGGGGTGAAGTTCGTCGTGTCGAGATGCACGTGCAGATTGCGGCGCGCGATCGCCTCGCACACGGCCATCGCGTGGCGCGGCGGCGCGTTGAAGGTCGAGTCGACGAACTCGAAGTGGCGGATGTGCGCCTCCCTTGCGAGCTCCGCGATCTCATCGGCGACGAGCTCGGGCTCGCGAAGCCGATAGCCCCATCCCTCCACGTTGAGATACGTGCAGTAGATGCACTTGAAGACGCAGCCGCGCTTCGTCTGGATGGGCACGGTTCCCCCGCGGCGCTCGTAGCGCGCGAGGTCGAGCCATCGGTGCATGTGCACCGGCGGGAGCGAGTCGAGATTGCCATCGCCGCCCGGCGGCGTGAGCACGCGTCGCCCATCCACGCGGCGCACCACGCCCGGAATCGCGCCGGGCGCGCGCCCCGCCGCGAGCTCGGCGATGAGCGCGGGCGTCGCACGCTCCCCGTCGCCCGCCACCGCGTGCTCGACCCCGAGCTCGTCGGAGAGCGCCTCGGGCGCAACACCGAACGCTGCGCCGCCCGCAATCACCTGCGCGCCTGGCGCGCTCGCGCGAAGGGTCGCGAGCAGCGAGGCCGCGGCAGGGGTGTAGTGCTCGAGCGCGATGAGATCGCTGTTGTCGATGTTGCGCACCGAGAGACCGATGACATCAGGACGGAATTCCTTCGCGGTCTCGCGCGCCACGCGGTGCGGATCGCGCGCGAAGCAGAGGTCGAGCACGCGCACATCGTGTCCCGCATGATCGAGCGCCGAGGCGACGCAGGCGACGCCATTCGGCACGACGGGCATTGGCTGGCGCTCGCGATTCGCGCTCACGAGCAGAACCTTGGGGCGTGTCGTCACGACGCTCCCGCTACCGCAGCAGCTCGAGCGCGACTGTTGCGCCCAGGGCGACGAGTGCTCCGACCAATGTGCACGCGGCGTTGACGCCGTCGTTGTTCAGCCATCCCAGTCCCCCCGCGCGCTCGGTCGGCGATCCGCAGTCGTGCACCAGACGCTCCGTCGCGCTGCCACAATGCGCACAAAACCGGCGTGATTGCCAAAGCGCTCCGCCGATCGAATCTACGAGTGCGCCGCACATCCCGCCGAGTGATACAGCGAGCGCCAGGCGCACGTTCCCAGACGATGCACCTTGCATCAACCACGCCGCGAGCGCGATGAACAGCGTGCCGGATGCCATCGCCGCGAGTCCGAGTGCGCTCACCCCGCCGGATGTGCCCGTCGGCACGACGCGCCACGTCGTGATCATGCGCGGGGGAGACTTGGAGAGCATCCCGATCTCGGTGCCCCAGGTGTCGGACGCGGACGCTGCGAGCGCGCCCGCGCCCGCTGCGAGCCACAATACGGAGGGTTCAATGAGCTGGAGCGCCGCTGCGATCGCGAAGACAGCACCGTTCGCGAAGACCTGCGTCGCGTCCCGTGCGCCAGTTTTCTCGACGATGCTGCCGCTGCGTTGCGACTTCACCCGTGCGCCCACGCGGCTGAGCAGGGAGGACGAGACGAAGTAGATGATGAGCAGTGCGCCCCACGCCCATCCGGCTGCGATCGCCACCGTACCGATGAGGAGCGCCGCGCCTGCGCCGGAGCGGCTGAGCGAGCCCCCGCGCCACGCGGCTGTCGCGATCGCGGCCGCTACCAGCGCGCCGGCGATCGCTCGTGCAATCACTCCTCCGAGCGAGCGACCTCTTCGTTCATTAACGCCTGCAGAATCTTTCGGCGCAGCGTTGGCGGGGCTCGCTCGATCACGGCGCGCTTCTCCATGAATCGCAGAAACACCCGCTCATATTCGAAGTGCGGAAAGCACCCCCGGCACTCGGCGAGATGCGTCCGGATCTGCTCATCCACGTCGGGGGTGAGCTCGCCATCGAGAAACTCGTAGAGCTTCTCCATGGTGCGCTGGCAGGGCGACTGGTCGCCTGAGGGACAAGTGGTCATGGGCGGCTCTTGCGGATATGCTAAGGCGCGCAGGGCGCGGATCAAGTCACGGAGCAAATCCCGGGTGGCAATGTGCCTCCGGCTGCTGTGAAATAAAGCGCCGGAAACCGCTCCTGGTTCCCGGCAACTGCTTGAAGCGATCCCGTCACGAGATTAACTTCTTGCCAGCCCTCCGTCGCCCCTTCCCAACACATGTCCACGACCGTCGACGCGCTCCTCCCGCTCAGCTTTCTCGAGGCGGTACGCAACGTCGATAGCCCCGATGGCGATCTGGATGCGGAGTTCGTTCCCGAGCTCCGCAACAAACGCCTCGGCCTGAGTGATACCGTGTACGCGCAGATCAAGCGCTACACCGACGCTGCGCGCCGTAAGGAGCGCCCCGTCTTCGAGGAAGCCGTCGGCCTCGCGCGCCTCATCGGACGCCGTCCCGATGCGGAGGCCGTCTTCCGGGCCGCCGGGCGCTACCTGGCCATGCAGACCTATCTGAGCATCCCCTCGCCGACGCGCCGGATGATCACCATCCTCCCCGCGATCCTCTCTCGGCCAATCGCGCTGCGCCACGTCGAGCGGATCGCAGCGCGCTTTCTGAACGGGAAGATCCGTCGGAGCGGCTCCTTCCTCACTCTCGAAGTCGACCGCTCGGCAACGCTCGACAGCTCGCCGCGCGGCGCCGGATGCATTTACTACGAGGCCGTGCTTCAGGAGCTCCTTCGGCTCCTCGGCGCGAGCGGCGGTGCGGTGAATCACGTGCGCTGCGCCGGGAAGGGTGAGGGGATGTGCGAGTGGCGCGCCGAATGGCGGTCGATCAGCCACTGA
>JBDSHG010000043.1:0-13094 GCA_039918615.1 Gemmatimonadaceae bacterium | reverse complement strand
ACGAGTGCCGAGGTGACGGGACCGCGCCGGACGACGGGGCGGCAGGCGATCATCACGGTCATCGAGGGGACGACGGATCCCGCGCAGCGCGGGAAGAAGCCGAATCCGTCGTACAATCACCTGCTGCGGCCGAAGGTGCTGACGGCGGTGAGTCGCGCGTCGCGCTCCGGCGAGAAGAGCCATGGCTGGCGTTGGACGCTCGTCGCCGGGATCGGGCTGCTCTTCTGGAGCTTCGTGCTGTTCGTGCTCACGCGCGTGCTCACGGTGTTCCGCAACACGCCGGAGATCGGCGCGCTGCTCGCGGGAAAGGTGCTGGGGCTGGTGTTCATCAGCTTCTTCATGATCCTGCTGCTGTCCAACATCATCACGGCGCTTTCGACGTTCTTCCTGGCGAAGGATCTCGAGCTGCTGGTATCGGCGCCGGTGAACTGGCTGACGCTCTACTGCGCGAAGCTCACCGAGTCGATGCTGCACTCGAGCTGGATGATCGCGCTGATGGCGGTGCCGATCTTCGCGGCATACGGTTGGGTCTATCGCGGCGGGCTGATGTTTCCGTTCATCGCCGTCGCGACCTTCGTTCCCTTCCTGATCATCCCCGCCGTGCTCGGCGCCGCGCTCGTGATCGTGCTGGTGAACGCGTTCCCCGCGCGACGCACGAAGGACATTCTCAGCATCGTCGCGGTGCTCACGGCGGCCGGCATCGTGCTCCTGTTCCGCCTTCTGCGTCCCGAAAAGTTCGCGCGTCCCGAGGGGCTGCAGTCGCTGGTCGACTTCATCGCGCTGCTGCGCACACCAACCGCGCCGTATCTGCCGAGTGAGTGGGTGCAGCGCACGATCATGTCGTCGCTCGAGGGGACTACGGACTGGCTCGCGCTGTACCTGCTGTGGACCACCGCGGGCGCGGTGCTCGTGATGGGCGCGCTCCTGCACCAGAAACTCTACTCGGCGGGCTTCACGAAGGCACAGGAGAGCACGCAGCGTTGGGTGCGCGGGCGGATCGCACGACGCGCCGGGCACTTCCTGCTCAAGCCGTTCGGCATTCTCCGCCGCGAGCTGGTGATGAAGGAGCTGCGGGTCTTCTTCCGCGATACGACGCAGTGGTCGCAGCTGATCCTGCTCGCGGTACTGGTGATCGTCTACGTCTTCAACGTGAAGTTTCTGCCGCTCAGTGGAGCAGGAATCACGACCTTTCTCGTCAATACGATCCCGTTTCTGAATCTCGGGCTCGCGGGCTTCGTGCTGGCGTCGATCGCCGCGCGATTCATCTTCCCCGCAGTCAGCGTGGAAGGGCGTACGCTCTGGCTGCTCAAGTCGAGCCCGTTGCCGATGCGTGCGCTGCTCTGGTCCAAGTTCTGGATCGGCACGCTGCCACTGCTCATTCTGGCGGTGGGAATCGTCGGCGTCACGGACGCGATGCTCGAGGTGACGCAGTTCATCTTCCTCGTCTCGATCTTCACGATCGTCTTTCTCACCTTCGCGATCGCGGGGCTCGCGCTCGGACTCGGCGCGGTCTTTCCGCAGTACGACACCGAGAACGCCGCGCAGATTCCCACGTCCTTCGGCGGTCTCGTGTTCATGATGATCTCGGCGGGGCTCGTCGGCGGCGTGGTGCTGCTCGAGGCGCGGCCGGTGTACGGCTATCTCACGGCCGAGGCATTTGGTGGCGCGCCGAATCCCTCGGACATGTACCTCGGATTCGGGCTGGCGCTGCTGCTCTGCCTCACCTGCACGTTCGTGCCGCTGAACATCGCGCTGCGCAGGCTGGAGCGGCTCGAGCTGTAGTTTGGCGTCCCGCTACGCTGCCAACGACTCTCCGCAGCTCGTGCAGAACTGCGCGCCGGTCTCCGTGATCGGGGCCGAGCAGTGCGCGCAGCTCCCCGCGAGATAGAGCCCGCACTCGGAGCAGTAGATCGCGTCGGGCTCGGGACGTGGACCGTGCGCCGCGCACCCCTGCGCCCGGCGGCGGTACTGCAGAATCACGGCCTCGGCCGCATCGCCCTGTGATCCCGCGAGGCCGGCGTCCTCGTCGCGCAGAGCCGCAACGGCCTCGCGCGTGTACTTGGTCTTGAGTTCACTGTAGTCGCCGTCGGACAGCTTCCCCGTCTCACGATCGAACTCGATCTCGCGCAGCGCCTGCACCGCCTCCACGCTCGGCGCGGCCGCCTCGGGCGCGCGCGCGCGACGGTTCGGCAGGGAGAGCTCGTCGAAGAGTGGGTAGAGCACGAGCACCAGCGCGATCACGGCGAGCAGCGCGCCGACGACGAGCGGAATCACCGATCGTCTGCGCGCACGAGTGCATCGAGGCGCGCCTGCTCGGACGGGGTCGCGTCGACGACCACTGGAGAGATCGCGGGCGCCAGTGCCGGCGTGTGGAGGCGCCTGAGCACGACGAGCACGAGCCCGATCCCACCGGCGAGCGCCACGAAGGGGGTAATCCACGCGGCGAGATCGAACCCCGTCGAGGGCGGCGCCATGAGCACGCGATCGCCGTAGACGTTCTTGAACGCCGCGATGATCTCGGGAGCGGAATAGCCGCCGGCGACGAGCGCCATCACATCCCGATGCATCGCGGGCGACACCTGGCACGAGAAGTCCGTGGTGCGACAGGTATAGACGTCGAGGTTGCATCCGCACTGGCAGTGGATGTGGTGCTCGAGCTCATCGCGTTTCGCCTGATTCATCACCGCCGCGCCCTTGGGTGGCAGCTGCACGGACTTGAAGCGATCGGTGTCCATCAGCGTGTTCGCCGCTCCGGTGTTCGCAGCCTCGCCCGCCTGCTGCGCACCTTCCTGCGCGCGCGCGACGCGCGCGAGCGCGACCGTTGCCACGCCGGCAGCCGAAAGCGTGAAGAAACCGCGGCGGCTAATGATCATATCACTCATGATTTCTGCTCCGCCGGCTGTAGCACCGTCGAGTAGCCCGCCTGTGCGCGGCGCTTCTCCGCCTGCGGCCACATCACGATCAACCCACCGATCGCCATGATCAGGCCGCCGTACCACACCCACCAGACGAGCGGATTGAAGGTGATGCGCATCTCAGCCGTATCCTCGCCGATGACGCCCGCGAGCACGACGTACACGTCCTCGCGAATCCCCTCCATGATCCCGACCTCGGTGGCCGGCTGGAATGTCGGCGCGCCGCGGCTGTCCATGTACTGACGCTTCTCGGTCTTGATCACGCCGACCTTCGTGCCGTTGCGATACGAGTCGAGGAGCACCGCCGTCGTCTGGCGATTGAGCTCATCGTACCGCGAGACGCCCTGGCTCACGAAGCGCCACTGGTTGCCGTATGGATCCGTCGCCTCGTACGTCTCCCCGCCCTTGAGCGTGACGTCGAACTCCTCCTTGAAGGCCAGCCCGGCGAACGCGGCGAAGAGGATCACGATGCCGACATGCACGATGTAGCCGCCGTACCGGCGACGGTTGCGCGCAACGAGCCGGAAGAGCGCCATCACCGCGTTCTCCTTGTACATCCGGCGCCGCGCACCCACGCCCTTCCAGAATTCCTGGATGATCGTGCCGCTCACGAATCCGCACAGCGTGTACGCGACCAGCGCACCGAACTCGCGCATGCCGAGCGCGAAGAGCGCGGCGCCGGTCGTCACGCCGGCAAGCACCGGACCCGTGAACTGTCGCTTGAGATTCGCCGCACTCGCGCGCCGCCACGCGATGAGTGGCCCGATTCCGGTGAGCGCGAGGAGCGCCAGACCGAGCGGGATGTTCACCTTGTTGAAGAACGGCAGGCCGACCGTGATCTTGTTGTTCGTCACCGCTTCGCTGAGAATCGGAAAAAGCGTTCCCCACAGCACAGCGAACGCGATGCCGACGAGCAGGAGATTGTTGAACAGGAAGCTCGCCTCTCGGCTCACGAGGCTTTCGAGCTCCGCCTTCGCCTCGAGATCGTTGAGGCGCGTCGAGACGAGATACACCGTCAGCGCGATCGCCAGCACGAGAAAGCCGAGGAACCAGTAGCCGACGTTCGACTGCGCGAACGAGTGGACGCTCGAGATGACCCCGCTGCGCGTGATGAAGGTGCCCAGGATCGAGAGCAGGAACGCGGAGACGACGAGGGTGACGTTCCACTTGCGCAGCATCCCGCGCTTCTCCTGTACCATGATCGAGTGCAGGAACGCGGTGTTGACCAGCCACGGCAGGAACGACGCATTCTCGACAGGATCCCAGGCCCAGTAACCGCCCCATCCGAGCTCGACGTACGCCCACCACATGCCGAGAATGATTCCCGTCGTGTTGAAGAACCACGAGACGAGCGTCCAGCGGCGCACCGCAGCGAGCCAGCCTGCATCGAGGCGCCGGGTGATGAGCGCGGCGATCGCGAAGGCGAAGGGGATCGCGGTGCCGATGTAGCCGAGATAGAGATTGGGCGGATGGATCGCCATCCCCGGATTCTGCAGCTGCGGATTGAGCCCCGTGCCATCGGGCGGAATCCAGTCGAGGCGGTCGTACGGATTCGAGCCGAAGCACAGCGTCATCACGAAGAAGAGCGTGATGGCGGAGAGCGTCGCCGTGACGTACGGCATCAGCTCGCGGTTGCGCGAGCGATTCGTCCACACGGCAATCGCCGAATAGCCGGAAAGAATGAACGCCCACAACAGCAGTGATCCCGACTGTCCCGCCCAGAACGCGGTGACCTTGTAGATCGATGGGAGATTCGCGCTCGTGTAGGAGGCGACGTAGCGGAAGGAGAAGTCGGAGCGCAGCAGCGCCGTCCAGAGTCCCAGCGCCGCCAACAGCAGAAACGCAAACGTCGCATACGACGCGCGCTCGGCGCTCGCGATCAGCTCGGGACGCTTGTAATAGCCACCAGCGAAGCCGACGGTCGTGCCCCAGAACGCCATGAGCAGCGCGACCCAGAGCGAGAGCTCACCGATGAGAATCATGAGTGCGCGGCCGCAGGCGCCGACGTATAGCCGGGCACGCTGCGATATTTCTCCGGAGCGTTCTCATAGCGCGACGCACATTTGGCGAGCACGGTGGTCGCGCGGAAGGTGCCATCGTGCGCCAGCCGTCCCTCGAGCACCACGTCGACACCATCGGTGAAGGTGTCGGGCGGCAGCCCGCGATACGACACGGGATAGTTGTGCGCGCCATCGGTGACCGCGAAGGTCATTGAGCGCCCGGACGCATCACGCACGATCGAACCCGGGACAACGCGCGCGCCCACCTTCACCCCCGTCTCATAGAACGACGGATCGGCCGAGATCTTCGACGAGAGCTCGGTGGGGGTGAGATAATACACGCCGGTCTGGCGGATCGATGTCACCATCAGATACGCCGCGGCTCCGAGGATCACCGCTCCACCGATGAGAAACTTGTTGCGCGCTTTCATAGTCGTCTCCCTGATGCCGGGATCAGTCTTCCTTTCGTTCGGTGGTCGCCTCGCGTCGCACGTGCGACATGATCGCCTCGAGCTCTGCCTCTGCCTGCGCCCGCTCCTCCGCGCTCCACGCTGACGTTCTGCGGGTGACCTCGCGCACTCGCTCGAGCATTTCGCTCACGAGTGCGCGGAGAACCTCGTTCGTGCGCCGTTCGTCTGCTTCGGTGGACGTCGCGTCCCCGTTGGCGGAGTCGGTCATGAAAGGCCCTGGGTGAGGTTGCCGTTTTATCGGTTCCGCGAGCAGGTGGAATATATGGGTCGGCGCACCCTACAGTAGTAGGATTGCGGCCAATGGAGCACTTCACCGGGTATGCGCGAGTACGGATGCGGCCGCCGCGTTCCCGGCGACGTCCCAGGTAAGGTCCTTCACGCTGAAGCGCCCGTACGAGTGATGATCGTAAAGCTCCTTCCCTACCCCGACACCGAGCGTGAAAGCCGAGGCGCCGATGAGCGCCTGATCGTGGCGCACGTTGACGGAGCGGAGCGCGCTGTACGAGACGCTCTCCACGAAGGCCGAGACGAGGAAGTGCTTCACCTTGTCAGTGCCGAACCAGTGATCGCCAGCGCCGGCGTGCAGCCCGAAGGCGAGTATGAGCCCGCGCATCAGGCGCTCCTTCCCAATGCTGACGCGCCCCAGATCGACGCAAGCTCACTGCCGAGCAGGTCGAGCGCGCGATCGAGCAGCGCGCGATGCTGCGGGGCATTGATCCAGCTGCTCGCGCCAGACGGATGCGGAAGCGGGATCACGAGCGACCGCCCTCCCACGTGATCGACCTCGTGCACCCTGCCGATGATCCGATCGAGCGGCGCGGGCGCGAGGAACCTCTCGATCGCGAGCTTCCCGACGGGGATCAGCAGCTTCGGCTTGATGAGCGAGAGCTCTGACTCGAGCCAGCTGCTGCACTGTTCCTGCTCGAAGCGAGAGGGCACGCGGTCGCCACGCCCGGAGGGATGCGGGCCCGGATAGCAGCGCGTCACCGCCGCGATGTATACTCGCGAACGGAAGGTCGCCTCGTCGACGCCGATGCGCTCGAGCCAGCGGAACATCGTCTTCCCGGCGCGCCCCGCGAACGCGCGGCGCTCGCCTGCGCTCGTCTCCACCTGCCCGGGCGCCTGACCGATGAGCATCACCCTCGGCGCGCGCGCCGGCGAGAGAATCGGGACGACGCCGGCGTCGTTGTGCCCGCATTTGCGACAGTCGCCGAGCGATGCGCAGTGGGCGTCGAGCTTGCGGGCGAGCGCTGGACGCGTCACGTGGCGCCTCGCGGGTCGGGGTCACGCGACTCGGGGTCACGCGACTCGGGGTCACGCGCCCAGGAAAGTGTCGCGCGCACGGCGCGCTCCCAGCCAGCGCGCCCCGCGCGTGCTTCCGCCGCGTTCGGGCCCGGGGTGAACGCGCGGAACTCTCGCGTGCCGAGAAACGCGCGCGCATCGGGCCACACCCCCGCGGCAATTCCCGCGAGACCGGCCGCGCCGAGCGCGGTAGTCTCCGCCATGTCGGGTCGCTCGACGGGAACGCCGAGCACATCGGCTTGGAACTGCATCAGCCAGTCATTCTCCGTTGCACCGCCATCCACGCGCAGCCGCTCGAAGGTGCAACTCCCGCGCGTTTTCATTACGTCGATGACGTCGGCGGTGGCGTACGCCATCGCCTCGAGCGCCGCGCGCGCGAGGTGCGCGCGCGTGGTCCCGCGCGTGAGCCCGACGATCGTGCCCCGTGCCTCGGGCTCCCAGTGCGGCGCGCCGAGTCCCGTGAGCGCTGGTACGAAATACACGCCGGCGTTCGACGTGATCCCGCTCGCGAGCGACTGAGTCTCGGCCGCGGACTCGATGATGCCGAGCCCGTCGCGCAGCCACTGCACCGCCGCGCCGGCGACGAAGATCGCGCCCTCGAGTGCGTACGCTGGTGCCCCGGTCGCGTCGCAGGCGACGGTGGTGAGGAGGCCGCCGCCAGTCGCGCCGATCGCGGTGCCCGTATTCAATAGAAGGAAGGCGCCGGTGCCGTACGTGTTTTTCCCCTGCCCCGACTCCCAGCACCCCTGTCCGAAGAGCGCGGCCTGCTGATCGCCGGCGACGCCGTGGATCGGGACGTCGGTGGAGAGGCCAAGGACGGCGCCGCGCGCCATGCCGAAGTCGCCGCTCGACGCGCGCACCTCGGGGAGGATTGCGCGCGGCACGCCGAATCTCGCGAGCAGATGATCGCTCCACGCGTGCTCGCGTATGTCGTAGAGCATCGTACGCGACGCGTTGGTGTGATCGGTCGCGTGCACCGCGCCCCCGGTGAGATTCCAGATCAGCCACGAGTCGACGGTCCCGGCAGCGAGCGAGCCGACGTCCGCCATCCTCGCGATGTGCTCGTGCGCGAGAAGCCACTCCAGCTTCGTCGCGGAGAAGTACGGATCGGGGAGCAGTCCGGTGCGCGCGGCAATGTCCTCCGCGTGCGGGGCGAGCGCGGCGCAGCGCGCGGCGGTGCGCCGGTCCTGCCACACGATCGCGCGCCCGACCGCCGCACCTGTGTGGCGGTTCCAGAGCACGACGGTCTCGCGCTGGTTCGTGATGCCGATGGTAGTCGGCGCGACGCCCGACGTCGCGAGCGCCTCGCGCGCCGAATCGAGCGTGCAATGCAGGATGTCGAGCGGCTCGTGCTCGACCTGCCCCGGCTCGGGGTAGTGCTGCGGGATCTCGCGGTAGCCGCGTCCCAGCACGCGACCATTTGCCGCGATCACGAGGCACGTGGCGCCGGTGGTGCCGGAGTCGATCGCGAGAACGGACTGCATGCGGCGAAAGCTATCGCAGTCGTGCTACGCCGCCACCTTGTCCTCGGCGCGCACGCGCTTGCGGCGCTCGGGGAAGTGCTCGTCGAGAAAACGGATGAGCGCGCGCTCCTCCGGATAGTGCCCTCCGGCGCTCTTCCCCGCCGCGCGCGGCATGATCGTCTCGCCGTGATCGAGGTAGCGCGCGATGATGATCGGATGCACGTACGACGCGCGACAGATCGCCGGCGTGTTGCCGAGTTCCGCGCTCACGAGCCTGATCGCGAGCACGACGTTCTTCTTCGCCTCACGGTCGTTGGTGGGCGCGCCAAGGTCGGAGAGCACAGTGGCGACGCGCACGGTGCCTCCCCATGTGCGGAAATCCTTCGCGGTGTAGCGCACGGATGTCACGTGGCGCACGTAGACGTTCACATCGCGCTCCGAGAGATTCTTCCACTTCGTGCCGTCGGTGTAGCGAAAGAGTCTGGTGCCGGGCGACTTCAGCAACGCGCGCATGATCTTCGCGAGCGCGCGATCGACGACGACGTGCTTCTGCTGCTTGTTCGACTTCCCCTTGAAGTCGAAGACGATGGCGCTGCCATCCACATGGACGTGCCGCTTGAGCAGCGACGAGATGCCGAACGTCCTGTTCTCGCGCGCGTAGCGCTCGCTGCCGACGCGAAAGAATCCCTTGCTGATGAGGCGTACCACGGCGGCGGCGACGCGGTCGCGCGTGAGCACGGTGCCGTGCGCGATCTCGCTGTAGAGCGACTCGCGAATGCGCGGGAGGTCGCGGGCGAGATGGCGCACGCGATAATACTTGCGCTGTTCGCGCACCGCGACCGCGCGCGCGTGATAACGATACTGCTTGCGCCCCTTCACGTCGAAGCCCCACGCCTGGATCGCGGAGCGCGGCGTCGCAGCGATGTGCACGTCACGCCACGCAGGCGGGAGCACCAGGGCGCTGATGCGCTCGAGCTGCTTCCCGTCGGTGACCGCGCGCCCCTGCGAATTCTGATATCGGAAGCCCGCGCGCTTGCCCCCGTGCCGTGTAAACCACTGTGCGCTCATACCCTCCAGCGGGAAAGCAAGAAGCAGTCCGACGGTATAGCTTTCGGGACCTGAAGGCCGCCAACTCGAGCAGCTCTCACCCCGCCTATGCCCTACACCAATCTCACGTTCGACGTTCGCGATCGCATCGCCACGATCACGATCACTCGCCCCGACAAGCTCAACGCGCTGAACGACGCGACGATCGCGGAGCTCGACCAGGCGATCGGCGAGGTCATCAGCCGCGCAGATGTGGGCGGCGCGATCCTCACCGGCACCGGCGCGAAGGCATTCGTGGCCGGCGCGGACATCGCCGAGCTCGCGACGCAGGGGTCGCTGGATGGGCGCCTGCGCGCGATGGTTGGACAGCGCGTCTTCACTCGCTTCGAGACGTCGCCCAAGCCGGTGATCGCCGCGATCAATGGCTTCGCGCTGGGCGGCGGACTCGAGCTCGCGCTCGCGTGCCACATCCGCCTCGCGTCCGATAACGCGAAGATGGGTCTTCCCGAAGTGAAGCTCGGCATCGGCCCCGGCTACGGCGGCACGCAGCGCCTCCCACGCCTCATCGGCAAGGGCCGCGCGCTGCAGCTGATGCTCACCGCGGAGATGACGGATGCGGCCGAGGCGTATCGGATCGGGCTGGTGAACAAGGTGGTGCCGCAGGGGGAGCTGATCGCAGCGGCCGAGGCGATGATGAGGCAGATTCTGGCGAATGGGCCGGTGGCGATCGCGCTGTGCATCGAGGCGGTGAATCGCGGGCTCGACACGACGCTCGAGGAAGGGCTCGTCATCGAGGCGAATCACTTCGGTCTGATCGCCACGACGAAGGACATGCGCGAGGGGATGAGCGCGTTTCTCGAGAAGCGTCCCGCGGCGTTCACCGGCACGTGACGGCTGCGGTGGGCGCGGTTCCTGAGCATCCGGTTGCGCACAGCGCGCTGCGGCGGCTTTCGATTCGCGCTTTCCGGAATCTGAAGCGAGCCGAGATCGAGCTACCCGCGGCGGGGATCGCGCTGGTGGGTGAGAACGGGCAGGGAAAGACGAACTTCCTCGAGGCGATCTACTATCTCCGCCTGCTGCGATCGCTGCGCGGCGCGCAGGATGCGGAGCTCGTCACCTTCGGCGAGTCGGGCTTTCATCTCTCGGCCACGATCGAAGGTGCGCGCGCGCACGACGTGTCGGTGGGCTTCGACCGCCTCGGCCGTCGCAAGAAAATTCTCCTCGACGGCGGTGAGCCCGAGCGGATGGCCGACGCGCTCGGCGCCTTCCCCGCGGTGATCTTCTCGCCACGCGATGCGGTGCTGGTGGCGGGCGCGCCGGTGGAGCGACGGCGCTTTCTCGACGTGATGCTCGGGCTGAGCTCACGGCCGTATCTGCTCGCGCTGCAGCGCTACCGAGGTGCGCTCGCGCGGCGCAACGCGGCGATGCGCGAGTTGCGGCTCAACCACGCGGCGCGCGAGGCGTGCGCGGCGGTGTGGGAGCCGGCGCTCGCGCAGCATGGCGCGGTGATCTACACGGCGCGGCAGGAGTGGGCGACGAGCTACGCCGAGCAGTACGCGGAGCGGTGCGAGGCGATCGGCGAGCGGGGTGCGGCGCGGCTGCGGTACGCGAGCACGCTGGATGCGTCGCGCGGCGATGCGGAGGAGGCGCTGCTCGCGGCGCTGGAGCAGAAGCGTCCGATCGACGTGAAGCGTGGGATCACGCATGCGGGGCCGCATCGAGACGATCTCGATCTCTCGCTCGAGGGGCGCGAGCTGCGCACGTACGGATCGGCGGGGCAGCAGCGCACGGCGGCGATCGCGCTGCGGCTGCTCGAGGCGGCGACGCTGCGCGAGGCGACGCGCGCGGAGCCGCTGGTGCTGCTCGACGATCCCTTCGCGGAGCTCGACGCGAGGCGCGCGGCGCGGATTCTGGAGCTCCTGTCGCAGGAGGAGCGCGGGCAGACGATCGTCGCGGTGCCTCGCGACGCGGACATCCCGGACGCGTTCACGCGACTCGAGCGGTGGCAGGTGAACGGGGGCGTGCTGACCCGCGGCAACGTGTGAAGCGTCCGTCGCACAAGCCGGAGAAGATGTCGGAGCTGCTCGCGAGCTTCATGTCGGGCACGAAGGACGGGAATCGCGTCGATCAGGCGCGTGTCGTGCCAGAGTGGCCGGCGCTGGTTGGCGAGCAGATTTCGGCGGTGACGGAGCCGATCATGATCACGCGTGACGGGACGTTGTTCGTCGCGGTGAAGACGAGCTCGTGGATGAGCGAGCTGTCGCTGATGGAGCCTCAGCTGCTGGTGGCGATCAACGTGGGGAGGACGACGAGAAAGGTCGTCAGGATCCATTGGCGGCTCATGGGCTAACTGCTTGAACTGGAAGGAATTTGGGGTAAATTAAAGAGGCTGGAGAGACGTCCGGATTCGGCCTTTCTTCGGGGCTCGGTTTCATCACGTAGACAAGGTGCGCATGGCAAAGACCACGGCTCAGCCGACGCAGTACGACGCCGGTCAAATTCAGGTGCTCAAGGGGCTCGAAGCCGTGCGCAAGCGCCCCGGGATGTACATCGGATCGACGTCGGAGCGAGGGCTGCACCACCTGGTATATGAAGTCGTCGACAACTCGATCGACGAAGCGCTCGCGGGTTTCGCGACGCACATCGAAGTCACGATTCACGCCGACAATTCGATCACCGTCGCCGATGATGGGCGCGGAATTCCGGTCGACATCCATCCGGTGGAGAAGATCCCGGGCGTCGAGCTCGCGCTCACCGTGCTGCATGCCGGCGGCAAGTTCGACAAGACCAGCTACAAGGTGTCCGGTGGACTGCACGGCGTCGGCGTGTCCGTCGTCAACGCGCTGTCCGAGCAGCTGAAGGTATGGGTGCGCCGCGATGGGCAGGAGTACTACATGGACTTCGTGCGCGGCGACACGACCACCACGCTCAAGGTGCTCCGCAAACTGCCGAAGGCGGAGACGGGAACCACGGTGTGGTTCAAACCGGACGCGACGATCTTCACGGAGCTCGTCTATCAGTACGACACGCTCGCCTCGCGGCTTCGGGAGCTTTCGTTTCTGAACAAGGGGATCAGCATCACGATCTCCGACGAGCGTGAGGAGTCGAAGAAGACGGAGCTCTTCCTCGCCAAGGGTGGACTGAAGGAGTTCATCGCCTATCTCAACGCGAGCCGCAAGGCGCTGCACAGCGACGTCGTGTACATCGAGGCCGAGCGCGATGACATCGCGATCGAGATCGCGCTGCAGTACAACGACGGTTACAGCGAAAACGTCTTCTCGTTCGTCAACAACATCAACACGCACGAAGGCGGCACGCACCTCACCGGCTTCAAGAGCGCACTCACGCGCGTGATCAACGTGTACGCGACGAAGGGGAACTGGCTCAAGAAGGACAACTTCACCCTTACCGGTGACGATGTTCGCGAGGGGCTGACCGCGGTCATCTCGATCAAGGTGCACGAGCCGCAGTTCGAGGGGCAGACGAAGACGAAGCTCGGCAACTCCGAAGTCGAGGGCGCGGTGAAGACCGTGCTCAACGAGTATCTCGCGGCGTATCTCGACGAGCATCCAAAGTCGGCGAACATCATCGTGGAGAAGGCGGTGTCGGCCGCGCGCGCACGCGAAGCGGCGCGCAAGGCGCGCGATCTCACGCGCAAGAAGTCGGCGCTCGACATCGGCAACCTGCCGGGGAAGCTCGCGGACTGCTCACTCAGCGATCCCGTGCTCTGCGAGATCTACCTCGTCGAGGGTGACTCGGCCGGCGGCTCCGCGAAGCAGGGGCGCGACCGCCAGTTCCAGGCGATCCTCCCGCTACGCGGCAAGATCATCAACGTCGAGAAGGCGCGCATCGACAAGGTGCTATCGAACGAGGAAATCCGGACGATCATCACGGCGA
>JBDSHG010000042.1:0-30767 GCA_039918615.1 Gemmatimonadaceae bacterium | reverse complement strand
GCGCGCTCGAGCAGATCGGGGCGCCCGACATCGCTCACGAACACGAAGTCGCCCGTGAGGATCGCGACCGGCTCCTCCGCCGTGTCGAGCGATCGGACGACGAAGGAGAGATGCTCCGGCGTGTGTCCCGGTGTGTGCCGCGCAGTGAAGCGCACGTGCCCGACGTCGAACATGTCCGCATCGCGAAGCAGCGTCGCCCCGTCCGCCTCGGCGAACTCGTAGTGCCAGTCTGGGGGACCGGCGGCCGAGAGGAGCAGTTGCGCGCCCGTGCGCGCGACGAGTTCGCGCGTCCCCGAGACGTAATCCGCGTGGATGTGCGTCTCCGCGACGTGCGTGATGGTGAGCCCCGCCGCGGCAGCCGCTTCGATGTACAGGTCGGGATCGCGGATGGGGTCGACGACGATCGCGGCGCGCGTGTCGCTGCACCCGATGAGATAGCTCATCTGTGCAAGCTGCTGTTCGTGAAAGCGGCGCAGGATCATCTAGCCTTCCGTCTGAGCGTGGCGTTTGACGTAGTCGAGCGCGAGCGCGGCATAGTCCGGTGAGCGAAGACCGACGGCGGCCGCACGTCGCTGCGCCTCGTCGATGGGGACGTGCTCATCGAGTACGAGATACGGGAGGATCAGTGCGCCCACGCGATTCGCCGACTGGCAGTGGATGAGCACCGGACGGTTCGTTGGATCGCGGATGAAGTCGCGGAGCACATCGAACTGACGATCGCCGAGCGACTCATGGCTCACCGGCAGCGGAAAATAGGTGAGGCCGGCGCGAGCGATCTCTCCGGCCTCATCGTGGCCGCGCGGCTCGTCCGGCTCGCGCAGGTCGACGACGGACTTGAATCCCGAGCGGGCGAGCTCCTTCCACGCCGCGGCGTCTGGCTGTCCCGACGTCGCGACGCCGGGCATCGGACACCCGCCATACGGCAGGATCGCGACGAGCTCCTTCATCGAACCCTCATCCATCGTATCCGTCACGGTAGCCATGCGTGGAAGATGCACTGCGGAGCCGCTCCTGTGAACCGCGTCGTTGTAGGAGTAGACGCACTGGCTCATCTTGGCGCAATGCCTGGTGCCGCGCGCCGCTTCGTTTCGCTGGTCTCGATCGTCTGCGCGGCGCTGGCTTCCGCGGGGCGCGCAGCCGCGCAGCAGAGCACGATTCCGCATCTGCGCTGGCGCACGCTCGACACGCGGTACTTCCGCTTCTTCTTCACCGACGATGCGGCGCCGTGGACCCACGATGTCGCCGCGCGGATCGACGCCGCGCACGATGCGGTCGCCGCGCTGGTGGGGAGCACGACGTCGAAGCGCGTTACCGTCATCGTCGAAGACCCGAACAACGTGTCGAACGGGTTCGCGCTTCCACTGCTTGATCACCCGCTGATCTTCCTCTGGCCGACGCCCCCGGATCCGTCATCGCCGCTCGGCACCGGCGCATGGAGCGATCAGCTGTCGATTCACGAGTTCGCGCACATCGCGCACCTGACGCGTGCGTCGCGCAATCCGGGCGTGCGTCGTTTGACGGCGCTGCTACCGGTGAAATTCGGACCGCTGGCAGTGCATGCGCCACGCTGGGTGACGGAGGGCTATGCGACCTTCGTGGAGGGGCGGATCGTGCGCGGCATCGGCCGTCCGCACGGTGCCTGGCGGCCTGCCGTGCTTCGGCAGTGGGCGATCGAAGGACAGCTGCCGACGTACGGCGCGCTCGATGGCTCCCCGCGCTTCGAGGGAGGGGACATGGCCTATCTCGCGGGCTCGGCCTTTCTCGAGTGGCTCGCGGCGCGCAATGGCGACTCGAGCGTCGTGCATCTCTGGCGGCGGATGTCGGCGCGCACGCCGCGCTCGTTCGCCGAGGCGTTCATCGGCGTGTACGGCGCACCGCCCGATGAGCTGTACGGAATCTTCGCAGCGGAGCTCACCCACGACGCGCTCGACGCGGTCGATGCCCATGGTGCGCGCGACGGAAGCGGACGCGGCGCGCTGCTCGCGGCCACCCCGGACACCCTCACGGCCGGCGACGAGGGTGAGCTCGTGCAGCGGCTGCACTGGGCGACCGGCGCACCCACACTCTCGCGCGACGATTCACTCCTCGCGCTCGTGCTCACCGATCCACAGCGCGCTCCGCGCATCGTTATGCTCGATCTCAATCGCCACGCGCCCGACAGTGCAGCGCGCCTGCGCGCGGCGCGCGCGCGTGCGCGGGATCCGGAGGACGTGCCGGCGGTCGCGTCGCGCCCCGCCGCGCTCGAGGTCATCGCGCGCCTCGCTCCGCGCGGCGGGATGTCGTTCGCCGAGCCGCGCTTCTTCGCGGATGGAGGTCGCCTGCTGGTGACGGCGCTCGCGGCGCGCGGCGATGGCGTGTATCGACGCGACCTGTTCGTGTGGAGCTGGAAGTCGGGCGACGTCCGGCGTGTCACGCACGGCGCCGGCATCCGCCACGCCGATCCATCGCCCGATGGCCGCACCGCCGTCGCCGATCGCTGTGCGGGCGGGCGGTGCGACCTCGTGCGTATCGATCTGGCGAGCGGCGCGATCACGACACTCGTCGTGGGCGACCGCACGCATCTCTACAATCGCCCGCGCTTCTCGCGCGACGGACGCGCGATCGCGTTCGCGGTGCAGCGCCGCGATGGTTGGCGCCTCGCGACGATGCCGTCGGAGGGCGGCGCGATCGCGATCGTCGGCGATGCGCAGGCCGCTGCGTACTCGCCGGCTTTCGCGCGCCGCGATGCGGAGCTCGTGGTCACCACCGAGACCGGCGGCGTGCCGAACATCGCGCGTGTCGAGCGCCGCACGGGCGCGATGACCCTGCTCACCAACGTGAGCGGCGCGGCGATCGATCCCGAGGTGAGCGCCAGCGGGTGGGTGTACTTCCTGCGCCTCCACGCGCGCGGACTCGATCTCGCACGCGTGCGACTGAACGCCGACGCTCCGCGCGCGGACAGCGTGCGCGGACGCTTTCCATGGGTGCGCGATCAGCCGGTGACGGCCACGCTCGATTCGTTGAGCACCGCGCCGATACCGAAGGACCGGTCGTACGGACTGGGTCCGCGGGAGCAGCGACTTCTCCTGTCGGGAAGCTGGGCGGGCGAGGGGAAAGCACTCGGTCTCGCGTACGCCGGCACGGATCCCGTCGGCAAGCTGACGTGGCTCCTGCAGGGGCAGTGGGGCGACCGCTCGAGCTGGCGCGGCGCATCGATCGGGGCGGTATTTCGCGGAAGCCGACCGCTCGTCGGCGTCGAGGCCTTTGCGCTCGAGAACCAGCCATCGCGCCAGCACGACTTCGATGCGCCGCCGGTTCTCGATGCGAGATACCGCGCGCTCTCGGCGTGGGCGGAGCTCGATCACGACACGCAGTCGCGCGATGTAGGCGCGCGAGCGATGGCGTCCTTCGGTACGGTAAACCCGCTCCGCATGCCGTCGATGCAGCGCACCGTCGCGCAGCTCTCGGTACACGCCGGCGCGCTGCAGACGCCGCGCGACTGGCGTGTCTCGGAACGGCTCGCGCTCACCGCCGACGCAGGGAAGCTCGGCGCCGACGGGTGGAAGCGCGCGGTGCTCACCGGTGCGCTGGCGGTGAAGGGGTTCGGACACGAGGTCGCGATTGATGGACTTTACGGTCTCATGTCGCATTCCGCGCCGCAGTTCGAGCGATTCTCACTCGGCGGGCTGGCTCCGCCGCTGATGGATTCATCGCTACTCGCGCAGCGTGTTCCGATGGCTGCGCTGCCGATCGCCAGCGCGACCGGCGGCGCAATCGCGACGCTGCGCGTCTCCCTCCGGGGGCCTATCTGGCGTCCGTACTACTGGATCGGCAGTGCCAGCGATGCGACCGGGACCTGGGCGCAGGTCATCGGCTTCGAGGGGGGTTGGCACACCGATGGTGTCTGGATCGTGCGCGTGCCCGGCGCAACGCTCCTCGGCGGCATCGGCTACTCGCTCACGGGCCCGGTGCGCCATCGCGCGCAACTCTACGCATCGGTGCGCTACCGCCCCTGACAGCGCTATCGCATTTGCGAGAAGCCGACGGTGTTGCCGCCTGGCTCCTTCACGTAGATCTCCGTGCTTCCGTAGAAAGTGTCGTGGCGCGCCTTCACGATTGGTGCTCCCGCGATCGCGCGCTCGGCCTCGTCGATGGAGTCGACCGTGAGGAAGAGCGCGATGGAATGCCCATCCAGCGAGGCTCGGGTGCTGGTGCCATCTGCGAGCACGCTCTCGCGGCTCTGGTACATGATCTCGATCCCCCCTCGCTGCAGAATCACGAACGCGAGCGAGCCATCCTGCCCCGGTACCTCCGCTGTCAGCTCGAAGCCCAACCGGTCGATCCAGAACGCCATGCACTCGGCGACATTTTCGACGATGATGACGGGCGTCAGCCCGCGCAGGGCAGGGAAATCAGGCGATAGGTTCGGCGGTGAGCGGTCGGGCATCGTCGTCATCGCGGACTCGGGGAGATGAGGCGAGGGAAAGTTCAAGATATACCCCCGAACAAAAGCCGCAAGTGAGGCAATTTCGTTCCTCGTGCAGCGCTCGAATTTTGCCGTGCTCATCCGGTTACAGCGAGCGCCCCTCCGCGTCTTATCGAAGGGAGGAGCAATGAACGACACGATCGAAACTCGCTGGGAGCAGCAGAACGAAGCTGGTCGCCTGTCATTCACCGACGGCGACTACGCGCGTGCAGAGCAGTCGTTTCTCGCGGCCATTCGCGAGGCAACGCAACTCGGCGCCGACAACGTGCGCCTGGCCTCGAGCCTCAGCAACCTCGGGCAACTCAAGTACAAGCAGAAGGACTTTGCGCAGGCGGAGGCGCTCTTTCATCGCGCGCTCGCCATTCGCGAACGTGTCCTCGGCCCCGAGCACTTCGGTCTCGTTCAAAACATCAACAATCTCGCGGCGCTCCACTACGCGCGCGGCGAGCTCGATCAGGCGGAGCCGCTCTTCCAGCGCGCCCTCGGCATCAGCGAACAGCATCTCGGCGAATCGCATCCCGACGTCGCAGTGACGCTGAACAATCTTGCGCGCCTCTACTTTCGCCGGAACGAGTACGCATCGGCGGGCCCTCTCCTCGCACGGCTCCTTTCCATCAAGGAGCAGGCGCTCGGCGCCACCCATCCGGAGATCGCCGCCATTCTCACTAGCCTCGCGAAGGTACGCCTGCATGAGGAGGACTACGATGGCGGTGAGCAGTTCGCCCGTCGTGCGCTCGAGATTCGCGAGAAGCTGCAGCTCCCCAACGACCTTGCAGTAGCGACCGCGCTCGAGACGCTGGCCGAGATTAGTGGGGCTCGCGGACGGCTCGACATAGAGATTCAGCATCGCGAGCGCGCGCTTCTGGTTCGCGAAGGCGCGATGGGTGCGGATCATCCGGTCGTCGCCGCCGCTCGCGCGGCGCTTCAGTCGCGCCGCGCCGCGATGGTGCCGGCGCCGCGGCCCGTCGCGCCGCAGCCCGTCGCGCCGCAGCCCGTCGCGCACCAGCCCGTGGTCGCGCCGACTCCCGTTGCAGCGCCGGCCGCCGCCTCCCATCCGCCCATGGCGGAGCCGCCGGCGATGAAGCCGCCCGTCGCCGCGCCGTCGTCGTTCACCGTGTCGCCGCCGCCGGCGCGCACCACGCGCAGCACCTCTCTCCCGTGGATCGAGGTGACGGAGGCCCCGACCTTCGATCGCATGCGTCCGCCCGCCGTGCCGCGTAACAGCGGATCGAACGGAACGGTCGCGATTCCCGCGCGCAACGGAAACGGCAACGGCTCGCACGGAGCGGCGGCATCACACACGATGCCGGCGCAGGAGTCACCGCTCGCCTTCCATCCGATCGCCGCGGCGCCGCCGGTCGCGCACAACACCGCTCCGCAGATGGCCGCCAGTGCACCGCCGGAGCTCGAGATCGAGCACGAGGCGCACGTGAAAAGTCCTTTCACGAACTCGTTCGCGCGACTGGTGGCAGAGACGCCGTCGGGACGAAACGCGATCGTGCACGAGTCGCCGCCGCCGACGACGCATCGTATTTCGGATCCGCGTCCCGAGATCAGCCTCGATTGGCCGATCGAGCCGCGCCGCCCGTGGCTCAAGATCTTCGTCGGGGTGCTGGTGCTCGGCGCCATCGCTGGCGGCGGCTGGTACTTCCTCTCGCGCATGGAAGGCGCGCCAACACCCGCCGCTGCCGCAGCTGCGGCGAAGCCCAAGCAGATCGTTGCCGCACCGACGGACACCCTTGCCGTCAAGCACGATTCCGCCCCTGCTGGCCCGCCGGCGAGCGTCGTCAAGCCAGGGGTCACCAGTGCGATCGTCCCGACGTCCAAGCCTGAGGCCGCGGCTCCGAAGCTCGAGCCGGCGGTCATCAAGCCGCTGTTCAACCCCAACGCTCCCGCCTCTCCCTCGGCGCGCGACGAAGGCCCGCCCGCCGACGCGAAGCACGCGACACACGTCGCTGCGACGGCGGCCGCAGCCGATGACGAGATCGCGGCTCCCGTCATGCCGTCGATCAAGGTCGACGCGATCACCAACATGATCGACGACAGCGCCCGTCACCGCGCAGATTCGGTGGGCAGCGCCATTCAACAGAAGCCGCCGACCTTCAAACCCAAGACCTACAAGCCCCCGACGTAACTTCCGTAAATTCATTGGTCGCATACCTTTCCATACGCACCTCGGCATCTTACTGTAGCTGTAGAGTGCTCACGACTTATCTGCCGGAGAAGCTATGGAGCGACAGACCGGGTCTACGCGGCTGACTGGATCGCCGGGGGGCCAGGGTGGTGACGATGAATTGCTGCGCGCGGTGAAGGAAGCGGCTGCCGCAGAGTACGAAATACTGGGCGAAATGGGTCGTGGGGAGCGTGGAAGCGTCGTCTACCTCGCGCGCGAGCGCGCATCGCAGAAGCTCGCGGCGCTGAAGCTGCGCCCCGACGGCAGCGAGTTCGAGTTGAGCGTCGTGCGCGAGCTCGATGCATCAGTCCCCGCCATGGGGAACAAGTGCCCGTCGTGCAAGGTCGACCTCGTTGGCTGGGGTCGTTTCTGCAGCAACTGCGGAAAGGATCTCTCGGGCACGCGCTCGGGGGAGGCATCGCAGGAAGAGCTGCTCAAGGCAGTTCAGAGCGCGGCTGAAGGCGAGTACGAAGTGCTCGGCGAGATGCAGCGCTCCGAGGGCGGTGGCGTGGTGTACTTCGCGCGCGAGCTCAAGAGCGGCCGCCTCGTCGCACTCCGTCTCACGCGCGAGCAGGAGAGCGACGGCAGCGAGTCCTATGCGCTCGGCGTCACCCAGGTCATCAAGCCGCTGGTTGCGTCGCTGGGAGCGACGTACGCATCTCCGACATCGATGATGCAGGCCGCAAGCGCACCGCCGTCGCGCGCAGCCGCACCGTCCTCGCGCTCCCCGCAGCCCACCGCGAAGAGTGTGACGCCGCCGAGCGTGATGGTGCCGGACGATGCGGCGGAAGAGGAGGAGGAGACGCGGCCGAAGAAGCGGGCGCCGATCATCCCGATCGCCGTCATCGGCGCGCTGCTGCTCGTGGGCGGTGGACTGTTCATCTTCTCGGACATGAAGCAGGGCGCGCCGGACGCTACGCAGGATCCGGCCGCGAACGTGGTCATCCCCGCCGCGCCGCCGACTGTGCCACCGCCCGTCGCTGCAACGCCCGACAGCGGGACGATCTCGATCGGATCGCTCCCAGCGCGCGCGCGTGTGACGGTCAACGGCAAGGCCGTCACCGACAGGCAGCTCTCGCTGCTCCCGGGCAAATATCAACTCGTAGCGTCGGCGCCGGGATTCAGGACGGAGTCGCAGCGCGTGGAGGTCATCTCTGGGCAGTCATCGAGCTTCGCTCCGACGATGAAGCCGGTGACCGTTGCTGCCGCTCCGGCGCCTCTGCCGGTGACGACCCCCGTCGGTCCGCGCCCCGCGTCCGCTCCGAGCTGTCTCAACGCCTACAGCGACAAGCAGTACGCAGCGGCGCTGCTCGCGTGTACGCGCGAGGCGAACGCCGGAAATCAGCAGGCACAGCGGAATCTCGCGGTCATCTACGATCAGGGGCTTGGCGTCAACAAGGACCCCGCGCAGGCGGCGATCTGGTTCCGGAAGGCGGCGCAGACGGGCAATCGCGACGCGACCTTCCAGCTCGCGTCGATGTACGAGCAGGGACGTGGCGTGCCGAAGGATCCCAAGCAGGCACTCGACTGGTACCGTAAAGCCGCGCTTCTGGGCGACGCGGACTCGCAGGTGAAGCTCGGCCGCGCGTATCTCAACGGCGACGACGTCGACAAGGATGAAGGCGAGGCCTCCGCGTGGTTCCAGCGCGCTGCCGATCAGGGCAACCTGTACGCACTCAATCGACTCGGCGCGATGTACATCGATGGCAAGGGCGTGCGTAAGGACGAGACGCGAGGTGTGAAGCTCTTTCAGGTAGCTGTGGCGAAGGGCGACGCGCAGGGGGAGTTCAACCTCGCGGCGATGTATGCGAAGGGGCGTGGAATCGCCAAGAGCGATTCGGCGGCGAACGATCTCTACATCAAGTCGGCGAAACAGGGCTACGCGGATGCGATCAAGGAAGCGAAGAAGCGCAACCTGAAGTTCTGATCTCGCGCATACTGCTCGTGGCGGCTCTCCGCGCCGCGAGTGAATCCAGGCACAACAGAGCCACGAAGCCCTTAGCCGACATCGATGCCTGCATACGCGGTTGAGTTCACGACGGAGCGCGGGCTGCAGCGAACGCAGTTCACGCTCGATGACGACCGGCCGCTGGGCCCACAGGTGCGCCAGATTCTCGAGGAGCTGCGCGGCACCGGTGTCGTGATCTCCGGCGCGGCCGAGGATGAGCTCACCGTGATGTGGGGCGGCCGCGATCTCGACACGACGCAGGCGCCGCAGCAGCTCGGCATCTCGCCACAGCGCACGATCGAGCTTCACATGAAACGCCGCGCGCGCGCGGTGAAGATTCCGGCGCTGGCGCCGTTCGTTCCGAAGGGCGCGTATGCCGCCGCCGTAAGCGGGATGTCGGGCGCGCTGCTCGCGTGGCTCGTCTGCTCGACGATCACGGACCTCAGTGATGCGCTCCCCACCTACGCACGCCTCGATCTGGCCGAGGGCGGGATACTCGGCGTGTTCGCGGGGGCGTTCATCGCGGGGAGCGATGCGCTGCGTCGTCGTGCGAGCGTGCCGCTCGGCATCCTCTTCGGCATCGCGCTCGGGCTCGTGGGTGGAGTCGCGGGCGGAGCGGCGGGCGCGGGACTCGGCGGCGTGCTCGCGCCGAAGCTGACGCCGGCGATCTTCCCGGTCGCGCGCATCGTCGCCTGGGTCGTGCTCGGCGCCGCGCTCGGACTCACGCTCGGGATGCGTTGGTGGCAGGACGATGAGCGACGGACCGTCGACGGTGCCGGATATGGCGCACTCGCGGGGCTCGTTGCGGGCATTCTGTATTCGCTGCCGGGGCCATCGGAGCTCTGGCAGGCGCTCGCGTTTGCGATCGTTGGCGCAGGGGTGGGCGCGGGGGTGTGCGCCCCGTCGCTGCGCCGTTCCGTCGCGATCCTCGAGCTGGAGCGCGGCGGCAGCGGAAGCATCGGACTCACGCGGCTGCGCGAGTGGGGATTGCTCGATGGGACGACCGTTCCACTCGAGCGCGATGGCAGCGCGGCGGCGAGCGTCGTCTGCGAGGCGACGCGCTGCCGCATCGTGCCGTCGGCGGGCGGCGGCGTGCGCGTCTCCGGAAAAGCGATCGCCGCGCCGACGGAGCTCGTCAACGAAGACCGCATTGCCATCGGCGACGCGCAGTACCGCTTTCGCCGGCGCCGCCGGGTGAGGGCGTGATGCGGATCGCCCCTTCGGCAGCGATCGCCGCAGTGCTCGTCACATCGTTCGCGGTGCACGCGCGAGCGCAGGTTGCGACGACAGCAGCGCCGGTGACGATCGTTCGCTGCAGCGAAAGCTCCGACGTACCGTGCATCAGCGCGACCGTTCCGCTGCGTCCGGAAGAGGCGCGCGCCTCCGGCGATGACAGGGGCGCATCGGATTGGAAGGGCGAGCTCGCGGGGGTGCCGCTGAGCGGCGGCATCGCGCGCTCGACCGCGACGATCGCGCATCCGCTCACGCTGCTCGTGCTGGTCGACATCAGTGGAAGCATGAAGGGCGCGGGGATCGAGCTCACGCGTTCCGCGCTGCGCACCTTCATCTCCGAGCTGCCGCGCACCTCCGTTCGCGTCGCGGTAGCCCCGTTCGCGAGCAGGAATCTCGCGCCGAGGATTCGTGCGGCGACATTCACCGATCCGCAGAGCGCGTTGGCGCAGGTGGACGCGCTTCCGCAACCCGAGGGGAACACGGGCTTGTACAGCGCGGTGGAGATCGGATCGGAGGTGGTGAAGGGGGCGCTGCAGGGCGCGCCGAAGGATGCGTGGGGTGCGATGCTGGTGATCACCGACGGCCGCAACGATGTGCGTGCGACCGATGACCCGGGGTTGCTGACGGGCGCACAGGGGCGCGATGCGGCCGTGAATGCGGTCGCGAGCAGCGGCAGCTATGTGTGGCTCGTGGGGATTGGTGACGCGCCGGACGGAGCGGACCTCCAGGCACTTGCGGGCACTAATGGCGAGCGGTATTTAGTAGCCGAAGATCCGCTGCTGTTGCATCGGGTGTTTACAGGGATACGCGAAGCGTTATTTACAACGCGCGCATTGACTTATCCAGCACCAATCTGGGCCCGCAGACGGCTCGCCCGCGGGGTATTCCCGCTTACGGTGAGTCGCGGGGATGGTCGTGGGTGCTGTGCCGCCGCGGTGGCGGGGCGATGGACGCCGCCGCTCTACGCGCTCCCTGCGTTCAGCGGCGTCGCGGATACCGGGGCCGCGACAGCGAAGGGGATCACCTCGTTCGAGCAAGGACAGCCCCGCGTCGGTAGCAATGTGCTCGTGTTTGGATTTCTTGCAGTGCTCGCGCTCGTGCTCTGGTTTTTGCTTCCTGGAATGCTCTGGCCGGACGAGTCGGTGGCGATGGCAGGCCCGCAGGCGTCGAAGCTGGCAGACAGCATTTCTCCGGCGGCTGCAACCCGCGCGGCGCCGAAATCCGCGGCGCCAGAGCAGGCGGTGGCGAGAGGTGGTGGTCTTCGCGCGGTCACGGAAGTCCCGCCACGTCGTCCTACCGAGATCACGGGCTCGTTCGCGCGCCGGGCAAAGTAACGGCGCCGTAACGTGTCTCGTGCACATTCGTTCGCAGTCGGAAGTGTTCGTTCATTGTGATGCTGGTGCGCGGTTCATCCCGAGGAGGAAATAAATGCCAGTTGTGAAGGTTTCGCGGGCGGGTGTCCGCTCCGCACCACGTGAAGTGCCGACGGATACGACGGCGACGGTCCTCCCGATGACGATCGACCGCGTCGGTCAGGAATGCCCTGAGGATGATCAGCCGACGAAGGTGAGCAGCCTGGCCGAGGCGTTCGAGAAGTTCAAGCCGAAGCTGGATTTCAAGACGACCGTCGGTGAGGAAGGAACCGAGTTCGTCGCCGAGCTCGAGTTCAAGAGCCTCAAGGATTTCGACCCGAAGAAGATCCGTTCGCGCGAGCCGGGGAAGCGCAACGATCTCGCGGATCTGCAGAGCCGCATCGACCTCCTTCACCGCATGCGCGAGCGCTTCGCCGTGCTCTCGGTGAAGAAGGCGTGGGAGAACACGGATCAGCGCAAGGAGATCATCGACGCCGTTGCGGAGTTCGAGCAGCAGCTTCGCAACATCGCCGGTGGCGAAGGAGCCGCATCATGAGCGACGAAGTCAAGACACGCACGACGTTCGACATCATCGGGAAGAAGGCGGCAGGGAAGGCGATCGAGGAGATCTTCAACGTCATCCACCCCGCGCCGCCGAAGACCGCGCTCGGCGAGATCTTCACCGCCGAATCCGCGAACCAGTTTCTCGATCGCGTTGCGAGCTTCTCCGCGTTGCTCTCGCAGTCGGACAGCCACGCGCAGGCGCTCAAGAAGCTCGACGCCGCCATTGCCGACATGGAGAAGGTGCGCGACGAGGTGCTGAAGGCGGTCTACAAGCAGATCCGTCCGCTCGAGAAGAGCTACAAGCAGATCCAGCTCTTCTTCGAGAACTCGGAAGTGCGCGACAATGTGCAGCGTCCGCCGGTGGAGTTCTTCATCTTCAACGCCGACACGAAGGCGATCACGAGCGACGTCGACAGCTCGACGATCGTGGCGCTCGACGAGTTCGTGCAGGGGCGCAACGACAGCTTCAACTTTCGCCAGTTCATCTGCAATCTCGTCGTCCCGGGCTACGTGCCGGACGTCGTGCGCAAGCGGCTCGAGGACATCTCGAACAAGTGGGGGATGCTGCTCATTGGCGATCTGAAGGATGAGAAGTCCTTCCGCTCGCTGAGCGATCAGTTCCGCACGGACGGCGGTGCCTATGAATTCCTCAAGCGCCCCGAGGACAAGGCCGCGTCGGATGTCGTGATCGCGGGCTACGTGAAGCTGCGCGAGAAGCACTGGTTCGAGGAGCCGGATGGCGACTCGGAGGATGCGGATCTCTATTCGCCGGCGTCGATGCTTTTCGCGGGCTCGCTCGCACGAGCCGATCGCACGACGGGCGGGGGCATTGCGCAGGGTCCCGTCGGGATGATCTTCGGCAAGATCCGCGGCGTGGAGAAGTCGCGCATCGAGCCGCGCATCTCGCAGATGGAGCATCTCTCGATGGAACGGCAGGTCGTCTCCATCATCCGCAACGAGGACAACGATCTCTGCTTCGTCGGCAGCCGGTCGCAGGCCGAAGATCCGAACGGCGTGCTCAAGTTCTTCACGTCGTACCGGGTGCTGCGGTATCTCGAGCGTCGCATTTCGGTGTATCTGCGTCGCGTCGCCGAGCAGCGGCTCACGCGCGATCTGGTGAAGTCGCAGGTGCGCGATCCGATCGAGGAGTTCCTCCGCAGCGAGAAGCAGAAGGGCACCATTTACGACTTCAACCTCGACATCGACATGGCCGAGGAGAAGTTCGCGATGGGCGTGCTGGACATGGGGCTGGAGGTGCTGCCGGTTGGTCCGGCGGAGACGTTCAACCTGAAAATCGACACGCCGAACTTCTCTAAGGAAGAGGCCAAGTAGTGGCGGCCGGCGACGGGAAATCGCCCGGTGCGGGCGATGACGAGTCGCCGGCGCCGCAAAAGCCCGATTTGCGCGTGGGCTCGCACGACGACATGGGCGTGAACATCTCGCGCGATTTTCGCGGGACTGGTGGGAATGCGCGCGGCCATGGGGCGAACTTTTCGAAGATGAACTTCTCGTCGCGCGGACTCCCGCGTGATGAGATTGCGGAGGAAGACCCGGCGCCAGTGACGCCGGCCGCAGTCACAGCACCGGCGGCGCCGCCCGCGGCACCACCCGCCGCGTCGGAGGGGTCGGCGCCGGGCGGCGTCGTCTCATGGCTCACGGGGCTCTTCACGCGCCGCTGAGCGGCGATCGTTTCCCCGAATCACTCGCCGGCGGCTGCCGGCGACTCTTCACGAACCCAATCACGAGGAACGGCAATGGCTGCTCGTACTTACGGCGCCTGTCACATTGAGGCGGGGAAGATCGACCTGTGGCCGAACGAGGCGCGCGTGCGCATCGCGTCGCCGCGTGATGCGGCGACCGGACTGGCGACGGGCCGCCATCAGATCCAGGGGATCAGCGCCTGGGTGAATGCGAGCGACGAGTCGCGCATCACGCAGGACGTGCTCATGGAAGTGTGGAAGTCGATGTTCGCGAACGAGCTGCTCGCGAAGGTCTCGATCACCTGGTTCACGAACGAGGCGAAGGGCGCAAACGTCCTCGCGAACCTCGAGTTTCAGGGGAGCGTCACGGCGTTCGAGTTCTTCAATCCTGGCTCGCCGACGTCGGATCTCACGGACGGCCCGGGGAAGGGCGGAATGTCGATCGCGGATCATCGTACGGAGTCGATGTTGATGTCGAACATCATGCTCGTCACCTTCGCTGCCACGACCACGGACAAGGGCTACGGCGCGCTGAAGTTCACGAAGTAGTACATGACGCGTGGTGCGGCGAGATCCGCCGCATCACGTTTTCGTCACAGACCCCGCACCTCACGAGTCGATGACCGGTGAAAACTCGGCGCGCTTCGGCACGATCTTCTTCACCATCGAAGATGGCGGCATCGTCTTCGAGGTGGAGGATGCACGCGTCGAAGTGACGCGCGACGTGAGCGCGATGGGCCGCCGCACGGGCTCGTCGCTCGACATTCGTGTGCACATCATTCTCGATCTGCAGGCGATGCCGGGCACGGATGTTCCGGCGAAGCTGTTCAAAATCTCGATTCAGCCCGACGACATCGTTCAGAAGTTCAAGCTCGAGTGGCGCAATCCAATTTCGGGAGACACCGGAGACGACAAATTGGCGCGGGAGCTCTCATTTTCAGGATGGTGTTGCGAATACGAGCTCTATCGGCCGGAGACCACCGGCGCATCCAGCTTCGGAACGAGCGACGCTACCACGGGCACGCGGCTCGGTCGCGCTGACCAACTGCTGCACTGCACGTTCGCGGTGGTGACCGACGACGACAACATTGGTAATCTGACGCTCACCTCGTGACAGCGCCCTTATCGTCCGTGCGGATGCTGTCGCTGCCGCTCCGCATTACCCCGGATGGCCAGCTCGAACGCACCGATCCGGTCGCCTCGCTGCTCGGCATGGTCCAGGCGATGGCCGCCACATCGCGTCAGGCGTGGCCGCACGCGCCATGGTTCGGTCTGCAGGAGCTGTTCGCCGATGCCAGCGCCGATGTGCAGGACCATCCACGGCTCGTGTCCGCGCTAAACGCAGCCTTTGCGGGGCTCGGCGTGAGCTGGGCCCGCGTGTCATCCGTGCGACGGCCGCGCGAGCGCGTACAAGGCGAGCGCAATTTCGACATCACGCTGCTGATCGATGGCAAGCCGGCTTACGGCAACGTCGTCGCCTCGGCGCCCGTCGCGGGTTAGGGCGGCATGGCCATCCGCATCGAAGCGACGATCGGTTCCGTCACGCTGCGCGACCGCGAGGTCGAGCGACTCGAGATCACACAGGTGCTCGGCGATCACCATCGCCTCTCCATCACATTTCATCGCGATCCGAGCAAGCCGCTCCAGCTGTCGGATTTCGTGGAGCCGCCGGTGACGGTGACGCTCACGGACGATGTGCTGAAGAAGAGCGCCAAAGTCTTCGTCGGAGTGGGCGACGGCTGCGAAGAGCAGCATCAGCTTCGCGGCGGCTCCTTTTTCGTGATCACGGCTGTGTCGGATTCGGCGAAGTTCAGCGCGCGGCACCACAAGGGGAACGTGCTGAGCGGCAGCCTCACCACCATCGCGGCGGCGTTCGAGGTGCCGATCGGCGCGCCGCCGCCGGTCAACCGCGTCGCGGACTACCGGCAGGCGGGGGAATCGGACTTCGAATTTCTGCGCCGGATTGCGGACGATCACGACTGCTTCGTGCGCCCCCTTGAACAGGGAATGGAGATACGCCACGGCTTCGACGACAAGCGACACGATCTTACGTGGGGACAAAACCTGCAGGCGCTGACGTCGCGCATCGTTCCGAGGAACAACCGGTTCAAGGGCGCGTACTACGAGTTTCAGCGCAAGGTCGAGATCTCGCTCTTCGATCGATCGCAGGATGCGCCCGCCTCCGGCGCGACGAACCTCACCGATGCGGTCAAGAAGCGGGGGAAGGCGCTGCAGTCAGCCGGCGTCGGCAACTTCTACGAAACGGCGTCCCGCTCGAGCACGTTGTTCGAGTTCCGCGATGCGATGCAGCGCGAGGCCGAGCGGGTCAGCGGCAGCGCAGTGACGATCGATGGCAGCTCGACGAACATCGATCTGCTCGTGGGCGATACCATAGACATTCGCGAGGGCGTGAACTTCAAGCTCGACAATCCGCCGGGTGTACTTGGCCTCACCAAGGTCTCGCACGTCTTCGACGGCAAACAGTACACGAACACGTTCACCGCAACACCGTGGGTCAACTTCTCCAACGCCGTGCAGCCGACGCGCGCGCTGCTGTTCGGGCTGACCACGGGCGAAGTGCTGGACAACGTGGATCCGCAGCAACTGGGTCGCATCAAGGTGCGGCTCAAGGACGGCGCGCAGGCACGTCCCGAGCTGGAGCTATTCGCACGATACGTCACGCCCTTTGCCGGTAATGGCAGGGGCATCGCGTTTTTGCCTGAGATCGGCGACGAGGTGATCATCGCCTTCGAGGAAGGCGATCCTGAGCATCCCTACATTCTAGGGAGCGCGTGGAACGGTCGCGACGTGAGTCCCGGCGCCGCGCCCAAGCGCATCGTCACGAAGAGCGGTAACGCGATCGTGATGGACGACAATGGAATGATCGAGATCCACTCCCCGAGCGGCGTCTGTCTCATTCAGCTCAGCAACGGCGTGAATGGCGCGGCGCGCATCACCATCCATTCCGACGGCGACCTCTTTCTCTCTGCCGGCGACCGCATCCAGCTCGAATGCAAGAATCTCGTCGAGCTCGTGGACAAGGATGCGACGCGGATCGTCAAGGGCGATGAACAGACATCGGTGAAGGGCGTGCGCTTCAGCGAGGTGACGGGGGAAGATGTGCATCAGTCGAATGCGCGCATCGCAATGCTCGCTGGAGGCAGCACCGTCGAGCTGTCGGCCTCGGGGTCCGTGATCCAGGGGATCAACGTCGTCACGCTGGGCTCGACGCAGAACGTCGTGTCGGCGCCGCTCACGAACATCAATCCGCCCGCCTTCGTGATGCCGCCGACGCAGGGAGGAATTTTCGTCGAGCCGGAAGCGAGAGAGGGCGTTGCGACGGGACGCGATAATCCGAAGCCGACGGACATCTTCAAGGTTTCGCGCGAAGGCGATTCGTGACCACCGCACAGCGCTCCAATCAGGGTGGGCGCATTCCTTCCGCCGGCGTGCTCGGCGGAGCCACGCGCTCGGCGGCGGATCTCGCGGCCGAGATGCGTCGGGAATTCGAGTCGGCCGTCGCGATCCGCTTTGGAACCCAGCCGCAGCCAGATCCCGTGCTCGGCGCGCTCTTTCAGGCATTTGCGGTGCAGCTCGAACGCATCTACCAGGAGTCGGAATACGTCTTTCCCGTCGCGGTGCTGGACGATCTCCTCAACGGACTGGCTCTGCCGGCGCGACTTGCGCATCCGGCGCAGACCGTCATCGCGTTTTCCGGGATCGAGCAGCGCGAACGCCTCGCGCTCGATACGGAGCTCATCGGCAACGCGCCGAGCGGCGAGCAGATCCGATTCACCATCGACGAATCGATCGAGATCTCGTCCACGTCCCTGGCGTTTGCGGGTGTGTATGAAAACGGGAGGCTCCACTCCGTAGCCGGCGCGCGCGTCCGCACGACACCAATTCTCCCCGGCAGCACCTCGCTCGAGCTGCGCAACGCGCCGCCAACGCTCCTGATGGCGTTCGACGCCGACGCCGCGCATCTCAGCGGCCTCGGGCTCTTTCTCGATGTCACGAGCGCCGAGAGTCCGCTCGTCGAAGCCGTGTCGCGTAGTCCGTGGCAGATTCTTTCCACGGACGGCGCCGTGTCGGAGGAGGGAACGCTCCGCGCAAATCACGGGCGCGGAGGTGTGACGCGGCTCGTTTGGAACGATTCCTCGCGCGCCGACGATGAGGTGATCGCCGCCATGGATTCCGCGTCGGACGACGCCGCGGATGTTGCGAGCGCCTTCGAACTCTCGGCGGGAAGCTACGGCAAGCAGTGCGTCGTCTTTCCGCCGGTGCCTCTCGAGCGCCGCACGACGTCCGCACCCCCCACGCGCTTCGCCGAGGGGCTGGCAATGTTGCTGCCGGAAAAGGAGCAGGATGCGCTCGACCGGCCGCTCATCTGGGTGCAAGTGCCGCTCCCGGCCGGGCTGACGCGCGTTGCCGATGAGCTGCAGCGCGTCGCACTGCATGCGGTGACGGCGAGTAACATCGAGATCTACAATGAGCGCATCCAGTTCGATCGCATGGGGAGCGCAGTCACGCTGCGACCTGAGGGGCGCACCGATCAATATCTGCTCGGTCTGCTGAGTGTCAGCGGTGAGAAGGGCGACGCGTACGTAAATGACTCCTCGATCTCCGCGCCCACTGACGCGGGGCGCTACCGCTTTCGCAGCGGACAGCTCGAGTGCCGGCCGCATCGTCTGCCCACGGGGCGCTTCGACGGCTACGCGATGGCGCGCTTTCTGTTCTGCGACGGCGCGCGCGCGAACGGCATCGAGGTGGGCTCCGTGAAACGTATCGCGTCGCCGCTCTCGAACGTGACCGCGAGAGTGACCAACCTCGCGGTCTCGCGCGGCGGGAGTGCGCCGCCCCCCTACGCGGACGCGCGCGTGCGCTTCGCCGAGCTCCTGCGCACGCGCGATCGCGTCGTGACCATCGATGACGTCGAGATCACCGCGCGCGCGTTTGAGCCGCGCATCAAGAGTGTCGACGTGTCCACGACCTCGGAGCTCGGACCGCACGGCGTGCGGCAGGTCGACGTCGTCGATGTGCACGTCGCGCCGAGCGATTTCGCGGATCCGGACTCCGAGCTGCCACGCCTCGGCACGCTGCTGCAAAATCATCTGCAGCAGCGCGTGATCATGGGGCGCGGTGTGCGCGTGACGGTGCTGCCGCATGCCTAAACGCGCCAAGGGCGCGGAGCCCGGGAGCCCAACGCCGGAGACGCAGAAGCCGGCCGCGACGAAGGAGGAGGCGATCACGACGCTCGTCGCTCCGATCGCGGAGAGCGACGACGAGACGGGTCCGCTCGGGATGCCCAATCTCGTCCGCGCGCGCAGGCTCGCGCGCCAGAGCATCGACTCCGCGCTGACGACGCTTTACGCGCTCGGCGTCGACGATTCACGCGTGGTGATCGAGAGTGTCGGGCGCGGATGGGAGGCGGGGACGATCGTCGAGCAGTCGCCGCCACCCGGCGCTCCGCTCACCGCTCGCACGCGCGTCGTGCTCAAGGTGGCGGGGCCGAGCGCGATCGACGCGCTGCCGTTCGCGATGCGCGATGAGGATGAATACGAGTTCCGCTCCGATCGACTGTTCGCGCTCTTCGACAGCCCGCTCGCCAAGCTCGCCCACCGCGTTCGTCGCGGCGGCGACTATTTCGTCGCTTCGCCCGACGACATGGTGCGCACTCGCCGATGGATCGAGGAGATCTTCCAGCTGTCGGCCGAGCGGTGGAGCGAGGAGCGATGGTTCGCGATTGCGCGGCTGCTGCCGGCCTTGCACCGCATCGCCGGCCGCGAGCTCGCGCTACGCATCGCCTTCCGGCTCGTCTTTACTCTGCCGGTGGAGAGCGTCTCGATGCATGCCGGGATGGTACAACTGTCCGGCGGCACGACGCGGCTTGGGATGTCCAACGCGCGACTGGGGGTGGACGCCATCGCGGGGACGGGGCTGCGCGATGAGGCATCCGTGGAAGTGCGCTACGGGCCCATCGATCTCGCGATGTATCGCGCCCACACAGGTGACGGCGCGAGGCGAGAGCGCGACGCGCTTTACCGGCTCGTGCTCCCGATGCATCTCGCACGCTCGGTGCGGGAGCGGTGGCGCGTGGGGGATGCGAGTCAGCCAGCTCGCGTCGGCGGCGCGAAGGCGAACGAAGATGCAGCGGTCCTGGGAGTGAACAGCTATCTTGGCGCACCGCCGCAAAGGAGATCCGCGTAATGCCGGAGGAGACGGGAGAGGGGCTGAAGTCGGTCAACTGGACCACGGGGATGCTCCTCACGCCGGAGCATTTCAAGCTGCAGGACCGGTACATCGACAACACCGTAGGCTGGGTGCTCCGCAACTGCCTGACCGCAACGGGGTTGGTGGGGGGCGGCGTGCGCCTCGAGTCCGCGCAGCGCGGACTTGGCGTCCACGACCCGAAGGTCGACGTGAAAGACGATGGCACCGCGGTGAGCATCTCCGTCCGTCAGGCGCGCGGGCTCACATCGCACGGAGACATCGTCGACATCGATGAGTCGTGCATCATCCGCCAGAGCTTCCCCCGCGGCGATCTCGCCGGCGCCAATGAGCTGCTCGTCTATCTGGTGGCCGGCAGCGGAAAGGAAGAGGATCCGGAGAGCGTCGGCAGCGACGATGCGAATCCGAACTTCGCCGCCCTCCGCCGCAACCGCTACGCGATCGCCCTCGGCGTCGATGCCGACGCGCTTCCGCACTCGCTCGCCATCGGGAAGGTGCGTCGCGCCTCCGAGACGCTTGGCTTCGAGCTCGATCCGCGCTTCATCCCGACGTGCGCCACGCTGATGGCGCACAGCTCCCTCTATGGCGGCTGGCGCTCGCTGCAGGCAGAGATCGTTCTGCTCGCTGGCGAGTTCGCCGAGCTGCATCGCGCGGTGGCGCGCTACGCCGACCAGGTCTCGCGCCGCGGCATCGATGTGCGCGCCGACACCGACATCCTGGCCTTCATCGAGCGCGCCGTGATGGCGCTCGACACCGTCGCGTACGAAACCTTCGATCCGGCGATGTCACCGTTCGCGTTCTTTCAGCAGGTCGATCGCTGCGGCAGGCGGATCGCCGTCGCGCTGGATCTGAGCGCGTCGACGCAGAGCTTCTTCCAGACGCTCACGGGCGCCGATGCGAGCTACGCGACGCTGCTGGAGGAGGAGCGCCAGGCGCTGTCGACGCGCCGCGAGCTGAGCCCGCGCGACGACCTGCGGCATTCGCTCGAACGCGCGGAGCAGACGATCGGTCAGCTGCGCAGGCTGTGCGAAGCGCTCGAGGGGAAGTACATCGACTATCGCATCAACCGGTCGATCGACTCGCTGCGCTTCCTGCTCGACCGCGGCGGCGAGCACTTCTACGTTTCGGTCGCGACGCCGGGGCACCCGCAGCGCGACGGCGACATCCTCACCTTCGTCTTCTCGCAGATGAATCTCACGGGGCGCCACGAGTATCGCATCGTGCTCATGGGCGACCCGCAGGGCACATCGAGCTGGCAGGTGGGCGAAGAGCTTCGCGTCGACCTGCGCATCAATTCGACCGCCGGCCCGAGCCGGCCGACGTCGCGCAACATCGCGGCGGAGATTCCGGGGCAGCGCAACTTCGCGATGAACTTCGATACGCCGCCCGATGTCGCGACGATCTCGGGGCTCACGATCACCGTGCAGCCGGGCCATCGCGTGCGCGGCGCGCTGCTGTATCAGCGCCGCCTCGGGCTCATCGCCGAGGGGAGCGTCGCGCCGCCGGCGATGTCGTCGCCGGCTCCGTCGGTATCGCCCGTCGCATCCGCTGCGCCGCAGCACTCGCCATCGACACCGTCCGAGCACACACCACTCAGCACGCCGGTCATCAAACTGAAGAAACCGAAGTGAGCGACGTCCGGCGTGTTGGTCGCGCCGGCGTACCGCACACGATGTCTATCAAGGAGAGCACCCGATGGATCTGAGTCGTCTCGCCATGGACCTTTCCGCCGCGCTCGAGTCCGCGCGGCGCGTCGCGGCCCGCGCCGGCTCGGGATACATCCACTCCAGGCATCTGATGCAGGTGCTGCTCGATAAGGGCGGTGCGCTGCAGCACGTCGCAGCGCAAGTGAAGCTCGATGCGGCTGCGGCACTCGCCGCGGTCGAGCGCACCCCCGATGAGCGCGATGCGACGAAGCTCGAGCCGGGACGCCAACCGATCGCGGGGCGCTCGCTGCGCGATCTGCTCGACCGCGCATTCGCCGTGGCGGACAAGCGCGGCAGCAGCACCGTCGGTGCGCTGGAAGTCGCGTTGGCGGCAACGGACTCGCGCTCGGGCGATCTTGCGACGGCGCTCAAGGATGCAGGCTGGACGGCCGAGAGCATCGGTGCCGCGCTCGACAATCCGGCGGTGATGCAGCCGGCGGAAGAGACCTCGGCCGACGCTGGCGCGAGCCAGCTCGCGAAGTTCGCGACGGACCTCACGCAGCGCGCCCGCGACGGGAAGCTCTCGCCAGTGATCGGGCGCGACGTCGAGACGCGCGCACTCATCCAGACGCTCCTGCGAAAGTCGAAGAACAATCCGGTGCTCGTCGGAGATCCGGGAACCGGGAAGACCGCCGTCGTCGAGGGGCTGGCGCTCCGCATCGCGGCGGGGGACGTGCCGGAGTCGCTGCGCAAGTGCCGGCTACTCTCGCTCGATCTCACCGCGCTCGTCGCCGGCGCCAAGTATCGCGGCGAATTCGAGGAGCGGATCAAGGCAATCGTCGACGAGGTGCGCGGTACCGACGACGTCATCCTCTTCCTGGACGAGCTTCACACCCTGGTTGGCGCGGGCGGCAACGCCGGCGGAATGGATGCCGCGAACATCCTGAAGCCCGCGCTTGCGCGCGGCGAGCTGCGCTGCGTCGGCGCGACCACGCACGACGAATATCGCGAGCACATCGAGAAGGATGGCGCGCTCGCGCGCCGTTTCGAGAAGGTGATCGTCGAGGAGCCGGACGACGACATGACGCTCGCGATGCTTCGCGGCGTGAAGGGGAATTTCGAACGGCACCACGGCGTGCGCATCAGCGAGGACGCGCTGCACGCGGTCGTGAAGCTCGCGCGCCGCCATCTGCGCGACCGCTTCTTCCCCGACAAGGCCTTCGATATCCTCGACGAGGCGGCTGCGCGCATCCGCATGCAGCTCGAGTCGAAGCCGAATCAGATCGACGAGAAGGAGCGCGAGCTCGTGCGCCTGAACGCGCGCATCGAAGCCCTGAAAGGCTCGGGAGGCGGGAAGGGCGACGATCTCAAGAACGCGACCGCCGACGCCGCGAAGAAGCAGAAGGAGCTCGATACACTGCTCGCCCGCTGGAAGGACGAGAAGGAGGTCTCGGACGGGCTGCAGGCCACGAGCAAGGCGACGCAGGAGAAGCAGGCCGAGCTCGACGCCGCGGAATCCGCCGGCGACGTCGCGAAGGCCGCCGAGCTGCGCTACGGTGCGCTCAAATTCCTCGGCGACCAGCAGGCCGATCTCGACGCGCGATGGGCGAAGCTCTCCGCCGCCGGTGTGCTCGTCCCCGCGGAGGTCGGCCCCGACATGATCGCCGAGGTCGTCGCGCGACGCGCGGGGATTCCGATCTCGCGCATGATGGAGAGCGAACGCGAGCGGCTGCTCAAGCTCGAGGAGCGTCTCCGTGCGCGCGTGCTCGGGCAGGACGACGCGGCGGACCATCTCGCCGATGCCGCGCGCCGCATGCGCGCGGACCTGCGCAAGAAGCGCAAGCCCGCGTCGTTTCTCTTTGTCGGGCCGACGGGCGTCGGCAAGACGGAGCTCGCGAAGGGACTCGCCGAGGCGCTGTTCGATGACGACTCGGCGCTCATCCGCATCGACATGGCGGAGTACAAGGATGCGGGCTCGGTGTCGGGGCTCATCGGCTCGCGCCCCGGCCTCGTCGGGTCGGAGCAGGGCGGCTTTCTCACCGAGCAGGTGCGCCGCTCGCCGTATTCGATCGTGCTCTTCGACGAGATCGAGAAGGGACATCCCGAGGTCATCGACATTCTACTGGGCGTACTCGACGAGGGGCGCCTGACCGATGCGAAGGGACGCTTCTGCGACTTCACGAACACGATCATCATCCTCACGTCGAACCTCGGCGTGAAGGAATCGATGGCCGCGACCGAGGATCTCGAGCAGCGGAAGGAGATCCTGATGAAGGTCGTGCAATCGTCGCTGCGCCCGGAGCTGTTCAATCGCATCAGCGCGGTCATCCCGTTCAACTCGCTCGATTTGCCGATCCTCTCGAAGATCGTGCGCATGAACCTCGCGAGCATCGGCGCGCGACTCCTGGAAGAGCACCAGGTCACCTTCGAGGCGGACGATGACGCCGTGGAGCTGCTCGCGCAGCTGGCGTACGATCCCGCCTACGGCGCGCGGCCAGTCGAGCGTACGGTGGAGCGACTCGTCGTGTCGGAGCTCTCGCGCACGATCATCGCCGGCGAGCTGCCCCCGGAGTCGCACGTGCGCATCATGCGCGAGGACGACGACGTGCTCATCGTGACGGGGACGAGGGCGCAGGTCGCGAAGGACGCAGCAGTGATCGAGGCGAGCAAGACCGCCAAGGCTGCGGCCGCGGCCGCAGCGGCTCCAGCTTCTGCGCCAGCCGAGCCGGCCGGGCCAGCGGCGGTCTGACGACGATGCGCCGCTCGCGGGGGCTCGCGCTGCGCCACGTGCTGCTTGGCGCCGCATTCGCGATCGCGTCGCTCGTGCCTGCGAGCGCGCACGCGCAGGGCATCTTCTTCTGGAAGAAAAAGAAGCCGCCTCCGCCGCCGCCCGCGGCCGCACCGGCTGCCGCTGCGGCACAGGCGCCGCCGGTCACGCCTCCAAACGCACTCTCTCCCGAGCAGGCGGCCGACAAGGACCGTCTGATCAAGCAGGCGCGCGAGAAGGCGCTGAACCGGGATACGACCGTAGCGGGCGCCGAGGAGCGGGCGGAGCTCTTCAAGATGGTGCTGATCATCGACGGCTCCGATACCGAAGCGCGCATGGGCTTCGATCAGGCGCAGAAGGACATCGATGCGGCGCATGCGCGCGATGCCGCCTCACAGAAGTCGAAGGAGGACGCGGTCGCGGCGAAGCGCGACAAGCTGCGAGCGGCGGAGACCGCGCTCGATGCCGGCGACCTGAAGACGGCAGACAGCCAGGTCGACGACGTGCTCTCGACCGCACCGGACGATCCGCGTGCCGTCTCGCTCAAGGCGGCGATCGCCGACAAGCGCAAATCGGCGGCGACACGCAGGAAGCTGTTCATCATCGGGGCGATCGTGCTCGCCGTCGCGGTCGCGGGCGTGCTTCTGGTGATCCAGCTGCTGCGCGCCAAGCGCGATCACGACAAGGATGCGAGAGCAGCCGCTGCGGCGCGCAAGGCGATTCTCAAGGTCGTCGACGGCGTGGGGCGGGGAAAGCTGATCGCGCTCGACAAGGATGTCTTTCGCATCGGCGCGGCGATGGGCGACAAGCCGGAGGAGCAGAACGACCTCGTCCTGAGCGACAGCGAGAGCGTGATCTCCCGCTACCACTGCTCGATCATCAGGAAGGACGGTGGCTTCTGGCTGGTCGACTCATCGCAGAACGGCACGTCGCTGAACGACCAGAAGCTCGATCGCGGCGAGGATCACAACCTCGACGACGGGGATGAGTTCGTGCTGGCGGATGTGAGTCGGATCAAGTTTTTGTTCACGTAGCGCCGAGGTTGCCGACCTCAGCTCACCGTGTACCTATCGTGCCGGTCCGCGAAGCGATCCACATGCAGATGCACCCCCGTCCCCGCGCGATCCGATAGCCCCGCCTTGATCGCGCTCTGAATCTGCGCCTGCAGCACCGAGTCCGCGGAAAAGTCCTTCACGCGAATCCCCGCCGCCCTGCAATTCGCCACGATCCACTGCACCTGCTCGCGCGAGAGATCGTTCACCCGCATGTCGATCGCTCCACCCCTGCCGTAGAGCGAGAGATGCTCGGGATGATCGCGTCCGGTGACCACGACCTGTCGATGAAACTGCGACGCGAAGCGCGTCTCCACCGCGCCGAATCTCGTCGCGAAGTCCGCCGCGCTGAGCTGCGCCTTGAGCGATGACGCGGTGCTCACCGTCGCCTTCGCATTCCTGTACTGCGCAGGAACGTTTTGGCTTCGCGTCCGGTAGATCTCGCCGATCGTCGCCTCGAGCGACGCGATCCGCGGCTTCACCCACGGGTTGTCGCGCAGCCGGCTCGTCTCGATCACGTTCGTCGACCGCGCGAATTCCTGCAGCGCCTGATCGTTGAGCCCGAGATCGAGCAGCGTCGAGCCACGCTCCATGTGATCGTAGCTCACCAGCAGCAGCGAGTCGAAGAGCGTCGCGTCGTTGTCGGAGAGCGGCGTCACCCGCGACTCGTCCGTCGCGCCGCGGTACACCGACACACCCGCGACGACGAGCAGCGCGGCTACCACGAGCACCGCCGTCCAGATCGCGATCGAGCGCCCGACTCCACCACCGTCGCCGCGTTTCGCCTTCCTCTTCTTCTTCCTCTTCCCACTCCGCGCCGCGACGGGCACGAACTCGCCACCGGCATCGTCCGCCGCCTCGACGGGCAGCGGCTCTCCCGTCTCCAGACGCCACACCGATCCCGGCACCACCTGGATCACGTCGCCATTCTGCACGCGCGTCAGCCCGCTCACCGAGCGGCCGTTCAGCGTCGGTGCGGGATGCACACCGGCCACCGGCGAGACATAAAAGCCATCCTCGCGCTCCATGATCGCGACATGGCGCGACGCCACGCCGGGGAGGAGCAGCGCCAGCGCCGAATTGGGCGCCGAGCCGATCCAGAAGGGCGTCAGCGCGATCGATGTAGGCGCGCCCTGCGTCGGCGCGACGGGAACCAGCCTGGGATCGTAGGTCACGGCTCGTAATGGACGGGAAACGCACCCGCTTCGCAACGCCCGCCTTCGATTCTCGTGCCGCGCGAATATCTTTCATGCATGGATCCCATCGAGGAATTTCGCGCACTCTTCGCGCAGGCCCAGGCGGTGGACCGCTCACGTCTCCCCGATCCGACCGCGATGTCGCTCGCGACGGTGAGCACCGACGGTTCGCCATCCGTCCGCATCGTCCTGCTCAAGAGCGTCGACGAGCACGGCTTCGTCTTCTACACGAATCTCAACAGCCGGAAGGGGCGCGAGCTCATCGCCACGCCGCGCGCCGCGCTCTGCTTCTACTGGGCCGCGCTCGATACCCAGGTTCGCATCGAGGGTACCGTCGAGCCGGTGACCGACGCCGAGGCGGACGCGTACTTCGCGTCGCGTGCGCGCGAGAGTCGGATCGGCGCATGGGCGTCGCTGCAGAGCGAAACGCTCGCCAGCATGGACGCGCTCCGGGCGCGCGTTGCAGAGGTCGAGGCGCGCTACGCGGGTCAGCCCGTGCCGCGTCCGCCGTACTGGACCGGGCGCCGCGTGAAGCCCGCGCGCATCGAGTTCTGGCACGCGGGCGATTTCCGCCTGCACGAGCGCCGCCTCTTCGAGCGCGACGGCGACCGCTGGACGATGCGCCGCCTCTTTCCGTGACGGAATCGGTACTGTTGAAGCGCACACGCAGTCCGTAAGATTCGCCGCATGGCAACTCGAGTGGAGGCAAGTCCTCCTTCCATTGCAGCGACCACGTGGAGCATTGACGAGTCGCGCGCGCTCTACAACATCGAAGGCTGGGGGATCGGCTACTTCGACGTGAACGAGCAAGGACATGCGGTCGTCTGTCCCGATCTCTCCCGCCCGGATCGCAAGCTCGACCTGTTCAACATGGCGATGGATCTCGCCGAACAGGGCGTCGGCCTCCCGGTGCTCCTCCGTTTCAGCGACATCCTGCGCTCCCGCATCGAGACACTCTGCGGAACGTTCGATCGCGCGATCAAGGAATTCGAGTACGAGGGAAGGTACACACTCGTCTATCCGATCAAGGTCAACCAGCAGCGCCACGTCGTCGAAGAGATCGTGCACTTCGGCGCGAAGTATGGCGTCGGCATCGAGTGCGGCAGCAAGCCCGAGCTCCAGGCGGTGCTTGCGCTCACCGAATCTGCCGATCATCTCATCGTCTGCAACGGCTACAAGGATGAGGAGTTCATGCGCCTCGCCCTCATGGGGCAGAAGCTCGGCCACGAGGTGTTCATCGTCATCGAGCAGGAGGGCGAGCTCGACGTGCTCCTCCGCGTCGCCGACGAGATGGGCGTCGTGCCGCAGGCGGGCATCCGCATCAAGCTCGCCTCCGAGGGCTACGGGCGCTGGGCCGAGAGCGGCGGCGAGAAGTCGAAGTTCGGACTGAGCGCGAGCGAGCTCATTCGCGTGGTGGACAAGCTGCGCGCCATCGACCGCCTCGACGTGCTCAAGCTCATCCACTTCCACCTCGGCTCGCAGATCACGGACATCCGCTACATCAAGTCCGGGCTCCAGGAAGTGGCGCGCTTCTACGCCGAGCTGCACGCAGTCGGCGTGCGCGTGAGCCACGTCGACGTCGGCGGTGGACTCGGCATCGACTACGACGGCTCCGGCTCGACGGTCACAGCCAGCGTCAACTACTCCGTGCAGGAGTACGCGAACGACGTCGTGTATACGCTCGCCGAGATGTGCCGCGAGCTCGAGATCCCGATGCCGAATCTCATCTCCGAGTCGGGGCGCGCGCTGACCGCGCATCACGCGCTCCTCCTCCTCAACGTGATCGACGTCGAGTCGCAGCAGGACGTCGAGCTGCCGCTGCTCACCGAGGACGACCACACGATCCTGCACGACCTTCAGGACTCGTACACGTCGATCTCCGGACGCGATGCGCGCGAGGTGTACCACGACGCGACCTTCGCGAAGGAGCGCGCACAGTCGCTCTTCAACAGCGGTGTGCTCTCGCTCCGCGCGCGCGCGATGGCCGAGCAGCTCTATACGGCGACCGTGAATGCGGTGGCGCTGATGGCGCAGAAGGACCGCGAGGAATACTCGGATATTATAGAGGAGCTCGAGGCGCGGCTCATCGACCGCTACTTCTGCAACTTCTCCGTCTTCCAGTCGCTCCCCGACAGCTGGGCGATCGACCAGATCTTCCCGATCATTCCGATTCACCGACTCGATGAAGAGCCCTCGCGCCGCGGCACGATTCAAGACGTGACGTGCGACTCCGACGGGAAGATCGATCGTTTCGTCGGCGGAAAGAACGGAAGCCCGAGCTTGCCATTGCATCCATATCGCCCGGGCGAGCCGTACATCCTCGGCATCTTCCTCACGGGCGCATACCAGGAAATCCTCGGTGACCTGCACAACCTGTTCGGAGATACGAACGCCGTGCACGTGCGGCTCTCGGAGACTGGCTACGAGGTGACCGACCTGGTGCACGGCGATACGGTGACCGAGGTGCTGAACTACGTGCAGTTCCGCGCATCCGATCTGTTGACGACGTTCCGGCGAAAGGTTTCTGCCGCGACGAACATCACGCGGCAGGAAGCCAACACGTTCATCGCGGACTACGTTGCGGGGCTCGAGGGCTACACCTATCTCGAGGGCGACGCGGTGCGATGAACGTGGTGCGATGAACGTGGTGCGATGAACGTGGTGCGCGCTAGCTCTTATCGCGCTTCGTATCGCTTGTAGACCTCGGCCCAGTTGACGACGTTCCACCACGCGGCGAGATAGTCGGCGCGGCGGTTCTGGTACTTCAGGTAGTACGCGTGCTCCCACACGTCCACACCGAGGATCGGCGTCTTCTTCTCGCTGATCGGCGTGTCCTGGTTCGGCGAGCTCTCGATCGTGAGCTTCCCACCCTTGTCGGCCACGACCCACGCCCATCCGGAGCCGAAGCGCGCGAGCCCCGAGGCGTTCAACTGCTCCTTGAGCTTCGCGAAGTCTCCGAACGAGCTCTGGATGGCCTCACCGACGGCGCCTACCGGATCGCCGCCCGCTTTGGGCCCGATGATCTGCCAGAAGAAGGAATGATTCCAATGGCCGCCGCCGTTGTTGCGCACGGCATTGCGAACGGCCTCGGGCACGGATGAGAGATTCTGCAGGAGCCACTCGAGCGTCTTGTCCGCGAGCTCGGGCGCCTTCTCGATCGCGGCGTTCAAGTTCGTGACGTACGCCTGGTGATGCTTCGTGTGATGAATCTCCATCGTGCGCGCGTCGATGTGCGGCTCGAGAGCAGCGTAGTCGTAGCCGAGCGGCGGCAGCGTACAAGCCATTTCAATCCTCCGGTAATGTCGTGCGAAGATCCGGGGTCGCGACTGCGGCGACCGCGGCGTGCTTGCGGCGCCACGCGCCGATGAGTGCAGGTGCGAGTGACACCGCGATGACTACAATGATAACCTTGTCGATGTTCTTATCGATCCCGGGAATGTAGCGGCCGAGGCCGTACCCGATCATGAGCATACTGCATACCCATGCGATGCCGCCGATCACGTTGAAGAGCTGAAACGGCCGGTAGCTCATCCGCGCCGCGCCCGCGACGACGGGGACGAAGGTGCGCACGATCGGCATGAAGCGCGCAAGCACGATGGTGGCGCCGCCGTGCTTCTCGTAGAAGTCGTGCGCACGTTGCAGATGACTGCGCTTGAAGAACAGCGAGTCTTCGCGCGCAAAGAGCCTCGGTCCGGCAGCGTGCCCGATCGCGTAGCCGACCGTTTGTCCGACAATCGCTGCCACCGAACAGATCAAACACATGAACCAGACGTCGAGCGTTCCGCGCGACGCGATCAGCCCAGCCGACACGAGCAGCGAATCGCCCGGAAGAAAAAAGCCGATCAGCAGCCCGGTCTCGGCGAAGATGATGATCGTGAGCCCGACGTAGCCGCCCCACATGATGAGGCCCGTTGGATCCGAATACTGGTGCCAGAGGTCTCGTAGCGAATGCATGTAGCTCCGTGTGAGTGACGATCGGCGCTCTGAACTTCGACCTTATCCGCGGTTCGGTCAACCGCGGGGACCGACGTGCGCGGACTTCCGCCGCGCCGCAACGCCCCGCATAGTGAGGGATGTCACCTTCGCCGATCACGATCGTACTGGACGACAGGCGCAAGCACTTCGGGATCTGGTTGCAGAAGCTGCAGCACGCCGTGGCAGGTGTCCCGCTGCTCTTCGCGGGCATACACCGGCTGCAGGCGCCGGGTGGAAGCGGTGAGCTGCTTGCGTACGCAGAGGTTCTCGTGGCGGCGGTGCTGCTCGGGATGCTGGCGCGCGATCTTCGTGCGCTGCGAGGGCGGGTGACTCGTCCATCGGTGACATCGGATTCCGAGGAGCACGCGCACACCGACTCGCATTCGCACGCGCATGCGGGCGCCAACTGGTTCGACGTCGTCGCGGGGACTATGATCATCGTCGAGGCGATCCACGCGTCGTCACTCG
>JBDSHG010000041.1:0-57198 GCA_039918615.1 Gemmatimonadaceae bacterium | reverse complement strand
GGATCCCAGGCAATGAAGGCACCGCGGTTTCCACCGGGGCCCGGGAACATGCGAACGATCGCACCGACGTACGGCTGGCCCGCGGCATACTTCACCTCGACGCCCTCGTAGTCCATGCAGATGTTGTTGGTCGGAACGTAGAACAGGCCAGTCTCCGGCGAGTACGCCGACGGCTGCTGATCCTTAAAGCCAATGGCCGCAGGGCAGATACCCTCGACGTTGCCCTTGGCGGTCGTGCGCTTCGCTGGATCCTCGACAGGACGACCAGTCGTGAGATCGATGCTCTTGGCCCAGTTCGTCGGACCATACGGCTTGGCGACGATCACCTTGCCAGTGGTCCGATCGAGCGTGTAGCCGAAGCCGTTACGATCGAAGTGCGCCAGCAGCTTCTGGCTGCCATGATCGAACAGCACGTTCTCGTTGACGCCGTCGTAATCCCATGCATCGTGCGGCGTCATCTGATAGGCCCAGCGAACCTCACCCGTCTTCGGGTTCTGCGCCATCAGCGTCATCGACCACTTGTTGTCGCCAGGACGTTGGTCGGGGTTCCACGTGCCCGGATTTCCCGTGCCGTGATAGAACAGGTTCAGCGCGGGATCGTAGGAATACCAGCCCCACGTCGTGCCGCCGCCGCGCATCCACTCGTCGCCCTGCCACGTCGAAACGCCGAGATCCTTGCCCTGCGCGGACGCGTAGGGGGACTTGAGCGTGTTCTCCGTGATGCCGACATCCTTGTCGGGGCCGGTGGAGTACTTGCGCCAGACTTCCTTGCCGTCGGCCATGTTGAAGGCCGTGATGCGGCCACGGACGCCGAACTCACCACCCGAGATACCGGTGAGGACGAGGTCGTCGACGATGAGCGGTGCATTGGTCATCGTCTCGCCCTTCTTGTAATCGACGGAGTTGACGCGCCACGCCTGCTTGCCCGTCTTCGCATCGAGCGCCAGCACATCACCAGCGAGGAGCTCGATCACGAGGCGGTTCGTCTTCGGATCGAACGCCAGACCACGGTTCACGACGTCGCAACATGCAATCGCGATCGCGTCCGACGACTGCTCAGGCGTGAACTGCCAGAGCTGCGGTGCGCCCGGCTTCGTGAGGTCCAGCGCGTACACCTTGTTCGGGAACGAGCTTTGGAGATACATCGTGCTGCCGATGACGAGCGGATTGCCCTCGTGGCCGCGCAGCGTACCCGTGGACATCGTCCACGACACATGCAGGTTCTTGACGTTCGCCGTCGTGATCTGATTCAGGGGGCTGTGGCGCTGGAGGTCGTACGTCCGCCCAGTCATGACCCACTGGTTTGCATTCTTAGACATCGTCTGCAGATCCTGCGCACTGACGCTTGCGGCGCCAACGGCGAGACCGGCCACGACTGCCCAGGAAGTGAAACGTGTGACACGGTTCATAAATGCTGCCTCTTGAGAAATGAAGAGTGAGGATAAAGCGGTACAACGGGGGATGCTCATGTACGACACAGCAGCGCGAGCGGATTCCTGCTGGGCGATTTCATACGCGGGGGACTTCGTTCACTGAGAAGCATGTGACAACCGGCCCCCTCAACCGTATAGGAAACAGGAAGCGTGCAACTAGGATATTCCCAATCCATCCGGGTAGGGAAAGGAAACTGCATCTCTTTGTGCTGCGTGTCAAGCTGGCCACAGACAGAGAGATGCGACATTCTTAGCGCCTCCGTCAGAGGGGGTGACGCAGCGCACAGAGCTCACCGCCTCCGCCACACCGGCCTCGACCGCTGTGCCGGTGAGCGGTAGACAATAGTCTCTCTCTATAGTGGAAAGCGCCAGACGCCCTGTTACGCGCCCAGCCCTGCATCCTCGTCTCGAGGCCATCGGCACGCGGCACGCACTGCCGACCGCCCAGAGCTCCACCGCGCAATTTCATTCCCGCTTTCCCCCTCCGGTACGCGTCCCACCCCCGACGCCTCGCTCCCTCACCTCACGCGAATGCAACTCTCTGGTTTCGTTCGATGCGCACCGTTGCTCGCCGCCGCAATCCTCTCCGCCTGCTCCGATTCCACCAACGAGAGCGTACACGGCATCCCCGACCTCGATGGTCTCGCGAACTTCATCGTCGATTCCACGATGCTCGCGTCGACATGGACCATCGGGAGCGATTTCGTCGAAGCGGGATCGTGCACGTCGATCGAGTACGGCGTCACCCCCGGCACCCACCGCGTGCTGCGCTTCTCCGTGAGTACCCCCAACATCGGCGATGCCGACGCGTACGTCGGTGATCCACTCGCGCACATCGATCCGAATCACGACGGAGACTTCGGCGACTCCGACGGGCTGTTCGAGTACGCGCCCTGCCACAACCACTTCCACTACAAGCACTACGCCACCTACGAGCTCCTTCCCGTGCTCTCCGGCGGCGCCCTCGGCACTCCGATCATGGCACGCAAGCGCGGCTTCTGTCTCGACGACAGCGAGCCGTTCATGCCCGGCGTCGATCCGCGGAGCTGGGTCTACCGCAACTGCGGTACGCTCACGACGCACGGCAACCAGGGCGTGCACGTCGGATGGACCGACATCTACGCGCGCACCCTCCCCGGGCAGTACTTCGTGCTCGACGACTCCACGCAGCCGACACCCGCCGGCGACTACGTGATCCGCATAACGGTCAACCCTCCCTATCTCCCTGACTCCACGGACGCGTGCCCCGTGCGCGACGAGCAAAACTTCTGCCGAGTCCTGCGCGAGAGCAGTTACACCGACAACCTGGCGACGCTGCGGATCACGATCCCGGTCCCCTGATGCACCACGGGCGGCCTCCCCGAAGGGAGACCGCCCGCGTGTGCAACGGTGAAGCGGTGGAGCCTAGAAGAACAGCATCATGCCAACGGCGCCCTGGTTCGACGTCGCCTTCTCGCCCGTCTGTGCCGTCGCTTTCGTGTACGTGTACTCGCCGACCCAACGAAGCGACTTCGTCCAGAGGTACGTCACGGAACCGACGATCGCGGAATTCTTCTTCATGAAGAAGCAATTGCCTTCGCAATCACTATCGTCGCCGGACGTCTGCTTCAGGTCGTTCTCGCCGTAGCTCGCGCCGAACTTCCACTTCGTGCCCATCGGCTGGAATTCGGCCTGGCCGATGAAGCCGTACGACGTGCGCAGCTCGCCGTTGTTATCGACTTCGTTGCCCGAATCAAACATCAGGACCGAGCCGATTCCCTTGCCCCAGAATCCCGAGCCGACGAGCGAAAGTCCGCCGAAGTCCGCGCGAACGCCGCCTGCACCACCGTAGGAATTTTTCGAAAGCGAATTCGAGGAGTCAGGCGTTTGCGCATGCTGCCATTCGCCGCTGGCGAACACCATGACCTTGTCGGCGCCCTTCGGAGCCTCGGCCGTCGTCGCGCCGAAGTGTCCCGTCCACGTAACCTCGGATTCGACGCGCGGAATCTTGGTCTGCGTGTAGCCCTGACCTCCACCGATCGCGCTCGGATCGAAGAGACCGATCGAGATCTGCGCCGGGTTGGTCGCCGGGCTGCTGTACGTCATCTGCGCAACGAAGTTCGGATAGACGTAACCGAAGCCGATACGGCCGAGCGTCGTTCCGCCGCCCGCACCGTACCCCGTGCCGCCCGCCGCGCCGACGCCGAACAGCGTCATGTCGTTGAGGATGTTGCCGCGCTGATACAGACCGATCTCGCGACCGGCGAGGATCTGTCCCCACTCTCCACCAGCCGTCAGGTACACCTGGCGCATGTCGATCTGCGCGCCGGCCTGTGTGCCGTGGCCGAAGTTGTCGTGCACGCCGTTGGCGTTCTGGATCTGCGGCGCAAAGCCGAAGTGCACGCCGAGGTCGACGCCGCCTTCCTTGCCCTTCGCTTCGAAAGTTGCGAACGCCGGAAGCAGACCGGTGCGAATCGCGGATGCCTTCGAATCCTGGCCCGTGGAAACGAGTCCACCGCCGAAACCGCAGTTTCCGCTGGCATTGGTGCTGCACTTCCCATCCGTGTAAACGAGGAACGCGTTCACGTTACCCGAAAACGAGAAATTCCAACCATTGCTCATCTGCATCGTGAGTCCCTGCGCATCGGCGGTCCCTGCCGCCATCGCAAGTGCACATGTGACGATTGCAATTCTTTTCATGCTTGCTTCTCCAAGACTAGTGAAAAACGAGAGACAAGGACCGCGAAAGAGCTCGAGCGCCAACGAATCCTTTGATCTCGAAGAGATCGGAACAACACCTTCATACGAGTTTCCATCAAACGAGTTTCCGATGCCACCTCCCCGCAAACGGATTGCGCCGCGAACGGCGTGATTCAATGAGAGCGAAGCTGCAAATCGGTTCTGACCATAACATCGACGATTGGAACGTCCAAATGGTTTTCCCACCAGTAGTAATCGTCGATCTGTGATGCGTAAACGGACACCGAATACGGAAACGGAAGCTGCTTTGCTGCTCGCATCGCATCGATCGCCTTGCTCGGCGTCGTATCCATACTCATCGCCGCCGTACCTCCGCGCACGGCCGCACCAGCGATGAAGCCCGCGACGTACGCGTCTTTCTCCCTCGGGCCGAACTTCTGCCAGTCCCGTCCCGCGAGCTGCGTCGGCGCCTGCCTGCGAGCCACCGGTGCCGCCGCGCTTCCCAACAAGAGTCCGAGTCCCAGCGTACCGAGCGCCCACAGCTTCCCGTGACTACCCACCGTATCCTCCACGCAGAACACGCCGGACGAGCCCGAAGGCCCGTCCCGCGTTGCTGCGATTATTTCCCCTTCTTCGCAGCAGGCGCGCCGCCGGGCAGCGCGAACACCATGACCGCATTGCCCAACGAATAGCCGAGCTGATAGTTCCCACCGCATGCAACGGCAATGTACTGCTTGCCGTCCAGCGAGTATGTGACCGGCGGAGCATTACAGCCTGCGCCCGCCTGGAACGTCCACAGCGTCTTTCCCGTCGTCGCGTTGTACGCGTTGAAGTGACCGTTCCCCTCGCCCGTGAAGACGAGATTTCCGGCCGTCGCCAGCGCGCCACCGATCATCGGCTGATCCGTCTTCACCTGCCACGCGCGCTTCCCCGTGTTCAGGTTGATCGCCGTGAACGTCCCAAACTGCTTCTCACCCGGCACGGCCTTGAACGCAGAACCGAGCCAGAGCTTCCCCTTCTCGAGCGGCGCCGAGTGCGTGATGTAGTTCATCGGCTGCTCGAGACCGAGCACGTACATGTAACCAAGCTTCGGATTGACCGCCGGCGGCGACCACTCCGATCCACCGTTCGCGCCAGGCAGCATGCGTACGCCATCGGCCGTCGGCTGCACGAAGTAGTTCTCGTGTCTGTTGAACTCTTCCGACTTGCGAATCAGCTTCCCCGTCTCCGCATCGAGCACGTACACGAACGCCGTCTTGCCGGCTTCCGCGACCGCCGTCTTGCCGTTCTTCAGCTTGACGATGACCGGCGGGCTCGTGGCGTCGAAGTCCCACACATCGTGCGGAACCTGCTGGTAGTGCCACTTGTACTCGCCCGTACGGGCGTCGATCGCGACGATCGACTCGGTGTACAGATTGTCCCCGGGACGAACCGTGCCATCGAGGTCGGGCGACGGATTGCCAACGGCAAAGAAGATGTTGTGCGAAGCGGGATCGTAGGCTGGCGTCATCCACACCGACCCGCCGCCACGCTTCCACGCATCTCCGTACTGTGCCATCGCCGCTTTCTCCGCGGTGATGTTGCGCTTGAGGTCTTCGCCCTCGCCGGTCTTCTCGGCGAAGTTGCCTTCCCATCCCTTGTCCGGCAGCGTGTAGAACGTCCACATCGGCTTGCCGTCGTCCTTGTTGTACGCGCGCACGAAACCGCGAATGCCGTACTCGGCCCCGGAGGTACCGACGATGACTTCGTTGTCGACGATGAGCGGCGTGATCGTCAGACTGTAGCCCGCCTCGGGATCGGCGACTTCCACGTCCCACTTCACGGCGCCCGTCTTCGAATCGAGCGCGACGAGCCGCGCATCGAGCGTGCCCATGTAGACCGTTCCGCCGGAGATCGCGACGCCACGATTGTTCGGACCGCAGCAGTAGATCGGCGCGGTGATGCTCGGCTTGTGCTCGTAGCGCCAGATCTGCTGGCCCGTGCGCGCATCGACCGCCATCGCCGTGTTGTAGGGCGTCGTCAGATACATCACGCCGTCGACGACCACCGGGCTCGTCTCGAACGAGCCGAGGCGCGAGATGCCGGTCTGGTACATCCACGACATTCGGAGCGAGCCGACGTTCGCCGAAGTGACCTGCGCGAGCGGCGAATAGCGCTGGTTCGTGTAATCGCGGCCGTAGATCGCCCAGTTCTTACCATCCGTGCGGGCGTTCTTCAGCATGTCATCGGTGACGCTCGTGAACGTCGGCTCCCGCGTCACAGACTTCTTCGTAATCGTTTCTACCTGCTCCTGCGCGCTCAGCGTGGTCGAGAGCACCAGCCCGCCGACGACGAGAGCCACAGTACGAGTCATACGCATTCAGAAACCTCCGGAAAACACGTGGGGGGAATTTCTCCCATCCTGCAATGATCCAGCATGAAGCAGCTACGCACTCCGGCGCTTGCCGGCGGAGTGTCTGGGCGCGCTAACCGACGCCCAGCGCGTGGGAAGCGAGTTGATGCCGGAAAGTGGGAACGGGATGGTGCGGGTAGGTTGGCGATGATGTTGTCCACCGCAAGCGAGCGCTCGTTGACGCAGCTCGAGTGCGACCAGCAGCCTCGTTCGATTGTCCTCGCCGACCAAGAAACAGGAATCGGCAGAGTGTTCGGGAACAGCTACGTCATGGGGCATGGTAGCTACCCGCAGTGAGAACGCCATACGTTGATGAGGCTCGTAGATCCGTCCCGAGCCCTTTCGTTTCACGTGTTAACGTAATGTGACACTTCGCGGCTCCAATGTGACAGTATCATTGGCTTTAGCGCAAGAGGGAAGGGGTGACGGAACCCATTGAAAGACGCAAATACGGGCTCCGGGTATGCCCTCGTTCGGCGTTCAATGCGCACCCACCAGCAGCGCATAGGGAGCCTTGAGCGATTCCGCCAGAATGTAGCGAAGCTGCTGCCCAGGCCGTGTGGAAATCGGGCTCGTTCGCGTCGGCGATAGCAAGGGATTCATATGTAGTCGCCGCGCCAGGATCGACAGCCGCAGCATATGGAACGGATCGCTGACCAAAATCACCGTCGGATTTGGTCTCCGTCCCAGAAATCGGCGCACCGCTACCATAGACTGGCTGCTCGTCAGCCCTTCCATGTCCATCGAAATGGAATCCGCCGGCACTCCCCGCTGCACGAGATACCGCATCCCCACCGCAGCCTCGCTCGTCGTGTCCCCGACCCCACGCCCGCCCGTCACGATCATCCGCGGCGCGAGCCTCTGCGCCCACAGCGCTGCCGCGTGATCGAGCCTCGCTTTCAGCACCGGCGAAGGGCGCCCCTCGTACTGCGCGGCCCCGAGCACGACGATGGCATCGGCAGTCCTCGCCTCGTTCCGCCGCCCGGCATCGACGATGGCAGCCATGAACGACAGCCAGAGCAGCAGGGCCGCGACGACCACCGCGCCGAACAGGCGCGCGAAAAGCGAGCGGGGTTCGCTCACGTCGAGCTGCCCGTGCGCGGCTCGCTACTCAGTGAGACTCAGCAGCGAGAGCCAGAACACATCGAACGCCGCCCGTGCATTCTTCTCGCGATCGATTGCAATCGCGATCGACAGCCCGTCGATGAACGCCACCACGACATCCGCGAGCAGCTGGGCCGGGATCCGCGGACGCAGCCCGAGCAGCGAGAAGAGATGCTCGATCGATGCCGTCGACGCATCGCGGCGTGCGATCGCCGACTCCCGGATCGCGCTCTGCACGAGCGGCCCGCGCCACTCCGCGAGCTCGAGCAGCACGCGGATCTGCCCGCGCTCCAGCTCCGACTCCAGCCACTTCCACAAATCGTCGATCGCATGGCGTGGAATGGACTCCGCGAGCGCGGCACGCTCTCGCCCCACGAGATGGCGCGTCATCCACTCCACCATGCGCGCGAGCAGCGTTTCCTTGTCGTGGAAGTGATAGTGGATGAGCCCCTTGCTCACCCCCGCCTCCTCCGATACTTCGTGCATCGTCAGCGCCGCCGCGCCCGATGCCACGATGCGACGGATCGCAGCACGAAGGATGCGCTCCGCGGCATCGGCACGCGGACGCGGAACCACCGCCGCGCGCTCGGTCACTTCTCTTTGCGAGACGCCGGCAATGCGCGCTGAAAGACCACCGTCATGCGCGCACCATCCTGGGACAGAAGCGCAGGCTCCCACCCGCCGCGACTGCGCTCGTTCAGCAGATCCGTCAGCGCGTCCTCGTCGTCATGAGCACGGCGCGACAGCTTCAGCACGACCGCCTGGTATTCTTTCATGATTGCGAAGTTAGTACCTTCAGCCGCATGCTGACCACCCCTTCGCTGCCCAACCTGTCGGTTACCGGCCATCCCCTGGTCCAGCACAAGCTCTCGATCCTTCGCGACCGCGCTACACCGACCAAGATCTTCAAGGAGCTCGTCGAGGAGATCGCCATGCTGATGGCCTACGAGGCCACCAGCGATCTGGCCCTCGAGCCGGTCTACGTGGACACGCCGATGGAGCGCATGACCGCGCAGCGCGTCGCCGGGAAGAAGCTCACCCTCGTCCCGATCCTCCGCGCCGGACTCGGCATGGTCGACGGTGTGCTTCGACTCGTCCCCTCCGCGCGCGTCGGACACATCGGACTCTACCGCGACCACCAGACACTCGAGCCGGTCGACTACTACTTCCGCGTTCCCGGAGACGCTGCCGAGCGCCAGTTCTTCGTACTCGATCCAATGCTGGCGACGGGAGGCAGCGCGGTGGCGGCGGTCACATCACTCAAGCGCGCCGGCGCGACGCGCATCCGCTTTCTCTGTCTGGTCGCGGCGCCCGCCGGTGTGCAGCGCATGCTCGCCGCCCACCCCGACGTGAAGATCTACGCAGCCGCACTCGACCGCGAGCTCAATGCGCAAGGGTTCATCCTTCCCGGACTCGGCGACGCAGGCGACCGGATCTTCGGAACGCGCCCCGATGCGTAGCGTCGGCTAGCCGAACCACTCGCGCGGGCAATCGCGCTGCTGATTCGCAGCCGCGATCAACCACTCCTGTGCATTGGGATCCAGCACCTCGCCGGCAACGCGGTCGAACCACTCGGACGCAATGGAGGAATCGCCGATCCGGCGCCATAGCTCGCCCACCAGATATGTGAGCACGGCGCGCTCGTCCCGCTCGACACCGTCGAAGGTTTCGAGCGACCGCTCGAACATCCACGCCGACCGCCGCCGGAAATATCGCTCCGCCTCCGTGTCCCCTTCGTCCACACAGCACCACGCGGCGCGCAGCAGCAGGTCCGCGATGCGACGCGGCTCCGCGGCCTGCCACAGCGCGACCTTTGCGGCGAACTCGTACTTCTCGGAGCCCGTTAGCGCACCTTCGCTCAATCGCGGCGCGAGCTCATCCCACACGTGCTCCTTCAGCATCGGACTCACATCCGCCTCGTCCCCAAAATCTCTTTCGCTTCCGGCGTAGCCACAGCGCGAGCAGAGATGTATTAGATAGGGCAGCGGCTGCGCTCCCGCCGCGCGTTCGTGAAAGTCGGTTCGCTTTCCACCGAACGAGTTCGTCGACAGCACCGCTTGCGAATCGAAGCAGTGATGACAGATGGGGCAGGTGAGTTCGATGTGTTTCAACGTCGTCATGCTGGGCTCCGGCACGTTCATGTGCACGACAGAAGGAAATTGCGTGCCAGCACATCGAAGCGCCCTTGTTGCACTGTAAGGCCAAGACTATCTTCACCCGTCCGCCGGACGGACGTCGCGCCATCCTCACGCGCCCCCGGTCTGAATGCTGATAAATCTGATACCTGATTTTTTTGCACTGCTCGACAGCTCAGACCCAGTCGCCGCGTACCGGCGCTACTACACGTCCCACCTCCGCATTCTCGAGCCATACTGGCGCAACTACGTACTCGATCCCGACACATCACACTTCGATGACGTAGCTCGCTCGGTCATGCGGGCCGATCGGCAGGATTTGCGCGCCATGCTGGAACGAACTGATGTCGTTTCGCTGGCGAGGGAAACGGAGTATCGCTGCGGCACGCTCCTCGAGCTCGATTCCGACATCGATGTCGTGCTGATGGTCGGCGTCGGCGCGGCTAACGCGGGCGAGCTCGTCTCCGATGGGCGCGGCATTGCCTTCGTCTGCCTCGAGCATTTCACCGGAGTAGCAAACCCCGATACACAGGGGCTCGGCCTCGACCCGGCTTTGATCCCGCTCTGGCTGGCGCACGAAATTGCACATGCGGTGCGCTATACGTCGCCTTCGAGCCGCAGCACGTTGCGTCAACTCATCACCGAGTCCGATGGCTACTATAGCTATTGGGAGACCGGTCGCCGCGCGACGTTGCGCGAGCACGTGATCAACGAGGGGATCGCGGTCGAAGTCGCCCGCGTAGTGAGCCCAGGTCACGCCGAATGGGAGTACTATGGATACTCGCGGCGTCAGTATGCGCGCATCCGCGAGCTCGAGGGTGTACTCGCCCGCTCGGTCGCGCCGGATCTCGAGCGATCAGGGCTGGGATTGCGCCTCCGCTATCTCTCCGACGGCCTCAGCGACGAGTCACGCACCATCGACCAGTACGTGCTCCCCGAGCGCGCTGGCTATTACCTCGGCAGCCGCATGGTCGAGCGCGCGGTTACCGAACGCGGCATGGCGTGGACGGTACGCGCGAGCGCGGACGAGATCTCCGCGATCTCGAATCTCACCGCCGCCTCAGCGTAACGCTATTTACCAACGCAGAACGAGCTGAAGACGCGGTCGAGTACGTCTTCCACATCGAGCACTCCCACGAGCTCCTCGAGATAGCCTCGCGCGCTGTGCAGGTGCACGGCGGCGACAGTTGCCGGTAGCCCACTCGCCCGTTCCCATAGCTCGAGAAACTCCGCGACTTCCGCCCGCGCGCTCGCGAGCGCAGTGCGATGTCGCTCACGCGTGATGATCGGATTCTCACTCGATAGCGCAGTGCGATCGCGCTGTAGAATCTCGGCGATGTTCTTCGTGAGCGATGCAAGCCCCTCACCCGTACGCGCGCTCACGGGCACGTAACGCAGCTCGGCGGTTACGCCGTGGAGCGAGAGCAAGGTAGTCTCCGCCACCGCTGAGATCTCCCCCGTATCACTCTTGGTTCCAACTGCGATCAAGGGAGCACGCGTGAGTCGACGCACACTCTCGATCGCCATCGAGAGCGACTCCACGTTCTCGCCGCATACGAGCACGAGCACCGCGTTCACGACGTGTTCCTCCGCTACTTCGATCCCGAGCCGCTCGACCATGTCATCGCTCGCGCGCAGCCCGGCGGTGTCGACGAGACGGATGGGCCACTGCTCGATGTCGATCATCGCTTCGAGCGCATCGCGCGTGGTGCCCGGGATGTCGGTGACGATCGCGCGACGGGTTCCGGCAAGCGCGTTGAAGAGCGATGACTTGCCGGCGTTCGGCGCGCCTGCGATGACCACTGCCGCACCGCCGCGAATCATCTCTCCCGTCGCCGTGGTGGCGAGCAACGCATCGAGCGTGGCCAGTGTGACCTGCGCCGCGCGTTGAATGCGGCTGCGATCGACCGGGCCATCATCATCTTCGGGAAAGTCGACGTCGTAAGCGAGGAGCGCCTCGATCTCGATGATCTGCGCGCGCAATGCAGTCAGTCGGGCCGAGAGATGCCCGGCGAGCTGGCCGAGGGCAACGGCGTGCATCGCGCGCGACCGCGCGTCGATGAGATCGCCGACTGCCTCCGCCTGCAGCAGATCCATCTTCCCGTTGAGCAGCGCGCGTCGCGTGAGCTCTCCAGGAAGTGCCGCCCTCGCGCCGGACGCGAGCAGCGCATTGATCGCGAGTGCGGGTCCGACTTCGCCGCCGTGGAGCGACAGCTCGATCATATCCTCTCCCGTATACGAGAAAGGTCCGGAGTACACGGTCACAATGCCGCGATCGATCTCCCGCCCGCTCGTTGGATCCCGCAACGTGGACAGATATGACACGCGCGGCGTCGCGCGCCACGGAGACAGAAGTGCGGCGCCGATCCGGTGCGAGTCCGGACCCGACATCCGAATCACCGCAAGGGCGCTTCTGGCACCGACGGTCGCTTGGGCAACGATGGTATCATTCGCTCCCGGCAGGATGCCGGCACGCATTGTCATCGTTCGTCGACCGTCAGGTGCAGCGTTTCGCCCGGTACGATGATCCGTACGTCGGGGCGTCGCGAATACTTCGGAAGCAGTGCGCGAAGCACGTTGATCGCGTCGTGCGCGCCCGAGGTGACGTGGCGGAAAGTGCCCCAATGGAAGGGGACGAACAGCCTGGCATTTACCTGCTCGAACAGGGTGAGCGCGTCCTCCGGCGTGAGATGCCCGCGCCGAAAGAGATACCGCTTCCACCACGGCGCATCGCCAATCGGCAGCAGCGCAACATCCACTCGGCGCGGGGCGATCTGCCGTACCAGATCGGCCGCCACAGGCGTGATTGCGGTGTCTCCGGTGAAGAGAACCGACGACGTACCGTCATCGAGCAGATACATGTGCGCGTCACCGCGCCATCTGTCGATCCCGTAGCGGGCACCGACATGCGTCGCGCGCGCGCTGGTGATGGTGAGCGCGCCGATCTGCACCCGCTCCCCCGCTGCGAGCGGACGTGCGGATGCGATGCCGGCGCGCTGCAGCCACCGGGAAATTACGGGAGGTGCATACACTACAATTCCGGCAGGGAGCGCGCGCAGTGTTCGAAACGACAGATGATCTGCATGCGCGTGCGTCAGCAGTATCGCATCCACATGGGGAAGGTCGGCCAACTCCACCCCTGGTTTCGTAACGCGAGGGAGAAAATAGCCGAGCTTGTCGTCGAAATTTGGATCCGTCAACACACACACGTCTGCGAAGTGCAGCAGGAGCGTGGCGTGGCCGACGTAGGTGATGCGAAGCCGCTCGCGAGCTGGCGGCACGGCTGCTGGCGTCACGGTGTGGCTGTCATCCACTCGCTGGAGTGTCGGCCAACTTTGCGCGCTCGCGCGCGATCAACCATTGCTGGGGAAGTGTCGCGACGTTTTGGACGGCGTAGTACAGATTCAGCCCGGCTGCCAGGCGCCAGAAGAAAACCACCATCATTACAGGAAAGATATACGCCATCGTCTTCGCCTGTGGATTTGGCGGACCTGACCGCAAGCTGATCCAAGAGAGCACGTACATCGAGATACCCATTACAGCCGGCAGGATGAAAAGGGGATCGCGCTGTGAAAGATCCGGAAGCCAGAGGAAAGACACGCCACGGAATTCAATAGTGTTCTGAAATACGAAGTACAGTGCGAATAACACCGGCATTGGGATGAGCATCGGAAGGCATCCTGCGAGTGGCGTGAAGGGGCTCATGCCGTGATCTCGATAGAGCTTACTCATTTCCGATTGCAGCTTTTCCGGATTTGATTTGTACTTCTTCTGAATTTCCTGCAGCTGCGGCTGGATGCGCTGCAACTTCAAGCTGTTGCGCATGGCACCTTGGTTCAGCGGCCAGAGCAGGAGGCGAATCGTGATGCCGAAAATGATCAGCACCCATCCGTAGTTGATCTTTAAGCGATCGTGAATCCAGAGCACGACCTGCATGACGATCGTTGCGAATGGCTGGACTATGGGTCTGAGAAACGAGCCATACGGATTCACGTGCTCGAGATTCCGCCCCATCTGATGGAGACGGCGCCATTCCTGCGGCCCGGTGTACATGTCGAAGGCGAATTCGCCGCTTTGAGTCAACGGTTGGAGGATCAGGGCGTCAGCAGAGCTCACTGCCTTCGGCTCGTGAGGGCCACGTGTGAATACCGCGGCTCCGAATGGTTTTCCCGGCGCTGTTGCGATTATCGCGAGCAGGAAATACTTATTCTTGCTCGCCACCCACGCGAGAGAATCGCGCTCGACGCTCGGCGCAAGAGAATCGAGTTTCGTGAAGGCGATGCTATGCGCGTCCTCGTGGAGAGGCTTCGCAACGTAGGCGAGGCTTCGGAGATCGTCGGAGGAATCTGCTTCGACGAACGGCAGTCCTTTATGCATTCGGATCAACAGCACCGATGTCGAGTCGATGCCCTTTACGCTCCCGCGTACGTTGGCGAGGTATCCCTCGCCATTGAACGCGTAAGCAATCGACACACGTGCACCCTGAACGTCGGCGACGAAGGCGATGCCGGGGATTGCCGAGTGAGCAATCGTGTCGACGCTGAACTTGACTTTGTCGAGTTCGAGGGTGTCTCTCCCCCTCAGCACGGCATAGCTCAGGAGCGGGACGTGAGGCCGACCGAGTTTTACATTCCGATTACTGGCCTTCGGCATCACGCGATAGTCGTTGAGCACGACATCTAGTGGCGCCGCGCCCATGGGTGTGAAGTAGTACGTTGCCTTCAGCGTGACCACACTTAATGTGTCCGAAGTTGCTTCCGCGACTTCCATCTTGCCGGCGACGGAAGGACTGCTTGTTGTCGCAACACTTATAGCTACACCCGAATCGAGTCTGCGCGTTGCAACCGCAGAATCTTTCGCACTCACGAGGGTGGTACTATCTTCAGCCAGCTTCACGGGTACAGGTGGAGCTGGAAAGAGCTTCTGGGATACGACGATGACGATCGCAGCCAGAGCGAGAGCTATGAGAAGTCGTTTTTCCATGAATTACGAAGAGATTACGGCACGGGATCGTAGCCACCCGTACAGAATGGCTGACACCGGGCAAGTCTACGAATGGTAAGTGCAGATCCCTTTAGCGCACCGTGCCGCTCGAGTGCTTCGATTGCGTAGGCGGAACAACTCGGGAAGAAACGACAGGATGCAGGAAGAGCAGGAGACAGAACGATCTGATAACCCCGCACAAGCGACATCAGGAGCCACCTCATCACTGTGCCTTGAAGAGTCGCTCGATGCGTTCCCTACCGGAGAGAAGCTCGCGCTCGAGGGAAGCGAAGGAGGCAGAATAGGCTTCGGGCCGAGCCCGAATGATTATATCGACGGAAGGAATCCGCTGCAGGATGTTCAGGCGGATGATCTCCCGGAGTCGTCGCTTCAGCTGATTACGCTCTACGATGGAGCGACCATGCTTGGGAACGACGAAGCCTATGCGGGGATGATGCAGAAGGGAAGCGACGATTCGGAGCTCGAGATTCTCGAGCTGAATCCGCTTCCCTTCTCGTAGAACAAGACGCAATTCAACTCCCCGCGTGAGACGATGACTGCGTGGGAAGCGGTTATCTGCAGAATGCGTCAGGCGCCTGCATACTTCGAAGGAAGTTGCACGGTGAGCTGCTTACGCCCTTTCTTCCGGCGCCGATTGAGCACATCGCGTCCCCAACGCGTAGCCATGCGTTCGCGAAAGCCGTGCGTCCGGATGCGGCGCTTATTGCGGGGTCGGTAGGTGGGCTTGCCCATGAAAACTCCAACATGCAGTGCAGAGAAAAGTCGGTAAACGCAGAACGCTAAAGATAGTCACTGTAGAGACATACGTCAACTAATCTCAAGCGGTTGACTACTGCGGCGTTGAGCGCGATCGAAGACTTCGTTGACTTCTTTGTCCAGCAGGTCTACCTTCGCGTCCCCCAGACTTTTCCACATGGAATAATGGCTTTGACTGCAGTCGAAATTTGGACGCGCTTACTCGATCGAGCGCGTGGTGACTTACCGGCCCAGACGTTTAAGACCTGGCTGGAGCCGACGGTTGCGCTGCAGCTCGATGGCGACACGATCACTATTGGTGCGCCAGATCGGTTTACAGCCGAGTGGAACGAGTCAAAACACGCACAGTTACTAGCCAGTTATGCGCCAGTAGCGCTGGGGCATCCAATAAACATTGTTTTTAAAGTTGATGAGGAACGGCGTGGACGGCCGCAAATGGATCTTTTTGTCGCACCACTTCCTGAAACCCGAGAGCCTAGCGCTAAATCACAACCACGCTCAAACCCACAACTCAGTTCCCGCTACACGTTCCAAAATTTCGTTATCGGGAAATCAAATGAGCTCGCGACTGCTGCTGCTCAGGCTGCTGCGGCATCACCAGGTAAAGTTTACAATCCGTTATTTCTCTACGGGCAGACTGGACTCGGAAAAACACACCTCATGCAGGCGATTGCTCACGAAATTCTTGAGAAGGCGCCCGAAATGCGTCTATGCTTCGTCGCGACAGAGCAATTCACAAATGAGCTTGTTTTAGCAATACAAACGAGAACCACAGCTGCGTTCCGTAAACGGTATAGAGAGGTAGATCTGCTCCTTGTAGACGACGTTCATTTTTTAAAACGCACAGAAGCTACTCAAGAAGAGTTTTTCCACACATTCAATGCTCTTTACGAAGCTGGACGTCAGATCGTACTAACCAGTGATCGACCACCCGGAGACATTCCAGGACTCGAGAACCGCCTGGTAAGTCGATTTCAGTGGGGAATGGTTGCCGACGTCGAACCGCCAGATCTCGAGCATCGAATCGCAATTCTGAAAAATAAAGCACATCTCGATCACCTCGAGCTTGCGATACCAGTCGAAGTTATTCAATTCATCGCTCATCATGTCTGGTCCAACGTACGTGAACTCGAAGGCTCTATTATACGTCTACTGGCTTATGCCTCACTGAAACATCAGCCAGTTACTATTGGTCTTGCTCGAGAAGCACTACGAGATAAACTCAAACCCGAAACAGATGATTCTGTTGATGCGATAGTACGGCTTGACGTTATGACAATCAAAGCTGCTACTGCTCAGGAGTGGGGTGTCACAATTGAGGGATTATGTTCAAAAAGTCGTACTAAACATCTTACCGTTCCCCGCCAAACTGCCATGTATTTGATCCGAGAGCTTCTTGGATTACAACTCGTCGAAATCGGTGCAGCTTTTGGTGGCCGAGATCATTCTACTGTTATTCATAGTTTGGAGAAAGTCATCGAGCTTCAGAAAGATCCTCAATACAAACGCCGTTTCACGTCCTTACGAGATAATTTAAGAATCCTCCCAAGGTAGTCCCCACACCAGGATATCACCGTGAACGTTTAAAGTTGATTACTGTTTATATCACCAACTTTTTCACAGATCTCAGTAATTCATATCTTCATGATCTGAAGCCCTTTAAGACCATTCTCCACATATAAGCATTATCTACTGCTACTACTAATTCCTATTACATATATAAAAGCAGTAGTGTACTACCCGTTTTCATCCACGAACTGAGGAGCTGGAATGCGCTTTACGATCGCTCGTGAAAAACTACAGGAAGGATTGAGCGCTGTAGCCGCGAGCGTTCCCGCAAAGACAACCCTCCCTGTTCTCGCGAATCTTCTTGTTGAGACGACAGAACGCGGGATTCGTCTTTCCGGTACCGACCTGGATATGGCGGTCAGTACAGAAGTAATGGCTGATGTGGATGTTCAGGGGGCGATCACAATTCCAGCGAAGAAACTGGTAGAAATCGTCCGCGAGTTGCCGTCCGCGCCGGTAAAAGTTAGCGCGAGCGGGGAGCAGAAAGTTACGCTCGAGTGTAGTCGGTCTAAGTTCAAATTACTTGGTCTGCCAAAAGATGAGTTTCCAAGTTTTCCTTCCATTCGCTTCGGTGAAAGTTGGCGGATCCGTTCTGGCGATTTGCAGAAACTGATCATTCATACAGCATTTGCGTCTTCGACGGAAGAAAGTCGGCCAATTCTTAATGGTGTTCTTTGGGAGTTGCGTCCAGATCAAATGCGAATGGTTGCGACTAACGGACATCGATTGGCGAAGATGGAGATTCCAATAAGTGCCGCTGGAGTGCCGTCAAGTGATCTCATTATTCCGCCAAAGGCGCTTGAGCAAATTCGCCGGCTCTTTCCTGCGGAAGAAGAGCTCGAAATTGCACGTGGGGACAATCATCTTGGATTCCGATCACCATTCACTGCGGTCTATACACGCTTGATCGAAGGTCCATATCCGAATTATGAGCAGGTAATTCCCAAGGACAATGATCGAATTGCACTCGCAGATCGGAATGCACTGATCCAGGCGTTGAAACGTATGTCTGTAATTGCGTCTGATCAGACACATCGTATCCGAATGTCTTTCAATTCTGGAATGCTCAAATTCAGTGTGCAAACACCAGATCTTGGTGAGGCGCAAGACGAGCTTCCAATCAACTTTGAGGGAGATTCGCTTGATATTGGTTTTAACGCAAGTTATCTCCTCGAGATCCTCAGAAATCTTCCAACTGATGAGGTGAAGCTCACTTTCAAGGCTCCGGAAAGAGCTGCCACCGTGGAGCCTGTTGGTTGGGATGATTCTGCAAAGTACATGTGTCTCATCATGCCACTCAGATTGGTCGACTAAGAAGTTCTTAGCGACGAGCAATGTCCGTGAGGATATTCTGGATGAATGAGTATGATCCTCTGGTGGTCGAGATACTGAAAGTCGAAGTGGACTTACTACTGGCGTTAAGTAGGAATCCGGTGGCGTCGTCGATATAAAGTGTTGTGGTATTTATTCCGGATCCTTCGATCTCAATATGGTCTTGCAAATTTGTTCCGGCTCCGAGAAAATGCGTGGAAGTGATTCGCCGAATCTTCATTGCTGAGGAAGTCGGTAGAGCGATGCGACCAAGCAATTCGTATTGCCGTGTGCTCTCCTGACGTAACGGTGTTTTTCCACGGCATGTAGTGATATGCGTAGTGTCTGCCCACTTGTCGCCATCCTTGATTCTGTGCTGTGGATAGCTAACGGTGAAGTCGAGAATCCGTGATGCTACCGGGTCTTGTCCCCCAACACAGAAATTACCGACAGCGCGATCAATTTTTTGGACTTTACCTGTCGAGGATAAAGTTGCCTGGAACGTCTGCGAGAGACTACTATCGAAAGTGGCTCTTAGCATCGGTGGATGAGCTGACACGAAGAGAGAATCGACTCTCGCCTGGAGCACAGCGGAATCCCCCACGAGTTGCATCGTCAACGTAAACACTATTCTACTGTTGATCGACGAAGTCTGTGTAGAGTTGTTGTTGACAGAAATGGTAGAACTGTCCTCAATCACGTAATGTCCAGCTGTCGCTGCCTGACGTGGAAGCCAACCATCGATTGGGGAAACCCTTACGGAATCATGTGAGACGGGTTTTGTAGCTACCGGTTGTTCACGATGCACTGGTGAGCAACTGCATGTGCAGATCAGGGCCATAATCCGGTAAAAGGAGCTGCGGGACGACATTGGGTATCCTTGTGGGCGTTTGCTTTATTCGTAACCCCCGAACCCCACGAGACTCATGCCGATTCGTCCTGGACGGATACGTCCGATCTCCGGCAATCAATGCGATTGCCGGAGATCGGACGACATAAACGGGATGATCTATAAGCCGGGTTTTGTCGAGCAGTTTCCTGCTCGGACGGTCATTTCTCTCGGCGTATGATCGCTCATACGCTCTAGCAGCCTACCCGCGGCGTCTTGATCGAGATGGGCCATCCCTCGCCGCCTATTTGGCCTTGCTCCGACCGGGGTTTACCATGCCGCAACCATTACTGATTGTGCGGTGAGCTCTTACCTCACCTTTTCACCCTTACCGGCCAAAAACCGCCGGCGGTTTATTTTCTGTGGCACTATCCGTCACCACCGCTCACGGATGAACGAGGTGCCCAGGTGTTACCTGGCGGTTTACCCTCTGGAGCCCGGACTTTCCTCGATGGCAACACGCCGTCGCGACCGTCCGACCAACCCTGATTATGTCTCTGTAGTATAGCAAAAAGCTACGCTGACGACACGCTGACGCTGCCAAATACGGTTGTGAAGTCCTGGTCGACTTCCTTCTAGTCCCACCCATTGGTTATGGTGTCGTATGCGGCTCTCCGCTAATCCACCCTCTCGTACGCTGACTCCTGTTGCCACGATGCTCATGCCCGGTGAGCGATCACGGGTTGACGCAGCGGGTGAAGGCTTCTATCGAACAGTACATCGGGATTCGATTGATGATCTCATCGGAGATCTTCGTGCACAGCGTGTGAGTGCGGTCGTAGTCTCGGTTACGCGATGTGGGGGCGAAGAGGATGCGTCACGCTTCGGACGTATCGTGCGTGAGTTTCCTCGGATTCCTGCAGTTGCACTACTCACACAATTCGAAGCCGGCACTCCTCGAGCAGTACTATCCCTCGGGCAGTCAGGCGTGCGTGCACTCGTCGATGTGCGCGAGCCTGGAGGATGGAGAGAGCTCCGCGAGGTCTTAATGCACGACCGTACACGAGACATCGAAGAGATCGCGCTCGCGCAGCTCTCGCTCGATCTCGTCGGAGTGCCTGATGACTGCTGGAAATTTTTCGAAACCATCTTCCAGCCAGGACTTCGGACGAGCACCGTTCGGATGCTCTCGATGGAATTGCGAGTAGTGCCCAGTACCCTAATGAGTCGTTTTTTTCGGGCACATCTTCCCGCCCCCAAGCGATATCTCGCCATGGCTCGGCTCACACACGCTGCACGCGTGTTCGAGAATCCGGGGCTTTCGGTTGCGAACGTTGCCAACCATCTCGAGTACTCGTCACCGCAGAGCTTCGGCAGGCATGTGCGTACGTTGCTCTCGATCACGGCACTGGAGTTTCGTCATCGATACGATGGTGAGGGAATGCTCCATCGTTTTCGCGAGGAACTCGTACTTCCGTACGCGACCACGTTGCGCGCCTTCAATCCGCTTACGGAAAACCTCCGCTGGCTTGCTGGAATTTCCAGTACCCCTTCTGCGAAGCTACGAGGCAATCAGCGGCATTAACTCGCGGGCGGTTACGAGCGAGATAACGGCAATACCAGCAGCTTCTATTGCCTCACGCCCTCCTTCTTCACGGTCGACGAGCGCCAGCACACCGGTAACCGTTCCACCAGCCGCCTGTACAGCCGCGACAGCCTTGAGGGCTGACCCTCCAGTCGTGATCACATCCTCGATCACGACCACACGATCACCGGCCTGAAACGGTCCTTCGATCAGCTTGCCGGTGCCATGTGTCTTGGCCTCTTTCCGCACCGTGAATGCACGCAGTGGGTGATCTGTCAGTCCACTCGTGTAGCTGATAGCGTACGAAATAGGGTCTGCTCCAAGCGTAAGCCCACCTATCGCATCAACCTTCCAGCTTTCGCGAATCGTTCTGAACCCGAGCGATCCAATGACGACGAGTCCCTCTGGACTCATTGTCGTCAATCGTGCGTCAATGTACAGTGTGGACTGCCGACCTGAGGCCAGTGTGAAATTGCCGCGTCGCGCTGATCGGGCGGCAAGCAAGTGAATGAGCTGCACATGTTCAGTCATTCGAGCGTAGGTTTGGGAGAATGCGATTCAACTTGATGTCGCGGAATATGTCCCCGAACCATGAGAGGACGGAGGGATGCTGATAGGAAGATTGCGCCCATCTTCCGTTGCTCTCGTAGTCTCCCTGCTCTTCGCGCTCGGTGGAATCTTCGCTATCGATCGCGCGCTTGCGGATTCCAATCGCTCTCGCGTACAGATTCAGGCGGTCGAATCCGCGGCCCGGGTCGAGGGCTTTCTCGCCATGCACGCGCAGGCGCTTCAATCGGTGCGTGGTCTCTATCTTGACCCCAGCCGCAACGTGAGCGAGGAACAATTAAAATCGCTCCTGCAATCACTCGTGCAATATGCACCGGCGTTCAGACGTGTGTGGATCACCGATTCGACAGGGAAGCTTCTCTTTCAGGATCTCCTTGGACCGACAGGCACTGTTCTACCGCCAGGTACCCGCGTCGACACTGTACGCGCACCGCCCTTCCACGACGCCATTCAACGTGCACACGCGTCGAATAGAACCCAGATCTCATCGATTGGAATACTGGGAAGTGGAGAACGCGGTATTCTCCTCATCCAGCCACTGTTCGTCGGCGACAGGTTCATCGGCTTCGCAGGCGGAACGCTCACAAATAGCAGCATTCTCGAGTTCGTCGAGGAACAGGAACCACAGGTGCACGGGAAGGTCGTCATCATTACGGCATCGGACACGATCAGCAGGTCGATGGCGCCGCTCGGGCGTCGTCCTCTCCCCGTTGATTCCGGCTCGACGAGCGTCCCGATTCCCGGTGGAGGGTCATGGCGCCTCGTTGCCATCCAGCCGGTCACCGATCAGAGCGTTCGCTTTCTCCTCTGGGCAGTCGGACTCGTAACACTCGGTACCCTCCTCGTCGGACTGCTTCACGAGCGAAGGCAGGGGCTGCGACTGGCGGATCGGAGTGCCGAGCTGGAACGATTGTCCACCGAGCTTCTACGCGCAAACAGAGTGAAAAGTGAATTTCTCGCCAACGTGTCGCACGAGCTTCGTACACCCCTTAATGCTATCGTCGGTTTCGTCGAGTTATTGCGGGACGGCGTCTACGGTGAGCTGAATGGCCGACAAGCAGGGCCGGTCGAGCGTATCGCGTCTTCAGCGAACCATCTCCGTCAGCTCGTTGATCAGATCCTCGATCTTGCGAAGATGGCCGCTGGCCGCCTGGACGTGCAGTGGGAGGTCATCGAGCTGAAGGCGTTCATCGTCGATCTGACGAGCGAGATCGAGGCGCTGCTGACTGAGCGAGGGCTGACTCTGTCGATCTCGGTCAGCACATCGCTGCCGCGCGTGCGGACTGACCCCATGCATCTGCGACAGATCGTGCTGAATCTGCTGGGCAACGCGATCAAGTTTACCCCATCCGGTAGCATCGCAGTTCGGGCGAGACTCATCAATGTGGCAAAGGAAACTGAGGGGGATGGAGTAAACAGCTCGACGCCGAGCGCTCCGCAGAGTGGGAGTTGGATCGCATTGGAGGTAGCGGACACAGGCATTGGCGTCTCCCGCAGCGATCAGGAACGCATTTTTGAGGAGTTCGAGCAGGTGAATGCCGGGCCCCGGACGGATTCCATGCAGCGTGGCACCGGGTTGGGTCTCCCAATCTCGCGTCGGCTCGCGCGGCTACTGGGTGGGGAGCTCACCGTCGCCAGCGAGAACGGGAAAGGGTCTACCTTCACCGTCTGGCTCCCGGCTCCGGGACAAGCGAAGGGCTCCGGGGTATTCAGCGCCGAGAGAGTGGGACGGTCGGCGGGTGACGTGAGTGGCGTCGACCAGACCACCAACACGTAGTCAGCTGTGCTCGCGCTTGATGAGCGACTTCATTCTCGAGAACAGGGATCCTCGAGCTGCTTCGGGAACGGGCGCATGAATGCACGTTTTGAGCGCAATCGCGAATGAGACGACGTCGGGATAGCGATCGGATGGGTTGCGGGACAGTGCTTTCATCACCACGGCCTCGACTGATGCCGGCACCGAACAGCCTTTCTTCGCACTATTGAGCGGAATGGGTGGCTGCGACAGAAGCTGCGAAAACATCTCTCGCTGTGACTTTCCGGCATACGGGAGACATCCGGAGAAGAGGTAGTACGCGATCGTCGCAAGACTGTATTGATCTGCGGCCGAGGTGACCAATTGGCCGGAAAGTGCTTCGGGCGCCACGTACATGAGTGTGCCGACGAAGAAGCCGGCGCGGGTCAGTCGCTCCTCCGGCGCCTGGTCGGATTGTGCGGCGATTCCGAAGTCCAGCAGCTTCGCTTTTTTCGATACCGGATCGTACATGATGTTGTCCGGCTTCAGGTCCCGATGAATGATCCCGGCGGAGTGCACGGCGTATACGGCATCGGCGATCTGACCGATGATCTCGCCGACCTCCTCGGGCGGAAGCGGGACGTGTTGCTTCGCGTATTTTTCGAGGAGCTCGCCGAGTGCCCATTCGATGGCAAGGAAGTGCACACCGGATCCGGCTTCACCGATCTCGATCGTTCGTACCACGTTCGGATGCATGACGCGCGTGCCGTACGTCGCTTCCCGAAGAAATCGTGCGACTGCGGTTTTATCCGCGCGCAGCTTTTCCTTCAATACTTTGACGGCAGCGGTGCCATGGGTGGGGTGCGCGGCGCGATAGACGACTGCCGTTCCACCTTCACCAACCATATCCTGCAGCAGATATCCGGCGAGTGTCGTACCGGTAAGATTTTCGCGGCTCACGGGCCGAAGCTAATCGCACCGCGTGAAGGGAGCAAGCGAGCGGTCACGTATTCGACGGTGGATGCCGTCGGTAGAATCCATCGATGAGAGCAAGGGGATATATGGCGGCAACACTTCGTCGGCGTGCATTGACGGCAGGGCTTTCCGGGCTGGTGGCGATCGGTTGCTCGCCTCGAACTCACAACGGCGGGCGCGCACGCGGGGAAGGTAACGGGCCACCGCCTCCAGGCGCCAACGGCAGTGCGCCGGACCCGAGCGGCTTTTATCGCCAACTCGGGATGATCGCCCAGGGCGGCGCATTCCCGTTCGTCGGCCAGCTCCGCTATCTCGCGGGCAGCAGCCCCGACACGACGCTGACGCTGGTGACGCTCTCCTTCGCCAATCGCGCACTCACCTTCAACGGGGACGGCGGGGGGCAGCGCGCCGCCTACACGGTTGCGATCGACATCACGCAGGGCTCGACACAGGTTCGGCACATCGACGTTCACAAGCTCATTCGCGTGCAGTCGTTCCACGAGACACAGCGCGAGGATGAGAGTGTGATCTTCCAGCAGTTTCTGTCGGTTGCACCCGGCACATACGTATTCTCCATCTCGGTGCGTGATGATGGGGGAAGTAACGCGGGCTCGCAGCAGATGTCGATCACCATCCCACGGCTCGGTGCGCACACACTCTCGACGCCGATCAGCGTCTACCAGGTGAAGCCGCGGACGCGCACCGACACGGTGCCCGACCTGATCGCGAATCCGCGGTCGACCATCGTGCTCGGTCGCGACACGCTCGCCGGACTCTACGTGGAAGGCTACGGACTCCCCGCCACCGCGCGCGTCGGGGTACAAGTACTCAACGATGCGCACGTCGTGATTCTGCGCGACACAGTCAATCTTGTGCGGCAGGGCGACCTGTCTTCGGCACTACTCGACTTTCCCGTGTCGAGCATCGGAGTCGGTCCGGTCACCGTCGTGACGTCACTCGCCGGATCGGCCGACAGCGTACAGGCGCCGCTCTTCCTCAGCTTCGGTGACGAATTCGGCATCACGAGCTTCGACGAGCTACTCAGCTACCTTCGCTACTTCGTCTCGCCGCAACGCATTCAGACGATGCGCGATGCGCTGCCGGAGCAGCGCGCGGCTGCATGGGCTGCGTTCTGGAAACAAACTGATCCGAATCCAACATCCCCGGAAAACGAAGCACTTCGGGACTATTTCAAGCGCATTGCTACCGCGAACACGCGCTATCGGGAAGACGGGCTCGCCGGATGGCTCACCGATCGCGGCAAAGTCTTCATCACGCTCGGCGAGCCCGATCAGGCGGGACAGCAGTTCGGACAGAGGCAGACGTCGCGCTCGCGCTCCGAGATCTGGGTCTATACGCAATACAATCTTCGCCTGATCTTCATGAACCAGAGCTCCGTCGGCCACCTGCGTTTGACGGCTTCGAGTCAGGCGGATTTCGACAAGGTCGTGCGTCGATTGCAGTCGCAGTAGCGTCATACAGGCGAGCTTGACAAAAAAACAGTTCGCTCTTATATAGGCGCCGCAAGCCGGCTCCGGCTTGCCCCTCTGCAGTGAGAGGAGAACGATCCCGAGCAGGAGACCGGCGATGGCCAAGGGCAAGGTGAAGTGGTTCAATGATGCCAAGGGGTTCGGCTTTATCGAGCAAGAGGGCGGCGAAGATGTCTTCGTGCATTTCTCCTCGATCACGATGGACGGATTCAAGACGCTCGCGGAAGGGCAGGAAGTCGAGTTCGAAATTCAGTCGGGCGAGAAAGGACTTCACGCGATGAACGTTCAGCGCGTGTAGCATGTAGCAGGCGGGCTGGAATTCAAGGAAATGCGGGGTGAGCTTTCGCTGATGCAGCCCCGCCTTCCGACATCGCCTCGACTCTTTCTCGTCGACGGATACGCGCTGATCTATCGCGCGTTCTTCGCGCTGATCTCGCGCCCCCTTACCACGAGTCGAGGCGAGAACACATCCGCGGCGTGGGGTGTGGTGAATTTTCTCCAGCGCCTCATCGACACGCACAAGCCCGAATACGTCGCCTGGGTGCACGACTCCGGGCTCTCCTTCCGTCACGAGCAATATCCCGCGTACAAGGCGACGCGCGAAAAGCTCGGTGAGGAGCTGCAGGCGGATTTCGATCGGGGAATGGAGCGCATCGAGGAGCTCCTCGATGCATTCAACGTTCGCGTGCTCGCGCTCGAAGGCTACGAGGCGGATGACGTCATTGGCACGCTTGCGCGACAAGGGGTCGATGCCGGCGTAAACGTCGTCATCGTATCCGGCGACAAGGATTTCTATCAGCTCGTCCGCCCAGGCGTGTGGCTACTGAACCCGGGACGCGGCGGGCCCGCGAGCGTCGAAGAGCAATGGGTCGGAATGGAGAACGCCAGTGAACGACTCGGCGTCCCTCCGCATCATGTGACCGACTATCTCGCGATGGTCGGTGACTCATCGGATAATGTGCCGGGGGTCAAGGGCATTGGCGACAAGACCGCGAGCGAGCTGGTTGCCACGTACGGTTCGCTCGAGAACATCCTCGAGCACGTCGGCGAGATCACCAAGAAGCGTCCGCGTGAGGCACTTCTCGCGCACGAATCCGATGCACGGCTTTCCAAGAGCCTCGTCACGATTCGCGAGGACCTCGCGATGCCACTCGAGCTCGAGACGCTCGCGCTGGCGGAGCCCGATCATGCGCGCCTGCGCGATCTCTTCGTGGAGCTCGAGTTTCACGGGCTTGCGAAGGATCACGCGATCGTCGCGCCGGAGGTCGCGCGCGAAACGAGCTACGTCACCGTCGACACACTCCCTGCGCTCGACGCGCTGATGCTTCGCGTGCGAGACGTGCCATACATCGCCGTCGATACAGAGACGGTCATCGAGCTCGGAAGCCCGCAGATCGTCGATCCGCTGCGCTCGACGCTGGTGTCGATCTCGATCGCCGTTGCGCCGGGCGAGGCGTACTACCTGCCGCTTCGGCATCGCGAGAGTCAGAACGCGCAGGGTGAGCTCATGGTCGATGTTTCCGGCGATCGTGCACCCACCGATGCGCCCGAAGATCGCGGCCTCACACTCGGCGGCGACGAGCCGCCGCCGCCGAAGAAGGCGGCGCGAAAGAAGGCGGCGAGATCGAACGAGGGAATCGGCATCGCGGCGAGACTGCTGGCAGCGCGGAAGCACGCGGTGCGCAATTTGCCGCCGCTCATGTCGGACGAGATGGGGCCGCTCCGCGCGCTGCTCGAGGATGCGACGGTGCGAAAGGTCGCGCAGAACGCCAAGTATGACCTGCTCGCGCTGCGCCGGGCAGGAATCACACTGCGCGGGCTCGACTTCGACACGATGATCGCCAGCTACGTGCTCGATCCGGGGCGGCGCTCTCACGGGCTCGACGTGCTCGCGATGGAGTTCCTCGAGCACACGATGACGTCGTACGAGGATCTGTGCGGGAAGGGAAAGGGATCGGTTCCATTCGATGAATGTCCCATCGACGCGGCTCGTGACTACTCGTGCGAGGATGCCGACATGACCCTCCAGCTACGCGCGATCTTCGAGCCCCAGCTCGAGACGTACGCGCTGCTCCCGCTGTTTAACGACATCGAAATCCCCCTCATCGACGTCCTGGCGGACATGGAGTGGGCAGGGATTGCGATCAATCGCGAATGGTTTGTGTCGCTCAAGGAGCGCTTCGCCCGCGAGCGACAGCGCGTCGAGCAGGAGATCTACGTTTCGGCCGGCATCGAGTTCAACATCAACTCGAATCTTCAGCTGCGGCAGATTCTCTTCGAGCGGATGCAACTGCCGATGCTCAAACGCACGGCAACGGGTCCGTCGACCGATGCGAGCGTGCTGCAGGAGCTCGCAGAGATGGGACACGTGCTCCCAGAGCAGCTGATGGAGTACCGCGAGCTCTCCAAGCTCGAGAGCACGTACATCGATGCGCTCCCTGCGCTCGTGCATCCGCTCACGCAGCGAATTCACACGTCGTTCAACCAGACCGTGGCGACGACCGGTCGCCTCTCGTCCAGCGATCCGAATCTCCAGAACATCCCGATTCGCCGTGAGCTCGGCCGCGACATCCGGCGCGGCTTCGTGCCCCGCGAGGGATGGTCGCTGATCGCAGCCGACTATTCGCAAATCGAGCTCCGTCTCCTCGCTCACTTGTCGAATGATCCGGCGTTCGTGAGCGCCTTTCGCGCGGGCGGCGACATCCACCGCCAGACTGCGTCGATCATCTTCGACGTCTCGCTCGAAGAGGTTACCTCAGAGATGCGCGGTCGCGCGAAGACGATCAACTTCGCCACGATCTACGGACAGGGCGCCAACGCGCTCTCGCGACAGCTGCGAATCGACCATGCCGATGCGCGCCGCTTTATCGATGAGTATTTCGAGCGATTCCAGGGCATTCGTGCGTATCTCGATTCGATGGTCGCCTTCGCGCGCGAGCACGGGTACGTGCAAACGATCTTCGGGCGCCGCCGCTACATCCCCGAGCTTCGCGACCGCAATTTCAACGTGCGTGCATTCGGTGAGCGCACGGCGACGAACTCACCGATCCAGGGTTCAGCCGCAGACCTGATCAAGATCGCGATGATCCACATTCAGTCGCTCTTCGCTCGTGAGCGAGTGGAATCGCGCATGCTGCTTCAGGTGCACGATGAGCTGGTCTTCGAGGCGCCGCCGTCCGAGGTCGAGTACGTCTCCTCTCTGGTTCAGCAGGAGATGCAGGAAGCCGCCAGGCTGTCCGTTCCCCTCGTCGTGGACCTGGGAATTGGTAGCAATTGGCTCGAAACCAAGGAGTAACGCCGTTCATAAACGTCCGGCGAGACGTTAGAAACGTCTGATCGTCAGTATTGAAGGACTTCATCGTTGTGTGGAGTACGCGCCATGCCTAGCATGGACGCTGCATAATTCGAGTACTCACCCTGTCTCGGACACGAACCGAACGAATGTCTTCCCGTCGCCGTTCCGGGTTCTCTCTGATCGAGCTCTTCGTGGTGCTGGTCGTCATAGGCATCCTCGTAGGACTGGCCATCCCTCGAATGCACGGGTTCAAGCACCAGTTCTACCTGACGACCATGATCTCCGACCTCCGAAATCTGGCGGCAACCGAGGAAGGGTACTGGAGCTCGGTCGACTCGTACTCGTCGGACCTCAACGCGCTGCGCTTCAACCTCACTCCCGGCGTGTGGGTTACATTTGTTCAGGCCGACAGTAGCGGCTGGTCGGCCACAGCTACACACGACGACGATACTTCCCATTGCGCGATTTATTATGGGAACGCTCCAACGCTCCCCCCGGCGACGGTCAAGAACTTCATCGGCTGCAGCAAGTAACCACGCCACCGGAGTCGTTGCAGATTGCCGAAACACTGGCAAATCGACCGGTCAAATGAGCTGAATGAGCTCGCTGCTCATATGTAACTCGTTGTTCCACGAGCAGTTGCCCATGCGGACTCGTCAGGCATTTGGATTGCCTTGTACTCCGGCACTGACAATCTGCTACCTCACGGTGGAGCAATATGACCAAGACACGGAAATCGGGTTTTACCCTCATCGAGTTGCTCATTGTCGTCGTGATCATCGGCATACTCGCCGCGATCGCGATTCCAAAGTTCGCGTCGACCAAGGGCCAGGCGTTCCTCGCCGCCATGCGCAGCGATCTCCGCAATCTCGCCACGGCCGAAGAAGGGTACTACTACTCGAACAACTCCTACAGCAACAACCTTTCGGCGCTCAACTTCCTGACGTCGACCGGAGTGACGGTTACCGTCCCCGAAGCCACAGCGGGAGGCTGGTCCGGCTCGGCAACGCACATATCGCTCGGCGCTGAGAAGTGCACGGTATACTTCGGATCAGCCGCTGCGGTTGCGCCTTCGACGCTCGAGGGACGAATCACCTGTAACTGATCGACCAATGGTCCCTCGCGCGTGATCAGCGAATCGACCAACAGAGACAGCCAGCACGACGACCGTCCGTACCGCGAATTTGCACAGCGGCGAGAAGGGATGATCTACGCGATGGGTGGCGGGCTCTGGCTGCACCGTCACCTATGGAAGGGGCGCCCGATGGCGCACCTGGTCTCCACCGATCGAGAGCGCCTGCTGCACTACGGCCGCTCCGTCGGGCTCCCCGCCTACCGGCTCCAGTTCAAATCGCTGAAGGATCCGCGCACCGGCGAGCGAGCCGATACGTGGCACTGGGATCTCGTGGGCGATCTGCTTCCGCCACGCTGAGCACACACGCACGTTGACGCATGCCTCGCGTCGGGGAAGATTGATCACCATGCACGTTCGCGGAATTCCCACATGCGTCCTCCTTCTCGCTCTCATGAGCGCATGTGAGCGCAAGGCGCCTGCGAGGCCGGCGGACTCGGTAGTGCAGCAGCCGTCGTCCATCCCCGCCGTACCAACAGCACATCTCCCCGCCATTCCTTCGACGTGGGACGCGAGCGCCGGCCCCATCATGTTCGTGCGCGGCAACTCGACGGCGGAGGCTTACGTCATTTTTCCGACGATCACCGACAGCACTCCGTCCGACGCAGTGCACTTCGATTCGACGCTCGCGCGCAACACGACGATCGAACTCTTTCAGCGCGCCGGTGGCGGCGACACGGCACACGTCGGCGTGATTGTCGGCGGCGAGTGGAACGCTGATCAGTGCATCGAGTGGCCGGCGACGAAAGTGCAAACGATGCAGAATGTCGATGTCACAACGGGATGGACCGTGGCTTTTCTGAAGGGGCGGGCGAAGGCGCTCGCGCTAGATACGGTCGAGTCGATGCCTCACGCGGATTCCGCGCAGCTTGCCGCGGACATTACACGGCTTGCGTCGACGGCGCCGAACGATACGTCGCCCACCTTCCGCGGTATTCCTTATTCCGTGCGGACGGCGTATCGCTTCTCGCCCGTGACGGGCACGGAGGCCGTGGTCGCGGATGTCGTGCGCACGCTCAACCAGGAAGCAAACCCGCTCGAGGAGCACACGCTCATCGTCGGCGAGCGCGCCGCCGGATCGAACACGCCGTACCGACTCGCCTACCGCGAAGTTACGGCCGGCTCGGACGAGACGCTCGAGAGCTCGGATGTTCTCGCCGCGGTGTCCATCGGCGTCCCGCCGCGCGTAGCCCTCGTGCTCGCGCGCGAGGGCTATGAGTCGAATGCGTATGCGCTCCTCGAGCGACAGGCGGATGGCAGCTGGCGGCTGCGCTGGACGAGCGCGCACACCGGCTGCTGACGCACTCCGGCTACGCGCGTATGAGGCGCACGATCACGACCTCGGCGGGACAGTTGATGCGAAGCGGGACGACGACACCGACACCACTCGTTACGTAGAGAGGTACGGGTGCGCGCGCGATCCATCCGCTCGCCGATCCGGAATCGCACACCGCGCAGTGCCGCGACGGTGCGCCGAAGAACGGGATGACGATCTGTCCTCCGTGCGTATGCCCCGCGAGTACGAGGTCGACGTGCGCTGCAGTCGCGAGTTCGAGCGTCCCATCGGGGTTGTGCGAGAGCACGACGCGAGGGGTGCCGGGCGCGAGCGAGCTGCATCCGCCATCTCGATCGATGTGCCCATGCGTCCAGTCATCCACGCCACCGATGCCGAGTAGCGCATCGCCTCGCGTGACCGTTGTGCACTCGTTCACGAGCACGCGCGCGCCCGCCGACTGCAGCCAGGCCACGACCTTCGCGGGATCGTAGTCGTAATCGTGATTGCCGAGGATGGCGACGACACCATCACGGGCGCGAAGGGTGCAAAGCGTGGCTGTCATTCGTGGGAGCGCCCATTCGTACAGCCAACGAGAGACCGTGCGGAATTTAGCGTGCGAGAGCGCGTAGTCGCCGAGCATGACGGTGAGGTCGGGGGATGCACGGTTGGCGGCTAGTACGGCGCTCCTGATCAGGTGCGAGGGAAAGATCGTTCCGCCGTAGTGCAGATCGCTCAACACCGCGATCGTGTAGCCCTCGAGCTCGGGCGACAGGTTGGAGATCGGCGCGTCTATCCGCGTACACTGCAGCGCGATCGGCGTCCACAGCACGACGTACGCGAGCGCGGCGAGCACGATCGCGATCGCGACGATCGGCAGCGCGGCGGGAATCATCGTGCGGGCTTCATCGTGCGTCGCGCGCGCGCGGTGCGCTCACAGTCCGGTCGGCACGTCGATGAAGACGGTTGGGAGATCGAAGATGTGCGCAACACGGTCGGCGAGCGCGCGCACGCCGAATGTCTCGGTCGCATAGTGTCCCGCGTAGATGATGACGATTCCCATTTCATCGGCATCGACGGCCGTCCAGTGCGGGCCTTCGCCGACAATCAGCGTGTCGACGCCGTAGTCGACACATTCGCGGAGCGTGTCGGCAGACGCGCCGGCACCAGTACAAACCGCCCAGCGCTTCGTCGTTCGCGCCGGCGTGGAGGTGGAGCTTCGCGCGGTACCGCCCCACCGTCGCGCGACCGCGTCCGCGCGCGCCAACAGCTCGCTCGTCGCGATCACATCATCGCCGCGCACGCCGACGTCGATCGTCTTGTAGCGCGCGAAGCCAGCGGACGGAGTGAGGCCGAGCTCGCGTGCGAACAGGACGCAGTTGCCGATCTCGGGGTGCGCGTCGAGCGGGAGGTGCGAGGAGTAGAGTCCCATCCCCGAGGCGAGCAGGGCGTGAATGCGGCGATAGTATGGTCCGCGGAGTGGCTGCAGTCCTGCCCAGAAAAGCCCGTGGTGCACGAGGAGGAGATTGGCGCCCGCGTCCAGCGCTGCCTTGATCGTGCGCTCTCGCAGATCAACCGCTGCCGCAACCTTCACTATCTCGGCCTGCGTCTCGACCTGGATGCCGTTGATTGCCTGCGGGTAGTCAGGGATGTCAGCGGTACGAAGCAGTGAGTCGAGCTCGCTGGCGATGCGCGTCAATGAGGTCATGAGGGGCAGGCCCGGAGCGAGGTTTGACTGTGGATAATTGTGGACAACGTGTACGAGGCGATGTGAATATCGTGCGTAACACGTTGAAGGTCAACAGTTTAGTGGTTTGTGCAGAACTGGCCGGATGGCGAATGCCAGCCGGCCCGTTCTGCACGCTTCAGAGGGGAGCTAGCGAAGCACGGCGACGGGCGAGGGGTGGGGCTGCTCGTCGGCACCGGGCTCCTTGGCGTCAGCGATGCGTACGCTGCCGTTGATCCGGCCGCCTTCGATGACGGCGAGCGCGCGTGTGTTGATGTCACCGATGATGACGGAGGTGCCCTGCACTTCCACGCGGTCGGAAGCGTTGACGGTGCCTTGTACGCGTCCGCCGATGACGGCTTCGCGCGTGTTGATGTCGCCGAGTACTTCGCCCTGACGACCGACGAGCACTTGTCGCGCGGCGCGGATGCCGCCTTCGACTCGTCCTTCGATCTTGACGACGCCGTCGGTGTCGATGTCGCCCAGGATCTTGGTGCCGGCGGCGATGATCGAGAGTGCATTGCTGTTGGCGGGGAGGTTCTTGTTGTCGTCCATCCCCTTGGAGTCCTTATTGAAGATCGCCATGACCCGGTCCCTTTTTAATGACTGATGAGGCGTCGATGGCGACGCCGTGACGACGCATTTCAAAGTGCAGATGAGGCTCGAGCGTGCCAGGCGCGTCACCCGAGAGTGCGATCACGGCGCCAGCGGCGACGTGCTGTCCCCTCGAGACGCGCACCTCACTCGCGCCGGCGTAGATCGTTTCGTAACCGGATCGATGAGAGAGACGAATCAACTTTCCGAGTGTCGAGTCGTCCGCGACTTCGACGACCGAGCCAGCTCCTGCGGCCCGAATTTCGGTGCCGGGGGGGACAGCGATTTCGAGGGCGTGCGAGTCGGATGGAAGGAGCGTTCCCGCCATGGGAAGAGGCCATTCATCCGGGCGCACGACAACGGTATCGACGGGGGCGATCGCGGTCGTGGCGGCGGTCGTCGCGGCGGCTGGGACGTTCGCTGCGAGTGCTTTCGACTTTGATGACGTGTCGCCGACTGCAGTCATGGACGAGCTACCCATCATGTGTTGCACTTGCTGAAAGCGCGATGCGAGCTCGTTGAGCGATCGCTGCAGTGTGTCGACGCGTGCGACGTCGTGCTGCAGTCGCGCGACCTTGCGTGTGAGCAGCGGAACGCGTGCTGCCTGTGCGGCGAGAAAGAACCAGCTGATGAAGCCGAAGACAATGAGTCCGCCGAGCACGATGGCGCCTGTGCGAAAGAGGCGCACCTGGCGTTGCGTGAAGATAATCGTGCGATTGGCGAGGCCGCTTTCGCGTTGCACGTGAATAATCATCGCGCCTGCGTGAGGCGTGTAGATATTCCCGTAGCCGCGCTCTCCGGTTTTGTCTCTGTCCTCAGCCATCAAGTCGGCTCATCAGTTCCGCTCGTCAAATTTGCTCCCGTGATGCGAGCACGAGATCGAGTACGCGTTCGAGGTCGTCGCTCGAATAGAATGCAATTTCGATTTTGCCGCGCTCGTGATCGCTGACGGTAATGGTCACGTCGGTTTGGAGATGACGGCGAAGCTCGTTTTGTAGACGCTTGAGCTCTGCATTCAGTCCCGAAGCTCTTTCCCTGCCTTTGGGTTTAGTGGTGCGTGTGGATGATGTGGAGGTGGCGGTACGGGCGCGCTGTTCCACGTCACGAACCGTGAGACCTTTCGCGACGATCTCGCGGGCGAGGTCGAGCATTTCGCGCTCGCTGGGGATGGCGAGGAGGGCTCGAGCGTGGCCGATGGTGAGGAGTCCGTCGCGGACCATCGTGCGAATGGCGACTGGTAACTTCAATAACCGCAACATGTTAGCTACTGTCGACCGATCTTTCCCGACGATGTCGGCGACTTCCTGCTGGGTGAGGGAGAAGTCGGCGATGAGGCGCTGATAGCCCTCCCCTTCCTCGATGGGATTGAGGTCGGCGCGCTGGAGGTTCTCGACGAGGGCGAGGGTGAGGAGGGCGCGGTCATCGATTTCCTTTAGCACCGCGGGAATGCGGGTCCAGCCGATTCTGGTGGCGGCGCGGAGGCGTCGCTCGCCGGCGATGAGCTCGTAGCCGTGGCCGTCTGCGGAGTGGCGAACGGTCACGGCCTGGAGGAGGCCGTTGGTCTTGAGGCTGGCCTCCAGCTCGGCTAGGTCTTCGGGGCGGAATTCCTTGCGGGGCTGGAAGGGGTTTGGGCGGATCTCGCTAATTGGGAGCGAGTGGAGCGTTTCGCCAGGCTTGCGCGGGGTTTCGACAGCGGAGGCTGCGGCGGGGGGGCGGGAGGCGAGGAGGGCGTCGAGACCACGTCCGAGGCGCCGGGGTTTATCGGTGGGCATCTGGGGCTCGGAAATGGGTGACGGGTTGAGTGTGGGGCGATCGGTCACTGTGCGGCGGGTGGAAGGTCGGACGGGGAAGTGGCGGAGGCGTGATCCAGGGTGACGGTACGCTGTACGAGCTCTCTTGCTACGCTGAGGTAGGCTTGGGCGCCAACCGAAGCAATGTCGTAGAGGACAATCGGTTTCCCGAAGCTGGGGGCTTCGGCGAGGCGGACGTTGCGAGGGATGATCGTCTCGAAGACCTTGGGGCCGAAGTATTCCCGGGCGTCGGTGACGACTTGGCGGGAGAGATTCAGGCGGGCGTCGTACATGGTGAGAAGGACGCCATCGAGGGCCAGCTCGGGATTTACGCTCTGCTGAATGCGGTTAACGGTGTTCAGGAGCTGGGAAAGTCCTTCCAGCGCATAGTATTCGCACTGAACCGGGATGAGGACGGCATCCGCGGCGGCGAGCATGTTGATCGTGAGGAGTCCGAGTGAGGGCGGGCAGTCGATGAGGATGAAGTCGTATCGATCGCGGATTGGGGCGATGGCTTCGCGCATGGCGAGCTCGCGATCGGTGCGATCAATGAGTTCTATTTCGGCGCCGGCGAGGTCGGGGGTAGTGGGCGCGACGTCGAGGTGTGCGAACTGGATTGCGCGGAGGATGATTTCGTCGAGGGAGCGTTGGCCGATGAGTGCGTCGTACACCGTGCCCGCGAGCTTTTCGCCGGCGAGGCCTATTCCGCTTGTCGCATTGCCTTGTGGATCGCCGTCGATGAGGAGGGTGTGCTGCTCGGCGACGGCGAGGCTGGCGGCGAGATTGACTGCGGTGGTGGTTTTACCGACCCCGCCTTTCTGGTTTGCAATTGCGATGACTCGGGCCACGCACCACTCGGGGTCTGTGTGAAGCGCGGAATATAGACCTATCGAAGCGCCGGGGCTATGCTTGTTTCACGTGGAACAGGGCAAATGCAGAATTAGTAACCGTCTAATTGTGGATAATTTTGCCCCTTTCGATGATCGACCAAGAATCCTCTTTTCCCACGATATTTGCCAAAAAAACGTCTATTTAGAATCAATAACGAATCTCCATCGCGCCATAACTACGACAGTTAGTTCAGTCTCTCCTACGCTCACCGGCGTCTCGATAGCCTTCGCAAACGCCATCGGCGCCCGATACCTCGGCTGCGGTGCTTGATCCGATCCTCCCGTCGTCAGCTCGACCAACTCACCCAGCCGACCACCCGCCGCCTGCGCCAGCACGGTCGCATCCGCAACCGCCTGCTTGTACGCATCCGCCAACGCCACCCGCCTCAGCGAGTCCGGCGCGGACGAGTGGAAATCAAGCGAACTCACATCGTTCGCCCCCTTCGTGATTGCCGCGTCGATTAGCGCGCCCACCTGGCCCACCTTCTTCACCTCTACGCGCACCGTATTCGTCGCCACGTAGCCCGTGATCTTCGGCGCCTTGTCTCCCGCCTGCGGGTTGTACACCTGCTCCGCGTTGAGACTGTAGTTCACCGTCGAGATCTGCTCCGCCGCAATCCCCTGCGCCTTGATCGCGTCGATCACCGCTCGCTGCTTCACCGCGTTGTCCGCACTCGCCTTCGCCGCCGTCTGCGCGCGCGTCTGCACGCCAATCGAAATCGTCGCGCGATCGGGGATGTACCGCGCCTCTCCCGTTGCGCTCGTACTGATCATCGACGGAGGATGCATCGGTGGCATGTTCCCAGCCGGCTGCTGCGCCGCGAGCGAGACGGCGCACAGCGCGCTGGCGATGATCGAGCGATACATGAATCCTCCGATGGTGTGCGACGTCGCTCCACACCGGCAAACCCGCCGTGCACGCGACCGCATATAATGTTGATTCGATACTATTTCGATTGGGCAACCCCACGACTCTTACCTACTGCAAGGACTCTGCTACGGCATCCAATCCGTCGAGCGACTGCCCCGTGCCCGGACCCACAGGCGTGCGCTCAAGCGCCCCTGCAACACTCTTCCTCATTCCCGGCGTCATCTTCGCCATCTCCGCGCGCGCTCCGAAAGTCCGTCCCCCGAACAGTGCGGCAACCACGGGGCGCCAGCCCGACGAACGTATCCGCCAATACGATCCCAACTCGAAATCCGCCTCGTCAGGATCGAAGCGCGAATAGCCCGACCAGGAATACAACGTCAGCTCGCCGATCCAGATGCGATCACCACAGTCGTAAATGTCGACACGCACATGGTCGAGCCCCTCCCCAAGCCGCTCGGCCACCGTAATCATCTCGTCGAGGCGGCTCGGCCTGGGGAAGCTACGATCGACCACGCGAGTGAAGTGCCAGTTCAGCCGCGTCCAATCCCGCGTGTGGAATGCGCCGCTGCGAATCCGGCCATCCTCCACGAAGACGGTGTTGATGACGGCGACCTTTCCGTCGAAAACGAAGAAGCGGAGCTCGTCGGGCCTGGCGCCGTCAGCCGTCGTCACCGTCTGCTCGATCATCAAACGTGGTGGCACGGGGGCGTAGCCAGGCTCGTCGTACGCCAACCCATGATTGATCGTGAGCCATCTTGCGGCTCGCTCCCGGATGGCTGTCGCATCGAGAACGTCCTCGCGGCCGATCATGATGACCTGGCCACTCGAATGAGAGCTCTTGAGGAAGTATGGCCTCGCGATGGCATCGAACGGAATGTCCGCGGGTGCCCCCGACCAAAGCAGCGGAATGAGATGCTCCGGGCCAACCCGCTCCGCGATGTAGTCGCGGACGGCGATCTTGTCGCAGAGTGTCGCGAAAAGCGGATTGAAGTCGAAGAGCTTGCGCCACTGGATCTTCTCGGTGAAGCGGCGTGGCCGGAGAAGACGGGGCGCCCTGCCGTGTTTCCCCGAGTAGGCGCGACGCAGGCGAAATGCCGTGGCGATCAGCGAGCGAGACATGCTACGGCGCTGACTCCGCAGAGGCAAGCCGGCGGCGCTCTATTTCCAACACCAGATTCTGCAAATCGTTCGGGCTCACGCCCGGCACGCGCGACGCCTGTGCGAGTGTCCGCGGACGCAGCGCACCGAGCTTCTGCCGCGCTTCGGTCGAGAGCGAGCGCAGTTCCTCGTACGGCAGCGACGGCGGTAAGGGAAAATCGCCCATGCGCTTCATCTTCTCGGCCTGCACGCGCTCGCGCGCAAAGTAGCCCGCGTACTTGAGCTCGAGCTCCGCAGTGATGAGCGCATCGCGCTCGATGTCGCCACCCACTCCCATCGCCTCGAACAGCGAGGAGAGCGACACATTCTGCCGCTTCGCGATCTCGGCCACACGCATCGCGTGCGGCAGCTGCGCACTTCCCGCTTCCTCGAGCAGGCTCGCTACCTGCTCCGGGCGAACACTCGTCGCCTCTGCCAGCGCGCTCGCCTGCGCCTCCATCGCGAAGCGCCGCTCGACGATGCGCTCTTCACGCTCCGTCAACATTCCAAGCTCAATCGCCATCGGCGCGAGCCGGTTCAGCGCATTGTCCTGTCGCACCGTCAGGCGGAACTCGGAGCGCGAGGTGAAGAGCCGGTACGGCTCGTCCACTCCGCGCGTCACGAGATCGTCGACGAGCACACCGATGTACGAACGCTCCCGGCCGAAGATGGCGGGCGCGTCGCCGCGCACTGCGAGCGCCGCGTTCATCCCCGCGACGACGCCCTGTCCCGCCGCCTCCTCGTAGCCGGTGGTTCCGTTGATCTGCCCCGCGAAATACAACCCGCCGAGCGCTTTCACCTGCAGCGAGGCGTCGAGTTGGGTCGGCGGGAAGTAGTCGTACTCGATCGCGTAGCCGGCGCGTGTCATCCTCACCTGCTCGAGTCCGGGCACCGAGTGCAGCATGTCGAGCTGGATATCGGCCGGGAGCGACGTCGAGAGACCGTTCACGTACAGCTCGGCCGTGTCGTGTCCCTCGGGCTCGAGAAAGAGCTGGTGGCGCTCGACGTTCGGGAAGCGCACGATCTTGTCCTCGACACTCGGGCAGTATCGCGGGCCTCGCGAGGCGATCGCCCCGCCGTACATCGCGGACTTCGCGATGTTCTCGCTGACGATCCGCTTCGTTTCCTCGCCGGCGAAGGTGATCCAGCACGGAAGCTGTGCAGGATGCCTCGTCGCGCCGTTCTGCGTGCGCGGCGAATCCCAGAAGTGCGACCACGAAAAATCGAATTGATCGATCTCGCTGTCCTGTCGCTCGAGCTTCGAGTAGTCTACGGAGCGCCCGTCGATGCGCGGCGGCGTGCCCGTCTTGAAGCGCGCCGACACGAGGCCGAGCGCATCGAGCTGCTCCGCGAGCTGGATCGCGGGAGGATCGCCTGCGCGGCCGCCCGCGATCCGCGTGTCCGTGCCGATGTGCAGGCGTCCGCGCAGGAAGGTTCCTGCGGTGATCACCACCGCGGCGGCGCCAAAGCGACGCCCCTCCAGCGTCTCTATTCCTCTGACGCGCCCCCCCGACTCATCGATCAGGAGATGAGCAACTGTGCCCTGAATCGGGTGGAGCTTCGGCTGCTGCTCAATCAGCGTACGCACGGCGCGTCGATACATTCCGCGGTCGCACTGCGCGCGCGGCGCCCACACGGCGGGACCCTTGCCGCGGTTGAGCATCCGGAATTGCAGCGTCGCCAGATCGGTGGCGCGCGACATGATGCCGCCCAGCGCGTCGACTTCCCGCGCAACCGTGCCCTTGGCAACGCCCCCGATGGCCGGATTGCAGGACAGCTGGCCGATCGTCTCCAGCGCGCTCGTCACGAGTCCGACGCGCGCGCCGAGCCTTGCCGCGGCAACGGCTGCCTCGGTTCCGGCATGGCCGCCGCCGACGACAATGACGTCGAGCTCGAGCTCGAATCGCAGCGAAGTCATCTGTCAAAGATACGATGAATGGACAAGAGCGAGACGGTCGCGCACACTTCCCGAATGCCACTCGAGATACAGCCAGATGCGCCGACCATGCTCGTGCGCAAATCCGCCTTCGAGCGTGCGGGTCTCGCGCGTGCGCACTACGACACGAAGTACAATCTCACCGCTGACGAATTTCGAGTCGAGGGCGAGATGATCGCGATCGGCCCTCTTTACGATGAAGAAGCGTTCGGCGCTCTTACCAGCGAGCTCGAGGCTCTCGGACTGGTCTATTTCGAGGACTTTGCGGAGCTGAGCGGAAACTGGCCAGGGTGGCTGACGATATTTGCTCGCGGCGCCTAGTCGTCGCTGCGGATGGCCGGTCGCACCCGCTTCGGAAGCACCGCGGTCGACGTCGTGAGATGTCCGTGACGGAGCAGCCCGCGCCAGTCGCAGTTGTAGCACCAGCTCGTCCGGAACCAGGGCATCAGGAGATTCCAGCCGCGGGATGTCACGCGAAGGGTGGGCGTGTCGCACTCCGGGCAGCGATCAGTGTCCGGGAGCACCGCGTGAAAGAACATCGTCGCGAAGACGATGCGCGCGATGAAGATCGCGCTGAAGATGAGCAGGAAGATCAGCCCTTCGGGCATTCGTCACCTCGCGACACCGCGGCGCGTAACTCACTCATCGGCCGCGCGCCTGCGGCAGCGAGACTCAGCTGAGCTTTTCGAGCTCCCGTTCGATATTGCTCCAAAGCTCTACGTGCGCAATGCCGTCCTCGATTCGCTCGATCACGACTTCGGTGCCCACGGAGATCGCTGCCCCTTCGAAGCCCAGCGCGGGAACGGTGCGGCGTACGCCGTCGTGCTCGAAGAATATCTCGCCGGCGTGAGCCGTCGCAATCGACTGCGAAACCCGGGCCGGGTGCCCCTGCAGCGCGTAACGTGGATCCTCGACATGCAGGGCTGCGCTCGGCACCGCCCATCCGGCGATAATGGCAACCATCACCGCTGCGGCCGCTGCGGCCGCCGCTCCTGCGATGGCGAGCATCGCGGGGATGCTCAGCGAGGAGTACTTCGCGAGCGGATAACCTACGATGCCGAAGAGCGCGGCTGCCGCGCCCGCCGTCGGCAGATTGAGGTATTTCACCCAGGCGCCGTGGCGCTGCCTCCGGTCGATGCCGCCGAGCATGGCGACGACGCCGACGAGAAGGCCTGCGAGGAGAAATGCCGCGAAGATCAGAAGCATGGGGGCTGCCATTGTCCCGATAGTGAAGCTCTGTCGCTCGTACGGGAGCTGAAAAAAGATGAACTACCACGCATTCCGATCATAGCCGGTGAAGGCGACCTGACGCGAAAGACGTACCGGGTACATAGTGTGCTATTAAGACCGGCAATGGCAAGCATGACACATCGTGTCCCAGATCATCACTTTAGCGAGAGGCTCAAGATGCATCGACTTCATCACTTCGCCTTCACGTTCATCGCGGCGCTCCTGCTCGCCGGCGCGTTTTCTGTGTCCTCCGTCACATCCGCGCGTGCGAACACCGCGGACAGCGCAACAGGGTGCCTGAAGAAGGGCGACAAGCCCGACACGTACAAGCTGGTGAGCAAGGACGGAAAGTCGTGGGATGTCTGGAGCAAGAAGATCTCACTCGCCGGCCACGTCGGTCACACGGTTACGCTCACGGGCGACGTGACGAAGGGCGACATGTCCGGGAAGGGCGACATGTCCGGGATGAAGGACACGAGCATGTCGAAGATGGGCATGAGCGACACGAGCAAGATGTCCGGCATGAGCATGTCGAGTGGCTCGATGAACGTCACGGCGATGTCGATGGTGAGCCCAACCTGCAGCTGAGTACTTTCGCCGAAAGGAACTCCGTGGCGCGCCATTCGGCATAATAGAACGGGCGCCACGGAACCGATCCGGAGATGAAGCCGACGTGTCCTCCATGCTCGACGAACTCGACGTCGAGACACGAGTTCGCGTCGGCGATCGCGCGCACCTCGTCGAGCACTTCACGCGGAAGAAAGGGATCGTCATGCGCGCTCAGGAGCAGCGTCGGCGTGCGGATGCGCGCGAGGTAGTGCAGAGAGCTCGAGCGAGTGTAATAGTCATTCGCATCGCGAAAGCCGTGGACGGGCGCCGTCACGAGGTCATCGAACTCGTAGAGCGTGCTCGCCTTGCCGACGACCTCGGGGCGCAAGGCGTCGGGATAGCGCGCACTCTTCCCGATCGCTTTTCGCCGCAGCGAGCGGAGGAAGTGCGCCTGGTAGAAGCGCGAGAATCCGCGATCGAGAAATCGTGAGCCGCGTGCGAGATCGAAGGGCACCGACACCGCGGATGCACCCACGAGCTGCTCGGGCGTATTCTCTCCCTGCTCGCCGAGCCATTTGAGGAGAACGTTTCCGCCGAGCGAGACGCCGACCATGAGCAGGGGCCGCGCGGGATCCTCGGCGACGAGCCGGCGAACGACGAAGTCGAGATCCGTCGTCTCGCCGGAGTGATAAAAGCGCAACGCGCGATTGGGCTCGTCGCCGCACGAGCGAAAGATCAGCAGGTCGGCGGCCCAGCCGCGACGCTGCGCTTCCCGGAGGAGCCCGCCGGCGTAGTGCGAGCGGATGGTGCCCTCGAGGCCGTGCAGGATCAGGAGCCGTGGAGCGCCCGGCGGGGCATCGAGGCGATGGATGTCGAGAAAGTCGTCGTCGTCCGTCTCCCACCGTTCGACGCGCGTCGAACCAAGGTCGCGCGAGCGCATGAACTTTCCCCACAGCGTACGTAAATGCGCTCCTGGGATCCACCATGCGGGGCGATACACGTGTGCTGGCATCACCAAAGGTACTTTCCGATCGCGCGCAACGCTTGGGAATGCGCCGTCGGGTGCGTTTATTTCAGCATGGACGTTCAGATATTCGGGGTCAAGAAAAGTCCGGAGACGCGCAAGGCCCTGCGCTTCTTCGCCGAGCGGCGCGTGAAGACGCACTTCGTCGACCTTGCGGAGAACCCGGCATCGCTCGGCGAGCTGCGCCGCTTCGCACGGAAGTTCGGGGTGTCCGCGCTCATCGACGACGGCTCGAAGCGTTTTCTGGATCGCGGCCTGCGGAACGCGCGCATGTCCGACGACCGGTGGCTCGAGCTGCTCGCAACGGAGCCGCTCATGCTCAAGATGCCACTGGTGCGACAGCAGAACCGGTTGAGCGTCGGGCTTGCAGAGACCGAATGGAGCGGTTGGGTGAGCACGGCATGACGCAGCTCTCTCTGTCCAACGTCTCGGTGGAATTCGGCGCGACGAAGCTCTTCTCCGACATCACGTTCACGATCGCGGCGCGCGAGCGATGGGGAATCATCGGCCGGAACGGCACGGGGAAGACGACGCTCTTCAAACTGATCACCGGGGACTTGCAGCCGACGAAGGGCGTGATCGCGCGGCAGCCGGGGCTGCGCGTCGCACTGCTCGAGCAGCATCGCGACTTCGGCGATGCGAAGACGGTGTGGGAGGCAGCCGCTGGGCAGTTCGCGGAGCTACTCGCGCTGGAGCAATCGCTCGCGGATCAGGCGACGAGGATGGGCGAGCTCGGCGAGTCGGTGAGCGAGCAGGTACTGGAGCGGTACTCGCACGATCTCGAGCGCTTCGAGCGCGAGGGCGGCTACACCATCGCACCGCGCGTCGACGCCGTGCTGCACGGACTCGGCTTCGATCCGGTGGATGCGCGCACGCGGCCGCTCGAGCGGCTGAGCGGCGGCGAGCGCGGGCGTGTCGGTCTCGCGCGGCAGCTCGTCGCGCCAGCAGATGTGCTGCTGCTCGATGAGCCGACCAACCATCTCGATCTCGAGACGACACGGTGGCTTGAGGAATATCTGAAGGGGACCGACGAGACGGTTGTGCTCATCAGCCACGACCGTGCCTTCCTCGAGAACGTGTGCGATCACATCCTGCACGTCGAGGCGCACAGCGGCACCGCCTACCTCGGCGGATACTCCGCGTTCGTCGAGCAGCGTGCACACCGGCAGCTCGAGCAGCAGCGCGCTTTCGTGCAGCAGAGGAAAACGATCGACAAGCAGGAGGATTACATCCGGCGCCATCTCGCCGGCCAGAACAGCAAGCAGGCCAAGGGGCGGAGAAAGATTCTCGCGCGCCTGCCGCGCCTCACACCGCCGCCCGGCGAAGAGGACTCGATGGCGCTGCGCCTCGAGGTCGGCGAGCGTGGTGGCGACCAGGTGGCCGTGGCGGCAAAGCTGCGGCTCGCGGTTGGTGATCGCGTGCTGATCGAGAACTTCAACGCTATCGTGCAGCGCGGGGATGTCATTGGATTCATCGGGCCGAATGGCGCGGGGAAGTCGACGCTGCTGCGCGCGCTGGTGGGCGACCGCGCCACCGAAGGCGGAGAGATCCGGCTCGGCGGATCGATCACGCCAGCGTACTACCGGCAGGATCTCACGCAGGTGCCGGCGACGCAATCGCTGTACGACGTGATCAACGATCTGCGTCCGATGTGGGGACGCGGCGCAATCCAGGGGCATCTGGGCCGCTTCGGCTTCAGCGGCGACGCGGTGCAGCGGTCGGCGGCGACGCTCTCCGGCGGCGAGCGGGCGCGCGTCGCGCTCGCGATGATCATGCTTTCGCGCGCGAACCTGCTGCTGCTCGACGAGCCGACGAACCATCTCGACGTCGAATCGATCGAGGCGCTCGAAGATGCGGTCGAGCAGTACGACGGGACGGTGTTCCTCGTGAGCCACGATCGTGCGCTGCTGCGCGCGCTCGCGACGCGCGTCTGGATTCTGCACGACCGCCACATCACCGACTTCGACGGCAGCTTCGCGGAATGGGAGACGGTGAGCGCGGAGCGAGAGCATGCGGCGAGTGTCGCGGCGAGTGAGGAGCAGGAATCGCGGCGCGTGCGCGAGCGTCAGAAGACGCGCGCGGGAGCGAAGGACGGAAAGAAGGAGACGGCGCCGAAGAAACGCTCGCGCGAGGAAACTGCCGCCGCGGAGTCGGAGGTGGCGAAGCGTGAGGCGCGCGTTGCGGAGCTCACGACAATGCTCGCGGATCCGGAGCTCTACAACAGCGGGAACGGCGGGAAGAAAGCCGCATCGCTCGGCGCGGAGCTCGAGCGCGAGAAGACCCAACTGGAGCGCGCATTCGCGGCGTGGGAGCGCGCGATCGCGGCGGAATAGCGGCGCGGCTCGTGATACGACCGGCGGTTAGAACTCGCCGACGAAACCAATCTCGGGCTCGAGCTCGTGCCCGAACTTCTCCTCCACGCGCTTCTGTGCCGTGGTGATCAGCTCCCGCACATCGCGCGCGGTGGCGTGACCCAGATTCACCATGATGTTCGCGTGAATGTGCGAGATCTGCGCATCGCCGCTGCGGAATCCCTTCATTCCGAGCTGGTCGATCAACCGACCAGCGCCGACGCCCTCGATCTTCTTGAAAATAGAACCCGCGCTCGGGTTGATCTCGAGCCAGGGATGTCGCGCGCCGCGCCAGCTCAAATTTTCCTGCATCACGCGATACATCACGTTCGGATCGCCCTTCGTGAGGGCGAAGGTCACCGCGAGCACGATGTCGGCGCGGTGATGAAAAACCGTGTCGTCGTAGCCGAAATTCACGTATTCGGCATCGACCGTATTCCGAATTCCCTCAACAGTGAGGATCTCGCAGGATTCGAAGACCTCGGAGATGAACACCGTGCGCTCGCGCTCGGGTGCGGGCGAGAGAAAGTGCAGGTTCTGCCAGATCGCGCCGCCGACGGTGCTCGGAATGCCGACGAAGTGCTCGAGCCCCGACCATCCTCGATGCGCCGACTCGGAGATGAGATCGCGCATCACGGCGCCGCTCTCCACCCAAAGCTTCCCGTCGGCGGACCATCGCTCGTGATGCGCGACGTTCCGAATCACGAGCCCGCGAAAGCCGCGATCGCCGACGAGGATGTTGGCGCCGAGTCCGAGCACGAAGTACGGCACGCCGAGCGCGCGCGCGGAGAGCACCGCGAGCGCGAGCTCGTCGGCCGTCGTCGGCTCGCAGAAGAGATCCGCCGGCCCGCCGATTTTGAAGGTCGTGTATGGTGCGAGCGGTACGTCGCGCTTCGGCTGAAGCGCGTCGATCTGTTTGGCCAGCGATGTCAGTGCGGATGTCGCCACCGTCTAACGCCGCTTCTTGGCTTTGGGATCGGTGGGGGTCTCCGCTTCGCGGCGCGCCATCGCGGGCGTCGCGCGCTTCGCGAGCACGCGCTGCACATCGGAGAGCGAGCCACCCGCCGCGCGCAGCGCGACCAGCGCATGATAGAGCAGATCCGCCACTTCCTCCGTCGCGCGCGGAAGGTCGCCGTCTGCGCACGCCGCGATCAGCTCTGCCGCTTCCTCGCCGAGCTTCTTGAGACGGAGGTTGCGGTCCTCGAGCAGCTGAACGGTGTAGCTCTCCTCCTTGTCGCGACTCCCCCTCGCCTTCGGCGGATGCGGCGCGTGCTTGTTGTCGACCTCCGCGCCCACTGCGCGCCCTGCGATCGTCGCGTCGAGGGCGAACAGCGCGTCACCCATCGACTCGGCGCCGACAAAGCAGGAGATCGCGCCGGTGTGGCACGCCGGTCCGTTGGGGACGACGCGCGCGAGCAGCACATCGCCGTCGCAGTCGGCGGCGAGCGACACGACCTTCTGCGTGTTCCCGCTGGTCGCACCCTTGTGCCACGGGCCGCGCGTGCGCGAGAAGTAGTGCATCTCGCCGGACACGAGCGTGCGCTCGACGGCCTCCTTGTCGGCGTGTGCGACCATGAGGATCATCCCGCTCCCCGCGTCCTGCGTCACGACGGTGATGAGACCGCCGTTCTTCTCGTAATCCAGTTCCGACAGATCAAGCATGTACTTCCCTCGTGGTGCCAGACTCGAGCAGCAAGCGTGCTTCGGCCGCAACGCCCTGATTCGTCGCCACGGCGCTTCCGCCGAACGCGGTGCGCGTTCCCTTCCAGTCGGTAAATACCCCGCCCGCCTCTTCTATTATGGGCATGATCGCCGCAGCGTCCCACGGGGACATGATGCCGTCGACCATCACTTCCGCCCTCCCTGTCGAGACTAGCAGGTAGCCATAGCAGTCACCCCAACTTCGGCTCACCGCTGCTCTTTCGGCGAGCCTCTCCCACCCCGCCCTCTGGTCGGCATCGTTCGGGAACCGCTCGTTAGTGGTCAATACGGTAGCCTCACCCACAATCGCACGCGAGGAGACCCGCGCGCGGCCCCCATTCCACCAGCACCCTTCACCCCGAGCGGCCGCGACCATTTCTCCCACCGCCGGAAAATAAGCTGCCCCGGCCAGGATCTCCTCGCCCTCGCACACCCCAACCAGCGTCCCCCACAAAGGCACGCCGCGTATGAACGTTTGCGTACCATCGATCGGATCCAGCACCCATCGACGTCTGGCATCCGGACGCGCGAGGCCAAGCTCCTCCCCGAGGATCCCATCCGCCGGGAAGCGCTGCTCGATCCACGCCCGCGCACCCTCCTCGGCGCTTCGATCGGCGATCGTCACCGGGGAGCCGTCCGCCTTCGACTCGACCTCGAGCTGAGAGCGAAAAAAGGCATGCGCGATGTCGCCGGCGAGTCTGGCAACCTCTTCCACCGCGACCAGAAGCATGTCGAAAGACTCGCTCATGCCACGGCCCTCACCAGAAGTCCCGACGACGACAGAAGCGCCTTGATCGCTCGCACCGTTGTGGATCCATCGTGAAGCATGCCCGCGACGAGCGCGGCATCGGCGCCGCCGCTCCGCAGCACCTCGCGCACATCGTTCGCCGAACCTGCGCCACCGGAAGCGACGACCGGAACGTCGACCGCCGCTGCCACCGCGCGCGTCAGCTCGAGATCGTAGCCCGCGCGTGATCCGTCGTGATCGATGCTGGTCAGCAGAATCTCGCCCGCACCGCGCGCCACGCAGGCGCACGCCCACGCCACCGCGTCGAGCTCCGTACGCGTGCGGCCACCGCGCGTGTATACTCTCCACCCATTTCCCTCGCGCTTCGCATCGATGCTCGCCACCACGCACTGCGAGCCGAATCTCGCCGCCGATTCCTCGAGCACCGCAGGGCGCTCGACCGCCGCGCTGTTGATGCTCACCTTGTCCGCGCCCGCCCGCAGCGCGAGCGACACATCGTTCGCCGTGCGAATTCCTCCGCCCAGCGTCAGCGGGATGAACAACCGCTCCGCCGTCCGCCGCGCGACATCGAGCAGGGTCGCGCGCTCATCCGCCGTCGCCGAGATGTCGAGGAAGACGATCTCGTCCGCGCCCTCCTCCTCGTAGCGGGTCGCGAGCTCCACTGGATCGCCGACGTCGCGCAGGTGCACGAACTGCTCGCCCTTCACCACACGTCCGCCCTGCACATCGAGACAGACGATGACTCGTCTCGAGAGCATCAGCCGACCTCGAGTCCGACCGCGCCCTTCGTGCTGAACACCGCGCTCGCGCCATCGGCGACGAGTGCCAGGCGAAGCGATGCGCCGAGCGCCTTGAAGGCCGCTTCGACGACATGGTGCCGGTCGCGGCCGCGAATCACGCGCACGTGCACGGTCGCGAGCGCGTTGTCCGCGAACGAGCGAAACCAGTGGTCGTATAGATCGCTCGGCAGCGGACCCACGTAGTACGGCCGGCCGCCGAGATCGAGCGCAACGTGGACGAGGGCATCGTCCATCGGGATGAAGCGGTCGCCGTAGCGGGCGGCGCGTGGCGGCACGAGCGCGGCGACGGCCGCGCCGAGCGCGATCGCGACATCCTCGATGAGATGATGACGCAGGTCGCCGCGCGCACTCACCTTGAGATCGAGCGACGCGTAGCGCGCGAGCGTCACGAGCATGTGATCGAGATACTGGATCGTGGTGTCGACTTCCGAGGTGCCGCTTCCAGGCACAACCTCGACACGGATCTGCGTTTCGCGCGTGTTGCGCACGACGACTGTCATCGGGCTCGCTCCCATTTCATGATGCAAACTCCTCGGCCACCGCACGCGCATCCATCGCGCCGGTGTAAAGTGCCATCCCGACAACCGCGGCGGCGATGCCGCGATCGGCGAGCTCGCGCAGGTCGGAGACATTGGTGATGCCACCCGACGCGATCACCGGATGGGCGGAGAGCTCGGCCACATCTTCCATGAGGAAGAGATCGGTACCGGCAAGTTGTCCTTCGCGATGCACCGCGGTGACGAGGACGCCGCCGAGCGGGATGTCGTTGAGCTGCTCGATGACGTCCAGCACGGTGCGCGAGAGTGTACGCGCCCATCCGCGCGTGACGACCTGTCGTTCGCGCACATCGGCGGCGACGATGAGCTGGCCAGGGAACGACGACGCGGTTCCGGCGAGCCACTCGGGCTCCTCGAGCGCGCGCGTGCCGAGGACGACCCACGTCGCGCCTTCGTCGAGGAGTCGCTCGATCGTGTCGCCGCTGCGAACGCCACCGCCTACCTGGACGTGCGCGGGGATCTCGGAGAGGATGTCGCGGACGATGGCGGCGTTGTCGCCGCGAGCCGTCGCTGCGTCGAGGTCGACGACGTGCAGGCGCGAGAAGCCCGCACGTGCCCATCCACGCGCAACCTCGAGCGGATTTTCGAGACGCAGTTGCTCGTCGGCGTAGGAGCCGCCAACGAGCTGGACGCATGCGCCTTCGCGCAGATCTACCGCGGGGATCACGATCATCGTGCAGCCTCGCGCAAGAATGCGCGCACGAGCGCGACGCCTGGTGTCGAGCTCTTCTCGGGGTGGAATTGCACGCCGACGGTGCGACCGGCGCGCACGAATGCGGGAAAGCGTGTGGTGCCGTGCGCGCTCCAGGCGTGCACGCACGCGAGGTCGTCGGGATGACAGACGTAGCTGTTGGCATAGTATGCGGTGGCCAACGGGGCCGTGTCGAGCAGAGGATCGTGTGCATCGTCGATCGAGTTCCAGCCGATCTGCGGGACCCGACCGCCTTCGAGCCGCTTCACTCGCCCGGAGAACACGCCAAGCCCGTCGCCTGTGCCTTCGTCGCTCGCGTCGAAGAGCAGTTGCATGCCCAGGCAGATGCCGAGGCACGGGAGGCCATCGGCGAGCGCGCTGCGCATGTCGGCAAGTCCGGGGGCGAGGCGCACGGCGGCGTGGCCGAAGGCGCCGACACCGGGAAGCACGAGCACGTCGGCGCGCGCGGCGGCGGCGGGATCCGTCTCGATCTCGACGCGTGCGCCGTCGCGGGCGAGGGTCTTGATCAGCGAGTGGAGATTCCCTGCCCCGTAGTCGAAGACGCTGACTTTCATGTCGTCATCGCATCGCGCAATGCGCGTAGCGCGGTCTCCATCATTGGCCACGGCGCGACGGTGATGCGCACGCCATCGCCGATTCCAGTCACCTTCGCGAATGGGCGAACCGCAACACCCACAGCGCGCATCCGTGTCGCGACCGCATCCGCATCGGACACCGGGACGAAGATGAAATTTGCGGCGGATGGAATGTACGGGATGCCGGCCGCGTCGAGCTCCTGCGTGAATCGCGCGCGTGACTCCAGCGCGGCAGCGATGTGCGTGCGCATCCACTCGAGATCGTTGCGCAGCGCCGCGAGCGCCGCGCGCTCTGCTGCGCCGCTCACCATGTATGGTCCGCGCGCCTTCTCGACCTGAAGCACCGTGCTCGCTGCACCGGTGGCGTAGCCGATGCGCAGCCCCGCGAGCCCGAATGACTTCGACATCGTGCGTGCAACGATGAGACGCGGATGATGCGGCGACTCGCCGAGCCATCCGTCGCCGGAAAACTCAGCGTACGCCTCGTCGAGGATGACGATCCCGGCTGCGTGCTCGACCACGCGCTCGATCTCCGAGCGAGAGAGCGCGAGACCGGTGGGATTGTTGGGCGAGCAGAGATAGGTGACGCGTGCGCGCGCCGCGAGCAGCGCGCCAATGTCCACCACGTGAGGATTCGGCGCAGCGATCGGCGCGGCGACGAGCCCGTTCATGCGCGCCCAGATCGGGAGCATCCCGAAGGTCGGATCGAAGTAGGCAAGCGTGTCTCCGGGCTCCGCGAAGGCGCGAATCGCGGAGTCGAGGACGTCGTCGGAGCCGCAACCGACCACCACTTCATCTGCGCGCACGCCCGCGTATTCCGCGAGCGCAATCTTCAGCTCAGGCGTGTAGACCTGCGGATAGCGCGACACTCGCTCGGCGTCGAGCTCCTGCAGCGCCAGCGCCGCGAATGGCGGCACGCCCCAGCGATTCGTGTTGTCGCTGAGGTCGAGGGCGCAGGCCGCGCGGTTCGGCCGGTAGAGCGAGAGCTCCCGCAGCGTCTCTCTCGCGCGCATGGGCGGGCGCGAGCGCGCGACACTTCCCTGCTCCTTCGCATTCCGTGCCGCGCCGGAAGCATGCCCCGCTTCGCGCGCGGCCGCCGCATGCGCAGGCAATCCCTCCCGCTCCGCAAGCACCTCCACGCTCGGTGTCATCCCCTGCGCTGCCTCGCGCGACACACGCTGATACGTCGTCCAGCGCACGAAGTCGAGCGTCGACAGTCCCGAGTACGAGCGCGCGAGCCCGCCCGTCGGCAGCACGTGGTTCGCACCGGTCATGTAGTCACCGAATGCGACCGACGACGTCGAGCCGAGGAAGACGGTGCCCGCGTTGCGCACGCGCTCGAGCGCCGCGTCGGGACTAGCCAGCGCGAGCAGCAAGTGCTCCGGCGCGTAGCCGTTGGAGAAGGCGATCGCAATATCCAGCGACTCGCACCAGAGCAGCGCGCCGCGCGTCGACATCGCCTCCGCGATGATCTCGCGCCGCGGCTCATTCACAATCAGCGCCTCGACGGCAACTCCGATTGCGCGCGCACACGACTCGCTCAGGGCGACTACCACCACCGCCGCGCGCGGATCATGCTCCGCCTGCGCGAGCAACTCGCGCGCAACGCTCGTCGAACTCGCCGTTGCGTCGGCGATGACGAGCAGCTCGCTCGGTCCCGCTGGCGAATCGATTCCGGTGATCCCCGAGACCTGCAGCTTCGCCTCGGCGACGTACGCGTTGCCGGGGCCCACGATGCGACGCACCGGCGCGATGGATTCTGTGCCGTACGCGAGCGCCGCGATGGCGCCCGCGCCGCCGACCGCGTACACCTCGGTCGCACCCGCGAGCTCGCCGGCTGCAAGCACCACCTGCGACGGGAGCCCGTCGGATCCCGGCGGCGAGCAAAGGACGATGCGCCGCACGCCGGCGACTCGTGCCGGGACGACGCCCATCAGCACTGAGCTCGGATATGCCGCGCGCCCGCCGGGCGCGTACACGCCGACGGAGTCGAGCGGATCGGGACGTCGCCCGACGGTGACCCCCGGCTCGACCTCGAGCTCGGTGGTGCGCGGCAGGAAGACGCGATGCACCGATTCGATGTTTGCCGCGGCGCGCTCGAGCGCCGCGCGCACCGGAGCATCGATCGTGGCGAGGGCGCGCACGCGAGCCTCGCGTGGCACCGCGAGCGCCGTCAGCGATGCGCCATCGAATTCGGCGCCCAGCTCCACCAGCGCCCGGTCGCCATTCGCACGGACCCGGGCGACGATCGCTGCCGTGCTCGCGCGCACCGCGTCGTCCGATGTGGTGGAGCGATCGACGAGCGCCATCCGGTCGCTAGGCGAAAGCGAATCGAGGCTTCCCCTCCAACGGAAGATCTCGCTCACGGCATCAGCCTCTCGATTCGCGTCACGAGGATTCCCTGAGCGCCAAGTGCCTTGAGATCCGCCACAGTCCGATAGATGGCCGACTGCGCAACTACAGCGTGGACAGCGACATAGGTGCCACCGTCGAGGATGTCTATCACCGTGGGCCCATTCACCCCTGGCATTACACGTCGCGCCATCTCCAGCGACTCCCTCGGCACATTCGCCATCACGTAACGCTTGTCCCGAGCGCGCAGCACGCTCGACAGCGCCTCGGCAAGCTCAGCAGTCGATCGGGCGACGGAAGCCGAGGAAGGATTCGCGGCGCAGATGAGCCTCGCGCTCGATTCCAGTACCGTCGCAACCTCGTGGAGCTGGTGCACGCGCAACGTCGACCCTGACGATGTCAGATCGACGATGATGTCGGCGATGCCGAGGTGTGGGGCGATCTCCGTCGCTCCGGAGACCGGGACGATGGTCACCGGCTTCCCGATGCCATCGAAATAGCTGCGTGCGAGATGCGGAAAGACGGTCGCAACACGCGGCGACCCCGTGAGATCGTCGATCGTCGCGATGCCGCTGTCGTCGCGCGCGGCGACCACCAGGCGGCATCCGCCGAACTCGAGATCGAGGAGCATCCCGAGCTCGCGCCCGGACTCGCAGACGAGATCCCACCCCGTGACGCCGACGTCCGCCGCGCCATCCGCCACGAACTCGGGGATGTCCTTTGCGCGCACGAGGATCGCCTCGAACTCGCCACCCAGTGAGGCGACGAGGGCGCGCTCGCCTCGCGCACGGACCTCGAGGCCTGCGTCGCCGAAGAGCTCGCGGACGTCCTCCGCGAGTCTTCCCTTGTTCGGCAGTGCGACTCTCAGCATTTCCCGACCGTTGACGCGGACATTTCGTTTCCTGATTCGACTGGAGGTGACACAAAAAGGGCCCGTCCGAGGATGGACGGGCCGAAGACGCCGGATTGCTTAGGGCTTAGATGATCAGCCTGGCAAGCACGCGACGCCCCGACCCGTGTGGCCGTGGTGATGCGTGTGATGGTGGCGGCTGGTCATGTGCATGGGATTGAAGGTATCGGGACCGCCAGGAGGCGTCAACCTGCCGGAGGCCGGGATGGTTTGCAATTTCGCTGTGGAGACGGGTAAATTCAGAGTCTCCGCGGGGTGCGGAGCTAGGATCGCATACAGGCACGGTACTGGAGGCTATAAGAATGCAGGTTATCGGACGCGCGCTCCTCGCGAGCGTATTTGTCCTCGGCGCATGCGCCGGCGGCGACAAGAGCTCCACCAAGACGGATTCGACGGCTGTGACGTCGACGACCACGACGACGACCGCTGCTCCTGCGGCGACGACCGACAGCTCGAAGGCTATGGCTGCTCCCGCTGCGGGCGCTGCGCCTGCCGCTGGCGCCGTTGCATCTGCACCGGCGACGGGCAAGACGATCGACGTGAAGATGCTCGGCGACGAGAAGGGATATCGCTTCGACCCCGCGAACATCACGGTCAAAGAGGGCGACGCGATCAAGTTCACGAACGTTTCGGGTGGCCCGCACAGCGTTGGTTTCGATCCCGCCAAGATTCCGCCGGCGGTGCAGCCGCAGCTCGGCGCGAATATGCCGGGCGACCACTCGATGGGTGCGCTCGAAGGCCCCATGCTGCTTCAGCCGAACGAGTCGTATGTCATCTCGTTCGCGAAGATTCCGGCTGGCACGTACGATTACCATTGCACGCCGCACCTCGCGCTCGGCATGAAGGGCGTGATTACGGTTCAGTAGCACGTTGGGAGCAGCGCCGGACGATTCGGTCCGGCGCGAATAATCGGGGGCGAAGATGCTGAGGCATCGTCGCCCCTTTTATCATCACCTGCGGTAGCCGAGTGTCGACAGCCGAGTATACGGCGACGTGGATGCGACGCCGCGCGAGCAATGTGTACGAGCGTCCGGTCTTCCTCGCGAAGGTCGGGGGGATCGCATTCGTGATCGCGCTCTTCTCGTTTCTGCTGCTCGCACGCTCGGCCGCCCGCGAGGCGGGAAGCGGTGCGACACTCTCGTTGCACGCCGACAGTGCGGCGCTGGATTCGGCGGAGAGGCGTGCGGCGGCGCGACTGCGGGGAGCGGAGGGTGCGCTGACGGCCACGCGCGCGCAGCATCGAAGTGCGCTGCAGAGCGATGCGCTCTCGCCAGCCGCTGGTGCCCGGCGTGATTCGCTCGCGAGCGCCGCGGCGGAGATCACGCGACTTCTCGTGCGATCGGATGACGCGCCGCTCGTCGCGTCATTCCGCGCGCTGGGCACTGCGGCGCCGATGAATGGGGCGCCGCGCATCGGACAGCTGCTCGACTCGCTCAACGATCTCGACAAGGCGCGCTCGGACTTCGGATCGTCGGAGGGCGCGGATCCAATCTTCGTCGCGCTGACGGCTCGCGTGGGCGCGATCGGCCACGAGATAGAGACGGTGGCGCGGAACAGGCGCGCGGAGCTTCGCCGGCAGATCGATTCGTTGACGCCGCCGCCGGTGATGGGCGCGGTCGTCGATACGATGCCGCTCATCGCCGCGCGAGATTCTGCGGAGCACGCGTACACGGTAGCTGTGCAGGGTGTGGCGAGTGCGCGTGCAGCGGACAGTGTCGCGCGTGCTCGCGAGGAGGATGAGTCGCCCGGAATGTTCGGCGTGGGAGGTGCGACGCTCGTGCTTGCGGCGGCGGTGGTCGCGGTCGTGATTGCGCTCGCGCTTGCACTGGGGATGGAGTTGCGGTGGCCGCGCATTGCGGACATCGCGGAGGCGGAGTTGCTGAGTGGAGCGCGTGTGCTGGTGACTATTGGCGCGCGGAGCGAGGTGCCGGATCGCCAGCGACGGAGTGCGGATCGCGAGGTGCCTCCGTCGATCGAGCAGTCATCGGATGCATATCGACTGCTCTACGGTCAGCTCGCGGATGCGACGTTCGATCTGACCATGATAGCGATTGCGGGGGATCATCCGTTCGTGACCGTGAGTGTGGCGGCGAATCTCGCTGCGATCGCGGCGAGGACGGGGCGGCCGACGCTGTTGCTCGATACGGATTTTCGAGCGCAGCCGGTGGCGACGATGATGGGAGTGTCGGCGGTGCCTGGAGTGGCCGACGTGCTCGCGCAGCGATTGGGTTGGGCGGCGGCGATATCGAGCGTGTTGGTGAGCCGGGGGCGGACTATTGATGTGTTGCCGAGTGGGGTGTTGGCGGGAACGCTGCAAGCGGTGGCGGAGGAATTCGGGAGCGAGGTGGGACGGTTGAGCAGGCGATATGAGACTGTGGTGGTGAGTGCGTCGACGCCGGAGCAGGGGACGATTGCGGTGGCGGCGGGGTCGGTGGGTGAGGTGGTGATTTGCGTGCGGCGGGGGCGGAGCACACATGCGTCGCTGGCGGCGTTGCTGGCGGCGGTGGAGGCGAGTGGGGCGAGGATGAAGGGGGTGGTGCTGTGGGACCGGGTGGATCCGGTGGCGGTGGCGGGGTGGGTGGGCCCGGGGAGGAGGCTGGAGTTGATGGGGTAGGTGTGGGTGCCGGGGCTGAGAGAGGGCGAATGTGATAGAGAGGGGCGAGGGGGGGAACGAATTAATGTGTCCCCGTGGGAGTGAGGCCGTCTTTAGGGTGATTGTGAGAAACCTCTAAGCATCGTCTTCAGCTCGGTCCTCCCGGAGAACTACCATGTCGCTCGCGACGCTGCGGTGCCGGTCGGTCGGCATCGGCATGACGATGGCGTTGAGTCTCGCTGCTGGGGCATGCAGCGATCGGTCGCTCACGTCAAGTGTGTTGCCGGCTCCTCCGCCGGTGAGCGCAAACCAGAGCGGGGTGCTTCGTGCGACCGTGCGTGAAGACGGCAGCGTGCTGCTCAAGTCGCTGGATCCGTCGATCCAGGCGGGGGACAGCGCAGTGAGCGAGGCGATCTACGGCAATCAGAACGTGACGGCGAAGGTGACTTCGTCTGCGTTCAGTCTCGTGGATAACGGCACGACGAAGACGTGGAAGTTCAAGCTGGCCATCCACAACCTGATGAATTATCCGATCGGCAGCATCGATGGTGCGGCAGTGCCGTGGGATACGACCGGGGTGTCCGTTTTTTTCGCGAGTACGCCGTCGGTGGTCTCTCCGGCTGCGTGCGGCTGTACGGTGACCGTGCTGAATACGCAGGGGCAGGCGAACTTCACGCTTCCGAACCAGATGTACTATTGGTATCAGAACCGGCTTGCGGCGAAGGGGCAGCTGGGTGACAGCACGACGAACAATCCGGTGTTCACGTTCACTGCGCCGTCGCGGGTGACGAGCTTCCGGTTCTCGATCTTGCTGAGCACTCCGTGGCCGCGCGGGATGCAGACGCAGGACACGACGTGGTCGGTGTTTTACAACCCGGTGAGCGACAG
>JBDSHG010000040.1:0-66284 GCA_039918615.1 Gemmatimonadaceae bacterium | reverse complement strand
CGTTTCCGCCGGCAATGCGGGAGCTGCGATCGCATGGGATACGGTGCGACCATTTTCCCTGGCTTAAGCAAAACCGCGGATGTGGCAGTACAAAGGGGCACCCCAATGGAGTGCCCCTTTGTGATATTCTAACTATGCCTTACACGCTACATGCGCCCAGTAGGAATCGAACCTACAACCTAATGATTAAGAGTCATTTGCTCTGCCAATTGAGCTATGGGCGCAAATCCTATCGTCGTCCACGCGCCAGGGAGGACTCGAACCTCCGACCCACAGCTTAGAAGGCTGTTGCTCTATCCACCTGAGCTACTGGCGCTTCCGGTGACGCAAGTCGGTGAACTCCCCCCTCGGGGCCTTTCTCGATCGGGGCGACCGGATTTGAACCGGTGACCTCCTGCTCCCAAAGCAGGCGCGATACCAGGCTACGCTACGCCCCGGGAAACGCAAAACCTACTGTGACCGACGGTCCGGGTCAACCGCAACGCTCACGTTCTCCCGCCGCGCGCCCTCGCCGCCAGCCACGCGATCAGCTGCGCGAACGCCCGCCCGCGATGACTTCCCCGCTCCTTCACTGCCCGCTCCGCCTCGGCGAAGGTGATGCCCAGATCAGACGACAGAAAGAGCGGATCGTATCCGAAACCACCTTCGCCACGCAGCTGCTCCAGTATCTCGCCCTCGGTCTCGCCGCGAAAGGTGCGATGCCCGCTGTCATCGATGATCGCCGCGACGCACACATAGCGCGCGCGCCGGTCCGTCGCCTTGCCGAGCTTGCGCAGCAGGAAGTCGTTGTTCGCGACATCGAGCGCGCGTCCCTCGAGATCCGCACGTCCACTCCAGCGCTTCGTGCGCACCCCCGGCGCGCCGCCGAGGGCCAGCACCTCTAGGCCGGAATCATCAGCGATCGAGACGAGACCGCTCTTCGCGCGAAAGTATTTTGCCTTCGCGAGCGCATTCTCCTCGAACGAATCGAACTCCTCGAGCTTCTCCTCCGCCGGCGACTCGGGAATCCCGGCGCCATCGAGATCCGTCACCTCCAGCCCTGCGGCCGAGAACATCGGACGCAGCTCGTAGAGCTTGCCGAGGCTTCGGGTCGCGAGAAGATACGGCTCGCTCATTTGGCGAGCGCCTCCTGCTGCGCGAGAAGGAGTGACATCACACCACCATCGGCGAGCCCGAGTAGTCGGTCGAGCGCGGCGCGATCGAAGGTGCCGTGCTCGCCGGTACCCTGCACCTCCACGTACGTCCCTTCGGACGTCATCACGACGTTCATGTCGACCTCCGCGCGCACATCCTCCGGATAGTCGAGATCGAGCCGCGGCTCCCCATCGATGACGCCGACGCTCACCGCGGCGACGCGGCGCTTCACCGGCGACGACGCGATCTTCTTCTCGCGCACGAGCCAGTCGAAGGCGTCGACGACAGCGACGCACGCGCCGGTGATCGACGCGGTGCGCGTTCCACCGTCGGCCTGCAGCACGTCGCAGTCGACCTTGATCGTGAACTCGCCGAATTTGAAGTCGTCGAGCATCGCGCGAAGGCTGCGCCCGATGAGGCGCTGGATCTCCTGCGTGCGCCCGCCGATCTGCGCGCGCTCGCGCGACGTCCGCGTGTGCGTCGCGCGCGGGAGCATCGCGTACTCGGCCGTCATCCATCCCTCGCCCTTGCCGCGCTTCCAGCCGGGAACTCCATCCTCGACGCTCGCGGTGCAGAGCACCCGCGTGTTGCCGCAGGTGATGAGACACGAGCCTTCCGCGTATGGTGACGCGTGTCGTTCCATGGCGAGCGGACGGAGTGCGTCGAGCGCGCGGGCGACGCGCGCGGTGACTTCAGGAGCGGGCACGAAGCGCCTCAATGATGCGAGTGGTGGAATGACCTGCAGTGAGCGGGATGACGTGCACACTCCCACCCCACGATTCGACTTCGGCGCGACCGACGATGGAGTCCGGCGTATAGTCGCCGCCCTTCACGAGCACGTCGGGGCGGATGGCCTCGATCAGCTCGAGCGGCGTGTCCTCATCGAAGACGGTCACCGCGTCCACGCACTCGAGCGCCGCAACAATGTACGCGCGCTCGGCCTCCGTGCGCACTGGCCGATCGGGTCCCTTGAGCCGGCGAACGGATGCGTCCGTGTTGAGGCCGACGATCAGCCGATCGCCGAGCGCGCGGGCGGCTGTGAGGAGGTCGATGTGGCCGGGGTGGAGGAGGTCGAACACGCCATTGGTGAAGACGACGAGCCCGGAATTCGCTTCACGCCAGCCGACGGCGTCGCTCCACGAGAGCACCTTCCGCGCGGGGGCGCGAACGCTCAGAAAACCCTCTCCACGTGCGGACTGAAGTCGATCTCCTTCACCATCCACGGGAACTCGACGGTCTCGATGTACTCGCTCCAAATCCAGATTTGATTCGGCTTGCGGCGGATCTGGATCTTCTTTGCGCCCTCGGGAAGACCCAGCGAGTCCGCCTGCGCCCGAAGGTGGGCGATGATGATCTCGTTGCCGTTGCGCGCCGCGAAGCGCGACTCCTGCGTCATCGCATCCTGGAACTGGTAGGCGCGAAAGTACACGTTCCCGATGTTGAAGCCGAAGTACAACGTGGCTCCCACGAGGAGTACGAAGATCAGACATCCGTATGCGGACCTTCCCGACCGCGAGCGTCTTACCATTGCGATTGTGCTCCGGCGATAATGTCGTTCACGACCTTGGTGAGCGCCTGGCGGCGTCCATCCGCCTCCGAGCGCTCCGCATACGTCCCTTCCTCGAGCATTCCCTTCCGCGCCCAGAGCGTGCGCCCCGTCGTCTGATCGACGATCTCGACGTCGAGCGTGATCTGCAGCTTCCGCTCGGTGGTCGACGCCTGCGCGTTTCTGTCGGATGAATATGCGGCAGGGATGTCCGGATCGTAACGGAGGATTTTGCCGCGGACGATCGCATCCGCCTTCCCCTCGGCCGCCTCGCGCAGCCCGAGCCGGTTCTCGACGTCGCGCCGCATCAGGTCGTAGAGCTCGCGCTGCAGGGTGGGCTGCGGCGTCTCGTTGTCGAATGGGAGGACGGCGACCGTCTTGATGTGCGGAGGCAGTCCGCCGCCGGCGAAGTGATAGAGACACCCCGTCAGAAGAAGTCCGCACACGCCCAGGAACAGCCTACCGCCAGATCGCAGCATCGAATCCGGGAACAGTGTCAACGCGCGAGATCGTGAGTAGAAGCGTACGTCGCAGGTGCGGTTGCTCGTAGCGAATCGGACCAGCAGCGGGACGCGAGACCCACTGCGGAATACGCCCGCCGTCGATCAGCTCGAGCCGGCGGAGTTGCGCTCCGTCGAAGGTCGCTCGCCAGCCTGGTTGATGTCCAATGTCGACACGCAGAGTGTCCGAGTCAACGCGTACGGTGGTGTCGGCTGCAGCGGGAACGTGCAGTCGGCCGAGCGCCGCCCAGAGCAGCGGTGCCGGCGGCAGGAAGTTGCGCATCGACTCCTGCCCATCCTGCAGACGTATGTCATCGCCTACGAGCAACGCGTGGCCGGTGCCCTGCCCGTTCACAAAGAAATCGAGGCGAGCGCTGTCGGGGGCGGCAATGCGGGCGACTCCGTCGCCGCGGATGCGGAGCTCGGGTTGGGAATAGTCCCACTGGAAGACGATCTTCCGGTGCACCGGCGGGAGTTCGGACGAGGGGACGGGCCGCGGCGAGGGGACGCCTGCGAGCGGATGCGCCCGCGGCGAACATGCCGTGGCAACGAGCAGCACGGCGGCGAGGGGACGGACCAAACGCATCATCTTCGTACCCCGCCGGCGCGGAGACGTGGCGCTAAAGACCACGAATGCGCTCGAGATGGTCTCCCTGCACGAGCGCGTCGAGCGCGTCAAAGCCACTGATGACGCGTCCGAAGACGGTGTAGCGGCCATCGAGGTGGGGGTCGGGCGCGACGGTCATGAAGTACTGGCTCCCCCCCGTATCGGGACCGGAGAGGGCCATGCCGAGCGAGCCTCGCTCGTACCGCCGCGGATTGAACTCATCGCGAATGGAATACGCGAGACCGCCGGAGCCGTCGCCGCGATGGTCGCCATCCTGCGCCACGAAGTTCGGGACGACGCGGAAGAAGCTCCCATCATCGTAGTAATTGCTCGCCGCGAGGGTCAGGAAGTTCTCGACAGTGAGTGGCGCATCGACAGGATAGAGCTCGAGCGTGATCGTGCCGCGCACCGTGACGATCTCCGCGCGCGGGAGCTTGCCGCCGAGCGCGGGGAGGATGCGAGTGCGGACGATCGCCTCGTACCACGATGCGGGCCTCGACGGCGGAAGCGGCGCGCGGCGCCAGCTCGCGAGCAAGGTGAACGAATCCGCGGCGCTGCGCGTGAGCATGTCGGCCGGCGCCGGGAGTGCACGGAGCGCGCGCGTGACCGAGTCGGCGAAGTGCGTGCTGTCGTGCTGCCATGCGGCGATGAAGAAACGAACTGCAGCGAGGCGCGCATCGTTGACCGTGTCCGCTTCGGAGCGGCGATAGCTCTCGAGCATGAGCGGAACTTCGGCGGCCGTCGCCTGCCCTTCGAGCGAGGCGATCGCCGTGGCGCGCACGATGACATCCGCGTCGATGAGCCCGAACTCCATGTATTCCCGGCGCCACGGATGCGAGTCGGCGGTGTCGGCGTGCGGTGCGAGCGCTGCGTAGGCGACGGCGCGCACGCGGGGATCGGGATCGCGCGAGAACGGCAGCGAGACCTCGCGCATGCGCAGGATGGTCGGCGACGCACCGCCTGCCTCTGCAACTGCCGCGCGCAATCGCCAGTCGCCCTGATGTCCCCAACTGTCCGGCTCATCCATCTCGGCGGCGGGAAGGACGAGGTCCTGCGACAGCGCGGATGCCAGGAGGCTTCGCCGATACATGAAGCCGGTATCAGCCTTCCATGCGGCCATCCACTGCGCGCGCGAGTTGTCCAGCACACTGCCGAGCTCCTGCGCGGCCGTGACGCGTACGTTCGCATCGGGATCGAGGGTAGCGTGCACGACGAGCTGTTTGCTCGAGGCGCCGAGGGTCGCGAGCGAGTGGAGCGCGTTGATGCGGACGTGCGGATCCGGATCGCCGGCGAGCGTCGCGAGCGGGGCGCGCACGAGCGCGGCGAGCGAGTCTCCGGCGCCGCGATGGGAGAATGCGCGCGCGACCTGCGCGCGCACCTCCCCACTCGTGTCGGAGGCGAGCGGGAGGAGATCGCGCACACCCGCGGCCGCGTACGTGCGGGCGAGTGCATACACGGCGCTCCAGCGCACGAGCGCGCTCGAGTCTCTGAGCCACGGACGAATCGCGTCGACGGGGACGGGCTTGAGCGGAAAGGTCGCCAGGAGCAGCGCGCCCTGCACGCGCGCCGTGAGCGCCTTCTGCGCGGCAGCGGGCGTGAGCCCCGCGACGATTGCGGCGCGCGCGGGCTCGCCGATCTGACCGAGTGCCCACGCGGCGTTATAGCCCACCGCTGGCGACGCGTCGAGCGCGCGTGCGAGCGCAGCGATGGAGCCGGAGTCGGCGAGCAGCCCCAGCGCGTAGGCGGCGTTGGAGGCGACCGCCGTGTCGCGATCGGTGAGCAGCGTGCGGAGTGTGGGCGCGAGCGCGACACCGTGCACCTGCCCCACCGCGAGCGCCGCGGCCGCGCGCTCGGGTGCGGAGCCCGAGCGGAAGATCCCCTGGAGGAGCGCGGTGTCGACGCGGCGTTCATCGGCCATCGCGAGCAGGCGACCGTAGCGCGCGACGTCGACCGGCGCGGACGCGGCGTGCGCGCCGGCGCCCGCGCCGCTCGTCGCGCATCCGGCGAGCATCGCCGCGCACACGGCGAGCGCGCTGGCCGCGCGCACGCCGCTACCGAGCATCGAACGGGGCGTCGCCGGACAGCGCGCGTCGCACGTCCGTCGGGAGCACGGTGACGCGGTTCGCGGCGTCGAGGGAGATGAGCGTCGTGCTGGCAATTGCGAGGCGCTGGAGGCTGTCGGCATTCAGGATGGTGTAGTCGAAGATCAGAGTCCGCGAGGTCACGCGACTGAGGCGCGTCTCCACGCGAATGCGGTCGTCGTAGCGCGCCGCTGCAATGTATCGCACGGACGCCTCGGAGACTGCGAGACGAATGCCGCGCTCCTCCTCGAGCTCGCGATAGCTGGCGCCCAGGGTGCGGATGAGATCCGTGCGCGCGATCTCGCACCAGACGAGATAGTTGGCGTGATAGACGACGCCCATCTGATCCGTTTCCGCGTAGCGAACGCGCAGCTCGGTCACCGATTCCGGCGTCATGATCGCTGCGCGTTCGTGCAGTGCACGCCGCGACGTTTGTAATGCGTGCCGCCGACGGCTAGAATGTGCGCATGCTCCCCGCGCCGTGCTTCCTCATGTCCGATGCGCACCTCGGCGCCGCGCCGACCGGACACGAGCGAGCGGTGGCCGCCTTCTTCGACTTCGCGCGACAGCACGCCGGATCGGTCGTGATCAATGGCGATCTCTTCGACTTCTGGTACGAGTGGCGCACCGTGATCCCGCGCGGACACGTGCGCGTGCTCGGTGCGCTCGCCGCGCTCGTGGACGCCGGGAAGCCCGTAATGATCGTGGCCGGGAACCACGATGCGTGGGGAGGCGACGTGCTCACGCGCGAGATCGGCGCGCGGCTCGTGCACGGCGCCTGGAACGGGGAGCTCGGTGGCTGGCGCGGGCACGTCGCGCACGGCGACGGACGGCGAGTGCGCGAGGACCGCAGCTATCGCGGGTTCAAGCGCATCATGCGAAATCCGCTCGCGATTCGCGCCTTCGGCGCACTCCACCCCGATCTCGCCACGCGTCTGGCGAGCGGCACGTCGAATCGCAGTCGGTCGCACGGTGCCTCGGATGGCGGGAGCGGGCTGCGCGCCGTGGCGCACGACTATCTCGCGGCGCATCGCGAGACGGAGCTCGTCGCCTTCGGTCACTCGCACGTCACGACGCTCGAGCGCGTGCCGACCGGCGGCGTGTACGCGAATCCGGGCGCGTGGGTGAATCGCCACACCTATCTCGCGATTCGACCGGAGCGCATCGAGCTGCGCGCGTGGACCGGCTCATCCGAGGGTGACCTTCTCGACGCGATCGATCGTCGAGCCGAGGAAGCGCTGGCCGACGCGTAGGAACCGGTCGGGATCGTCGGAGGCGACGAAGCGATGCACCGGCGTTTCCGCACGGTGCGGCGCAACGAGGTCGTGCTCGATCAGCGTCCGGCGCGTCTCGGCGGCGGTCTCCGCCGCGCTGTCGATGAGCAGCACACCGGGCTGCGTGAGCTCCGCGAGCATCGGCGCGAGCAGCGGATAGTGCGTGCACCCGAGCACGATCGTGTCCACCTGTGCGTCGGCGAGCGGCTCGAGATATTCGAGCGCGATGAGCCGAGTCGCCTCGCGGTCGGTCCATCCCTCCTCGACCAGCGGGACGAAGAGCGGGCACGCGCGCGCTACAACGCGCGCAGCGGGCTCGATCGCGTGGATCGCGCGCTCGTACGCGCCGGAGGCGATGGTCCCCGCCGTTCCGATGACGCCCACGACGCCGGAACGCGTGGTGCGCATCGCGGCACGCGCGCCGGGCTCCACCACCCCAATCACCGGCAGCGCGACGTACTCGCGCAGCATCGGCAGCGCGTGCGCCGTCGCGGTGTTGCACGCGACGACGATGGCCTTCACACCCTCGCCGACCAGCCAGTCGGCAATCTCGCGGCTGTAACGCTGCACGGTTTCCGGGCTCTTCGGACCGTACGGCACGCGAGCCGTATCGCCGAAGTAAATGATGCGCTCGTGCGGCAGCTGCCGCTCGATCTCGCGCACCACGGTGAGACCGCCGATCCCCGAATCGAAGACGCCGACTGGTGCGCTGCTGTCGCTCAAAATGGAATCGACGCAGACACCGTCGCGGACCGGTCTTCCTGCCCGCCGTGCACCTGCACGCGCACGTCCCACAGGTGCGCCGACACGAACGCGTCGGCGGCGGAGAAGAGGTGGGTGAAGAAGATCAGTGCGGCCCAATCCTCGACCTGCAGCCTGCGCACGCGCACACGGCCCGCGAGCTCCGGCGGCGGGCCATAGGTGGAATCATCGAGGAAAGTGCTGTCGGCCGCGGCGCGGCGCGCGGTGGCCAGCTCGTGCTTCGCGAAGATCAGCATCGCGATGGAGCCCGCCTCGAGCGCGAAGTACGTCGCGCCCGCGGTGCCCCGGTCGAGTGAGGCCTGCCCCCAACCGGGGATCAGCAGCGAGCGAAGGAGCGCGGTTTTCGGACGAATCGGAGGACCGGCGTTGAGCACGGAATCGCGGCGATCGCTGAGCGAATCCGCCGCCGTCCGAGCGCGCAGCTGCACGGGAATGTCGCGCGTGCTGTCGCGCTGCGGAGCGATGCCGATGCGCGCGCTGTCGGCGACCTGCGCGTGCGCCGTTGCGCCAGCCGCGAGCAGCGACAGCACGCACACGAATGCCAACGCCCTCGCCACGACAGTCACGACCGCGCACGCCGGTGCGCTCTCGCCATCACGCGTGGATCTGCGCGATGAGATCGATCTCGATCAGCCCGCCGCGCGGGAGCGCCGCCACTTGCACCGTCGAGCGAGCGGGACGCGCACTGCCGAAGTGCTTGCCGTAGATCTCGTTCACCGTCGGGAAGTCGGCGAGATCCATGAGATAGACCGTGCTGCGAACGACATCGGTCCACGTCGCACCCGCCTTCGCGAGTACCTCGCGGAGATTCTCGAGCACACGCGTGGTCTGCTCGACGATTCCGCCGTCGACGATCTTGCCGGACTTTGGATCGAGCGCGATCTGTCCTGCAGTGAAGAGAAAGCCGCCGGCAACGATCCCCTGGGAGTACGGGCCGATCGCGGCAGGTGCAGTCTGAGTCTCGATACGCTGGTGCGCCACACGTCCCCCTTGCAGTAGTAGACAACGCGGTAGCGGCGGGACCACAGGCTAAAAGAGCCCCGTGATCGTGCCGTCCTTCGTAATACTCATCTTTTCGGCTGACGGCTCCTTCGGCAGCCCCGGCATCGTCATGATGTCACCCGCCTGCGCCACGACGAAGCCCGCGCCCGCGACGGGATAGACTTCGTTGACGTTGATGCGGAAGCCCGTTGGGCGTCCCATGATCGTGGCGTCGTCGGTGACGGAGTACTGCGTCTTCGCCATGCATACCGGCGTCTCGCCGAGCCCGATGGACTCGAGGTACTCGATCGCACGATCCGCCTTCACGGAGTAGTCCGCGCCATCGCCGCCGTACACCTTGCGGACGATGATGTCGATCTTCGCCTTGATCGGCTGCTTCACATCGTACAATGGATGGAACGCCGACTCGTCCTTCTCGAGCGCATCCAACACCTCGCGCGCGAGCTCCTCTCCGCCCTCGCCACCCTTCTCCCACACCTCGTTCAGTGCGACACGAACCTTGTGCTTGCGTGCAAAATCCGCAATCATCGCGAGCTCGGCATCGCTGTCGGTGAGAAACCGGTTGATCGCGACGATCACCGGCACGCCGAACTGCGCGACGTTCTCGATGTGCAGCGAGAGATTCGGAAGTCCCTTCTCGAGCGCGCCGAGATCTTCCGTGGCGAGATTCTTCTTGTTCGCACCGCCATTGAGCTTGAGCGCGCGCACCGTCGCGACGACCACGGCGACCTCCGGCTTGAGACCGGCCGAGCGGCACTTGATGTCGAAGAACTTCTCGGCGCCGAGATCGGAGCCGAAACCTGCCTCGGTGAGCACGATGTCGGCGAGCGCGAGTCCGGTCTTCGTCGCGATGACGCTGTTGCAGCCGTGGGCGATGTTGCCGAACGGACCAGCGTGCACGATCGCAGGACCGCCCTCGAGCGTCTGCACGAGATTCGGTCTGATCGCGTCCTTGAGCAGAAGGCTCATCGCGCCGACGGCCTTGAGATCGCTCGCGCGAATGGGATCGCGCTTCGCGCCGGCCGTCGCGCCCACGACGATGCGCGCGAGCCGAGCCTCGAGATCCTCGCGGCTCGATGCGAGCGCGACGATCGCCATCACTTCACTCGCGGGGACGATCACCCACCGCTCCTCGCGCACGACGCCGTTCGCGACGCCGCCGAGGCCGATGACGGCATCCCGGAGCGCGCGATCGTTCATGTCGATGGTGCGCGGCCAGGTGATACGGCGCGGATCCACGTTGAGCGTGTTCCCCTGCGTGAGATGGTTGTCGAGCAGCGCCGACAGCAGGTTGTGCGCGGAGGCAATCGCGTGAAAATCGCCGGTGAAGTGGAGGTTGATGTCCTCCATCGGCACGACCTGCGCGTAACCACCGCCCGCGGCGCCACCCTTCACACCGAACACCGGACCCATGCTCGGCTCGCGCATGCAGAGCACCGCATTCTTGCCGAGGCGGCGCATCGCCTGCGTGAGACCGACGAGTGTCGTGCTCTTTCCCTCGCCGGCGGCCGTCGGATTCACGCCGGTGACGAGCACGAGCTGCCCTTTCGCGGGACGTTGCGAGACATCGAGATCGATCTTCGCCTTGTACTTGCCGTAGAGATCGATCTCGTCCGCCTTCAGCCCGAGATCCGCGGCGACATCCACGATCGGACGGAGCTTCGCGTTCTGAGCGATCTCGATATCGGACGGAACTGTGGCCACACTCGCCTCCGAAGCGAAATGGGAGAACTCACCGATGATGATAGCTCTCCCAAGATAACGGAGCCAGGTGCGCTACGGGTGCGTGGTGAAGCCGAAGAGGCGCTCGGTATTCTCCGCGCAGCGGCTGGCCATCAGATCGGGCGCGATGCCCCGCACATCGGCCAGGCGGTCGATGGTGTGCGCGACCCATGCGGGCTCGTTGCGCTTGCCCCGGCGCGGCACGGGGGCGAGATAGGGCGCATCGCTTTCGACGAGCACGCGGTCGTCCGGAATGGCCCGAAGAAGCTCGAGATCCGTCCAGCTCTTGAAGGTGATGATGCCGCTGAACGAGACGTACCATCCATAGCCGAGCGCGCGCTGGGCGAGGGCGAGGCTTCCCGTGTAGCAGTGGAGGACGCCGATGACGCCGTCGCGCGCGGCACGGTCGATCATGATCCCGGTGTGCGTCTCCGCCTCGCGGGTGTGCACGATCACCGGAAGCGAACGCTCGGCCGCCAGCGCGAGCTGGGCCTCGAAGGCCTCGTGCTGGCGGTCCTTCGGCGCATCGTCGTAGTGGAAGTCCAGCCCGCACTCGCCGATCGCGACGGCGCCCGCATCGAGCAGCGCCTCGAGCGCAGGGAGATCGGTGGCGGCGTTGAAGGTGCCGGCCTCCTGCGGATGGATCCCGGCCGTCCAGCGCAGCAGCGAAAAGTGCGCTGCCAGATCCCGCGCGCGAGCCGCGTCCGCGAGCGATGCCCCAATGCACACGACGGCGGCCGCACCCGCGGCCGCCGCCCTCTCGATCACCGCGACGCGATCTTCATCGAAGACCGCGTCCGCGAGATGCGAGTGACTGTCGATGAAGCGCATCGGCGCCGCCAATGTTCGTCGCGCGCGCTACCGGCTCATCGCGACGGGTCCGCGCGGCGCGGGCTTCCGCGTGCGTCCGCTCGCGCCGCTCTCTTCGGCCGAGCGCGGCCACCTCGTCTCGATCCAGAGCAGCAGCGGAGGAGCGACGTAGATCGAGCTGAACGTTCCCGTCACCACGCCGAACAGCATGACGAGCGCGAACGGCCTCAGCACCTCACCGCCGAGCAGCGCGAGCGCGAGCAACGTCGCGAAAACCGTCGCGTGCGTGAGGACGGAGCGCGGCAGCGTCTCGTTCACCGAGCGATTGAGCGTGTCGTAGAGCGAAACCTTCTGCCGCTTTCGAAGGTTCTCTCGAACGCGGTCGAAGATGATGATCGTGTCGTTGAGTGAATAACCGATCATCGTCAGGATGCCGCCGACGACGACCAGCGAGATCTCGAGGTTGGCGTACTTGATGAACGCCAGCGTCGCGAGAATATCGTGCGCGGTCGCGACGACGGCGGCCACGCCGAACCGCCACTCGAAGCGCCACGCGAGATAGGCGAGCGTCGCGAGAAAGGAGATCAGGATGGCATAGATCGCCTTCTGCCGCAGCTCACCCCCCACCTTCGGGCCGACCGCTTCCGTCCGCCGCACCGCGTACGCATCGGCGCCGAACTTCTTCGTGAGCGAGGCCTGGATCTGCGTCGCGATCGACTCGGCCCCGCGCGTCTGCTGCGCGACGGCCCGCGGATCCTGCGCCCGAATGAGGTATTCGAGATCGCTTCCGAACTGCGTGATCTCGGCGCCCTTGATCCCGGCCTCGTCGAGCGTCGCGCGCACGTCGGCGATGTTCGGCGCCTTCGTAAAGCGCACCTGCATGAGCGTGCCGCCGGTGAACTCGATGCTGTACTTGTAGTTGCTCACGCCGATCCAGAGCAGCCCCGGCAGGATGAAGAGCAGCGTGACGACCGTGGTGACTTTCCACAGTCGAATGAAATCGATTTTGGTGTCGTGCAGGATGCGCAGCATCAGATGCTCAGCGTCTGGGCGCCGCGCGTGCGGTTCAGCCACAGGAGGAAGAAGGTGCGAACGACGAAGATCGAGCTCACCATCGAGGCCGCGATACCCGCCAACAGCGTGACCGCAAAGCCCTTCACCGGTCCCGTGCCGACCTCGAAGAGCACGAGCGCGGTGAGTGCGGTGGAGACGTTCGAATCGATGATCGCGCTCATGGCGTGCTTGAAGCCCTCATCGATGGAGGCGCGCACGGTTTTCCCGTGCACCATCTCCTCTCGTATTCGCTCGAAGATCAGTACGTTCGCATCGAGCGCGATACCGATGGAGAGCACGAGTCCGGCGAGCCCCGGGAGTGTGACGGTCGCCTGCAGCCCTGCCAGCAGCGCCAGCGTAAAGAGCAGATAGAGCAGGAGGGCGCCAACCGCGAGCAACCCCGAGAAGCGATAGTAGAGCAGCATGATCAGCACGACGAGCGTGACGCCGGCGATGCCCGCGTGGATGCCATCGCGAATGGAATCGACGCCGAGCGAGGAGCCGATCGTGCTCGACTCCACGATCTTGAGCGGAACCGGAAGCGCACCTGCGCGGAGCACGAGCGCGAGGTCCTGCGTCTTCTGCAGCTCGGCGCCGCGCATGGTGATCTGTCCGCGAGTCCCGATGGCGCTCTGGATGACCGGCGGACGTCCCATGACGCGATCGTCGAGCACGATCGCCATGTAGTCCCCGATATGCTTTCCCGTCTCGGCGCGGAAGCGGCGGCCGCCTTCGTTGTTCAGCGTGAAGGACACGAACTGTCCTTCGGTGGGATCGTTGCCCGGCTTCGCGTCGGTGAGAAACTCGCCCGTGATGATGGGCCGGGCATCGACGAGATAGAGCGTCGCGTACGAGGTGTTCCCGGCGCTCACATCTTCGCTTCCCCAGTGAAGCGCCTTCCCCGGCGGCAGCGCCGCCTGCACTTCCTTGCGGTCGAGATAGCTCTGCAGCGTCTGCACGTCGTTCTTCGCGACGAGATACTCACCCGGCATCTGTCCCGGCGAGACGAGCTTCGAGAACGGTCCGCCCGTCGCCGTCACCGTAGTCGTGTCGTTTCCCGCGCTGTCCTTTTTCGCCTTTCCGCTGTCCGCGGCCGAAAAGAGGTTGAGCGGGGATGCACCCTTTTTCGCGGTGTCGCCTGCCGAAGCGAGCACGGCGCCGCCACTCTGCTTCACAACGCCATCGAGTCTCGCGAGCGCCTTGTCGAGGGCCTGCGTCTTGTCGGTAATCTGAAACTGCAAAAACGCGGAGCTTTGTACGAGCGCCTCTGCGCGCGCGCGATCGTCGATTCCCGGAAGCTCGACCACGATGCGGTCGTCGCCGACCTTCTGAACGACGGGCTCCGACACGCCGAACTCATCGATGCGATTGCGCACGACCTTGAGCGCGCGATCGATCGCCTCCTTCTTGTTCGCGACGACGCCTTTCGAGTCATCGACCTCGAGCGCGAGATACATCCCGCCCTGCAGATCGAGTCCCCTCTTGAGCGGGACGGTCTTCTCCGTCCGCTCCTGGAATTGCCCGGTCTTTGCGTCGCGCTCCCGAATGGTGACGGTGCGCGGCCACAAAACGAAGATGGACGCCGCGACGAGCACAAGGATGATGAGGAGACGATTACGAATATTGTTATTCATGCGGCAGTTAAGGCGAAAATAAGGATATTCCTCAGCTCTTAACGTTATGGCTGGACAACGGTTGAGTCAACGCGCGGCGCGCCTGCGCCTCGTCCTCGCGGAGCTGCGCGACGAGTGTCTCCGCACCGTCGAACCTGCGAGTGTCACGCAGTCGGGAAAGAATGTCGATCCGCACCGCCCGCTCGTAAAAATCGCCCTCGGCGTCGAACAGATGAACCTCGATCGCGACTGTTTCGTCGCCGAACGTCGGGCGCGGACCGAGATTCATCATTCCGCCGAAGGGCCCGAGATGAGTCTGTGCGCGCACCGCGTAGACCCCCGGCGGCGGCAGCAGCTTTCGCGGCGAGGGGGCGCCGAGGTTGATGGTGGGAAAGCCCAGGAGCTTCCCGCGGCGATCCCCGCCCTGTACCCGGCCGGCGACCGAGTATGCGCGACCGAGCAAGCGTGCCGCGCGCTCGAGCTCCCCCGCCGCAATCGCCTGGCGGATCGTCGTCGATGAGATGGCGACGCCGTCCGCGCCCTGGACCGCCGGTACGACCTCGACGCTGAAGCCGCGCGTCTCGCCGAGGCGGCGCAGCACCTCGACGTCGCCGGCGCGACCGCGGCCGAATCCGTGGTCGTGGCCGATCACGAGATGCTTCACGTGGAATCGCTGGCGAAGGATCTGGTCGACGAAGGCGGCCGCGTCGTAGCGCTGCAGTGTCTTCGTGAATGGGACGATCGCCACGTAATTGATCCCGCTCTCGGCGATCACCTCGAGCTTCTCGTCGGCGAGAGTGAGCAGCGCGGGCGCCGCCTCCTTGCGCACGATCTCGAGCGGATGCGGATCGAAGGTGACGAGCACGCTGCTCAGCCCCTGTTCTTCGCCACGAGTCGCGATGCATTCGAGGACGCGCTGATGGCCGCGATGCACGCCATCGAAGGTGCCGACGGTGAGCACAGTGCCGAGCGCGGTCGGGGGCAGCCCGGAGTCATCCCAGCTGCGGAACTTCTTACTCATTGGCGAGCACTACGCGCGGCTGCCACTCGTCGCCGCTGCGCTCCGCGATCGCGAGCAGCACACCGCCGTCGTCGATGAGCGACGCGCGCGCGCCAGCGATGCTCGCGGCAACGCGCTGCCCTCGCGCGAGTCGCGCCGCATCATCCGCGCCGACGCGCTGCTCGGCAATCGAAGGGATCGCCTCGCGCGGCGAGCGAATCGTCGCGCGTTTGTCGCGCAGCTCCTCGAACGACGACGCATCCGCCACGCGGAATGGTCCGCTGCGAGTACGACGCAGCGCCGAGAGGTGCGCGGCGCCATTGGTCGCGCGGCCGAGGTCGCGGGCGAGGGCGCGGATGTAAGTGCCGGCCCCGCAGACGATCGTGACCTCGCTCTCCGCGTCGCCGTGGGAGCGCACGCGCCAGCTGTGCACGTCGACCGGCACGGGCGCCAGCACGAGTGGCGCGCCGCTTCGCGCGGCCGCGTGCGCGCGGCGGCCGCCGACCTGCTTCGCGGAATAGCTTGGCGGCAACTGCTCAATGCGCCCCGTGAGCGTCGCGATGGCGGCGTCGAGCACCTCGCGCGTGGGGGCGCGCGTGCCGCTCTCGCGCGTCACGGTACCCGTCGCGTCGTCGGTATCGGTTTCCGCGCCCCATCGGATCGTCGCCTCGTACTCCTTCGGCTCGCCATCGATGTACGGGAGCACACGCGTGGCGCGACCGGTCAGCAGCACGAGCAAGCCGGTAGCGAATGGATCGAGCGTGCCCGCGTGACCGATGCGTTTCTCGCCGAGCGCGCGGCGAGCGACGCTCACGACGTCGTGGGAGGTGATGCCTGCGGGCTTGTCCACGAGGAGGAGCGCGTCAATCGGTCGAGCCCTCCTCGGTCGAGTTTTCATCGGTCCAAGCCTCTTCCGCGTCTTCCTGCGCCTCGGCGTCGAGCTCGAGCTTCTCGCTCTTCACCTGCGCCAGGAGAGTCTCGATGCGCGCGGCGCGCTCGACGCTCGGATCGTTGCGGAACTCGATCTCCGGCGCGAAGCGCAGCGCGAGCGACTTCGAGAGCCGCGAGCGCAAATGGCCGGCGAGGCTCGCGAGTCCCTCGAGCGTCGTGCGCTGCTCCTTCTCCGTTCCCATCACGCTCACGAAGACCTTCGCGTGCCTGAGATCGTGCGTCACCTCGACACCGGTGACGGTGACGAAGCCGACGATGCGCGGGTCCTTCGCGCCTTCGGTGAGAAAGGTCGCTACCTCGATGCGTATGGCTTCCGCCACGCGCTCCGAACGTCTGTTATCGTGAGCCATCTGAACCTCGGCGAGAATCCGGCGACGCGCACGGGCCGCTGATCACCCGTGCGTATCGTTCCGGCTACGCTCTAGAGGGTGCGTGCGATCTGGTCGGTGCGATAGCACTCGATCACATCGCCGACCTTGAGGTCGTTGAAGTTCTCGATGCCGATACCGCACTCGAAGCCTTCGCGGACCTCCTTCACGTCATCCTTGAAGCGACGCAACGATCCGATCGTCCCCCCATACACCTCGACCCCATCGCGTATGACACGAACCTTGCCGGCGCGGTTGATCACGCCGCTGCGCACGTTGCATCCGGCGATGACGCCAATGCGCGGCACCTTGAACAGCTCGCGAACCTCCGCCTCGCCGAGGACGACTTCCTTCTCATCCGGACGGAGCAGCCCTTCGAGTGCGGCGCGAACTTCCGCGACTGCCTCGTAGATGATCCGGTAGAGCTTGATCTCGACGCCATCCCGCTCGGCGGCCGCGCGCGCGTTGTTGTCCGGTCGCACGTGAAAGCCGATGATGATCGCGCCCGACGCCTTGGCGAGCTGAATGTCGCTTTCCGTGATCGCACCGACGCCGCGGTGGATGATCTCGACGCGGACTTCACTCGTGGAGAGCTGTCCGAGCGAGTCGGCGAGTGCTTCCGCCGGTCCGCCTTGATCCGCCTTGATGACGAGGCGCAGCGACTGCACGAGCCCCGCGGCCGCCTGTGACATGAAGTCTTCGAGCGACACGGCAGCGCGCGACGTACGGCGCGACTTCGCCTCGCGATCGAGACGCTGGCGCCGCTGCGCGATCTCGCGCGACGACGTGGCATCCTCGACGACGCGGAGCTGATCGCCCGCCATCGGCACTCCGTCCATGCCGAGCACCTGCACCGGAATCGCCGGTCCGGCGCTCTTCACGGGCTTGCCGCGCTCGTCGAACAGATTTCGTACGCGGCCCGAGAACATCCCGCAGATGAAGTCCTCGCCCACGTGAATCGTGCCGTTCTCGATGAGCACCGTCGCGACCGGGCCCTTCCCCGGATCGAGCTGGGCCTCGACGACGACGCCGCTCGCACGACGATTCGGATTCGCGCGCAGGTCGAGGATCTCGGCCTGCAGCAGAATCTGCTCGAGCAGCTCGGAAACGCCGGTGCCCTTCTTCGCGGAGATCGGCGTGTCGAGCGTCGTGCCGCCGAACTCCTCGAGCACGACGCCGTGCTGCAGGAGCTCCTGCTTCACCTTCGGCACGTTCGCCGACGGCAGATCGATCTTGTTGATCGCGATGACCATCGGCACGCCCGCGTTCTTGGCGTGCGAGATCGCCTCGATCGTCTGCGGCATGACCTGATCATCCGCGGCGACGACGAGCACGACGATGTCCGTCACCTGCGCGCCGCGCGCACGCATGGCGGTGAACGCCTCGTGGCCAGGCGTGTCGAGGAAGGTGATCGTCTTCCCGCTCGCGAGCGTGACGTGATACGCGCCGATGTGCTGCGTGATGCCACCGGCCTCGCCCGCGACGACGTTCGCCTTGCGGATGTAATCGAGGAGCGACGTCTTGCCATGGTCGACGTGACCCATGATCGTGACGACCGGCGGACGCGGCACGAGATCGGCGCGCTCGTCGGCGATTTCATCCGCCGAGTCGGCGACGGCGTAGTCGGCTTCGCGCACGGCCTGGAAACCGAACTCCGACGCGATCAGCTCGATCTGGTCGAAGTCGAGGCGCTGATTGATCGTGACCATCAGCCCGAGGTTCTTCAGCGTGAACGTCACGATCTGCGTGGGCGGGACCTTGAGGATCGCCCCGAGCTCGCTCACCGTGATGAACTCGTTCACGCGGACGATGGTCTTCTCGCACTCGACCTCGGCCGCGCGCTGCGCTTCCACTTCCTCGCGGTACGACGGCTCATCGGAGCGACGCGAGCCGCGACGCGCGGGCGCGCCGCGCATGGCGGTCATCGTCTTCGAGATGTTCGCCGTCACTGCTTCCTGATCGACCGACCCGCGCTTCCCCTTCTTACGCTTGCCTGCCCCACCGCGCTTGTCATCACGACGCGGTGCGAGACCGGAGCCGGATGTTCCGGCGCCGCCCGGCGCCGCCGAGGCGATCGGTCGCGGCGGATAGCCGCCCGCGGACGCGGGCTTCGGACGCGGCGGTCCGGGAACGACGGGACGCGGGCGCTGCCAGTCGCCGCCAGCGGCGGGACGTGGCGTCTGCGTCGGGCCTGCGGTGGTCGAGTCGCCGGAGCGGCTGTAGCTGTTCGCCTCGGGCGGACGCGGCGCGGATGGACGTGCGGGCGTCGGCGGAGAGGAGTAGGCGGTGATGCGCGACTCTTCGATCGGCTGACGCGCGGGCGCGTCCGGCACGGGATCCGCGACGAGCAGCTCCTCTTCGAGGCGCGAGACGGCCGGCTCGATGTTGGCCTGCGTCGAGGCGGTGGCGGCGACCTCGGCTTCATGTGCGGCGGTGACTTCCGCAGCCGCCGCGATGTCCGAGGCCTTGCGACGGCGCCGCGCGGGGGCGGCCGCGGCTTCGGTCGCCACTTCGGGTGTGGGCGCGGCGACGACCGGCGCCGCTGCTGCGGCCGTTCCGCGACGACGACGTGCAGGCGCCGCTGCCGGCTTCTCCTGACGCGCGCGTTTCTCGCGCTCCCACCGTGCTCGGAGGCGCGCGATCTGTTCGTCACTCAGCTGGCTGAGATGACTGCGTACCGGCACGTCCATCGAGCGGAGCATCGTCATGAGCTCCTCGCTGGTAATGCCGAACTCCCCTGCCAACTCATTCACTCGAAGCTTGATCAAACACTCCTCCTCTGGAGCCTGCTCATCTCACCCACCTGTCGCGATTCCCGAAATTCCTTTCGCGAGATCGCGATCGATCACTCCTACCGCCGCCGTGGTCTCTCGACCTGCGGCCGCCCCCAGCGCTGCGGCCGAGGGGCCTTCGATCACCTGCACGCCCCTGGCTGCCAGGAGCGGCAGCACTTTTTCACGACTGTGGCGCGATGCATCCGGCGCCACCACCGCGAGCACGAGCGTTCCCTTCTTTGCCGCCGCACGCACCATCTCGACCCCAACGACGACCCTGCGACTTCGCACGCCGAGCCCGACGAGCCCGAGGATCCGAGCCGCGGTCACGTCGTCCACTACGCGGGCGGCAACGCGGCAGAACCTCCGGCGTCGCTCCCTTCTCCACTGCTGTCTTCCGTCAGCTCATCGATCATCGCCATGATGCGATCCGCCTCTTCCGGCGCGATCCCGGGAAGGCGGAGGAAATCGTCACGGTCGAGATCGATGATGTCGTTCAGCGTGCGATAGCCTGCGTCCTCGAGCACCGCCACTGTGGCCGGTCCCAGCGCGCCGATGTCCGCGAGGCGAACGTCGGCGGCAACGCTGACTTCTTCGGGAAGCGGCGCGAACAGCGGCGTCTCTCCGCCGCGCTCCAGCCACTCGCGACTCGAGTAGAGATCGATCTTCCACCCCGTGAGCTCACTCGCGAGGCGCACGTTCTGTCCATTGCGGCCGATGGCGAGTGATAGCTGATCTTCGTCCACGACCGCCTGAATGCTCTTGGCGACGCCATCACTGAACACGCGAGCAACGCGCGCCGGCGCGAGGGCGAGCTTCGCGAAGCGTTCGGGATCCGCGGACCAGGGCACGATGTCGATGCGCTCGCCAGCGAGCTCGTTGACCACGGCCTGCACGCGCGAGCCCTTGAGGCCGACGCACGCGCCCACCGGATCGATCGAATCGTCGCGCGAAAAGACCGCGATCTTCGTGCGGCTGCCGACTTCGCGCGCCGACGCGCGAATCTCCACGATCCCCTGCTGGATCTCCGGAACCTCGAGCTTGAAGAGCGCCTTCACGAACAGGCCATCGGCGCGACTGAGAATGAGCCGCGGACCCTTGGGTGTCTCCTCGATGCGCTTGAGCACCGCGCGGATCGGCTCGCCCTGGTGATAGTGCTCGCGGTGATTCTGCTCGCGGTACGGAATGATCGCTTCCGCTTCGCGGAACTTGTTGAGCATGACGACGAGCTTGCCGCGCTCGATCTGCTGCACTTCGCCGGAGAGGAGATCGCCGACGCGGGTCGCGAACTCATCGCGAATGCGCGTGCGCTCACGCTCGCGAACGCGCTGAATAATGCGCTGCTTCGCGGCTTGAATGGCGGTGCGCCCGAACTCGCCGAAGTCGACGGGCTCCTCGAGCATGTCCCCGACCTCGAACCCTTCGTCATAGATCTGCGCATCCTCGACCGAGATCTCGCGGCTCGCGTCCGCGACTTCCGCGACCACGCTCCGGAGCCTCGTAATCTTGATCGCCCCACGCCCCTCATCGATCTCGACTTCCGCCTGCACCGTCGGCCCATAGCGCTTGGCCATGGCCGCGAGAAAGCCGTCCTGCAGCAGCAGATGCAGCTCGGTTCGATCGAGTTGCTTGGTATTCGTCAGTTCTTTGATCGCGCTCAACATGTCCACGGAGCTGACCATCGGAAACTCCCTTCGCTACCAAGTGAATGCCAGCCGGGCGTCCTTGACGTCGGCCAACGCGATACGCTGTTCGATTCCCTGTGCGGTGCGGACAACGACGTTCTCCGCTCCGTCCGATCCTTCGACGCCGAGGATCTCGACTTCGGCGCGGCCCTGGAGCGCGGGGCTCAGAATGCTCGCCCGCTGACCCACGAACCGACGCCAGTCGGCCGCCCGATGCAGCGGCCGCTCGATTCCCGGCGAAGACACTTCGAGCACGTACTCCGGACCAACCTTCTTTTCCGCTTCGAGCCGTGTTTCGACCGCGCGCGAAACGATCGCGCAATCGCTGACGGTGATCGCCGCGCCATCACGCCGGTCGATCCGCAGCTGCAAGGTGGGACGCGCGCGGCTCCCCGCGGTGCGCAATTCCACCAGATCGTAGCCCAATCCGTCAAGCTCTTCGGTTACAACCACTTCCAGCGCTTCGTTCACGTCGATTCGCAGACGACAAAAAATAAAAAATGTGGGGTAACCTCCCCCACATCCGGCCCCGCCGCAACTACGACTGGGCAACCGATATGCAATCTAGGCTTGAAGTTAGAGCGAGTCAACCCGCGCGGGCTCGCGTGCGACCATCACCGCGAGCTGTCGTCCCGCATCGCCGGCGCGATGCGAAAAGAAGCGCGCATTGTCGCATCGCGTGCACCATCGGCTCGTCGTGATCTGCGTGACACCGCCCTCGCGCGCGTGCGCGGCGATGAGCGCGCGCAAATCGATGTGAGGCCGCCCGGAAGCGGAATGTTCATCGGGTGCGGCAGCGATTCCCGTCAGCGCCGTCGCCACCTCGGCGCTCACCTCATAGCACTTCCCGCAGATCGCCGGCCCGAGATGCATGCGCAGGTCGTGCGCCGCGAATCCCTGCCGACTGAAGGCGGCGAGCGCGCGGTCGATGATCCGTGCGGCCGTCCCGCGCCACCCCGAGTGCAGCAGCGCGATCGCGCCATCCGGATGTGCGAGGAACACCGGCACGCAATCGGCGATCGTCACCGCCATCGCCGTTCCGCTGCGCGGAGCGAAGTGGCCGTCGGCGTCGAGCACGCGGAGCCATCCCTCCCACGCGCCATCATGCTCGACCACGCGCGTTCCGTGCAGCTGCGACGCGGTCGCGAAGCGCGGCGCGTAATCGTGCAGCTGCGCGCGCAGTCCATACCATCGCCCCATCACCGCGCGCGCCGACTCGTCCGATTCCGTAGCGAAGCTTCCTGCATCCCTCGTCGTGGTGAAGGCGATGATGCCAAGCTTCTCGAAATCCGGAATGCTCTCGCGCGCCGGCTCGGACGAAGCGCCGTCCTCGGCCGTAGTCAGCTGCGCCGATCCTCGACGCGCGTGATCTGCGCGCCAAGCGCCCGCAGGCGCTCGTCGATGCGCTCGTACCCGCGCTCGATCTGTCCGACGTTGTTGATCGTGCTCTGCCCCGCCGCGCACAGCGCCGCAAGGAGCATCGCCATCCCCGCGCGAATGTCGGGCGATTCGAGCGTGCTCCCGCGCAGCGGCGACGGCCCTGCCACGAGCGCGCGATGCGGATCGCACAGCACGATGCGCGCTCCCATCCCGATCAGCTTGTCGACGAAGAACATGCGCGACTCGAACATCTTCTCGTGCATGAGAATGAGCCCATCGCACTGCGTCGCCGTCACGATCGCGATCGACATGAGATCGGCCGGGAACGCAGGCCACGGTTGATCCTCGAGCTTCGGGACGTGCCCGCCGAGATCGCTGACGATCTTGCGATTCTGCTTCGCGGCGACGAGCAGATCGTCGCCGATCACCGTGCACTCGATGCCGAGGCGCTCGAAGCCCAGGCGCGTGGAGCGGAGATGCTCGACTCCCGCGCTCACGATGCGGAGCTCCGAGTGCGTGACGGCCGCGAGCCCGATGAACGAGCCCACCTCGATGTGATCGGGGCCGATGCGGTGCGTGGCGCCGTGCAGCGATTTCGCGCCCGTAATGGTGATGGTGTTCGTACCGATCCCCTCGATCGTGGCGCCCAGCGCGACGAGAAAGTGCGCGAGATCCTGGACGTGCGGCTCGCCGGCGGCGTTGCGGAGCGTCGTCGTTCCGTGCGCGAGACTCGCCGCCATCAGCGCGTTCTCCGTGCCGGTGACGCTCGGCTCGTCGAGGAAGACATCCGCGCCGCGCAGCCCCTTGGTGGTGAGCACGTAATTTTCCGCGATCTCCACCTTCGCGCCCAACTGCTCGAGCGCCAGGAAGTGGGTGTCGAGGCGCCGGCGGCCGATGACGTCGCCGCCGGGCGGCGGGAGGGTAACGCCGCCTGCGCGCGCGAGGAGCGGACCGGCGAGGAGGATCGATGCGCGGATCTTCGCGCACAGCACCGGGTCGAGCGCGCTCGGCTGCACGGTCTTTGCCTCGATCACGAGCGTATTCCGCGCGGTCCACTCGGCCGAGACGCCCAGCGACATGATCAGCTCGACGAGTGTTTCGCAGTCGCGGATGCGCGGCACGTTCTCAAGCGTCACCTTCTGCTCGGTGAGCAGCGCGGCGGCGATGATCGGCAGCGCGGCGTTCTTGTTGCCCGACGGCGTGATGGAGCCGGCGAGCGTGTGTCCACCTTCGACGATGTAGCGCAGCGGGGAAGCCAATGGGATCGGAGTAGGGTCGGGAGGCGCAGGCGGGATGCCGCTGCGCGCTCGCAATCGTGCGAAGTTTCGGAAGGATGCCCCGCGTTGCCGCTTCAAGTCAAGGAATGCGCTTGACAACGCCGCGACGCCCATCCAATTGAAGGATGATGGCACCACCATTGCACTTATCTTGCGCACGAGCCGCGGAAGCTGCGCGCGGGGCGCGAGAACCTTGATCTCTCCGAACTTCGCGGACGGATGACCCTGATCGCTCAGATGGGCGCCCTGCTCTTGCAGGGTGCGACGGCACTCGCCGAAACGACCTACACGAAGCCCGTCACGGCGGGCCCCGCGTGGTACACGACGCTCAATCAGATCATCGGTGCTGCGTCGGTGATCGTGTTTCTGGTGTTGATGGTCATGCTGATTCCGGCGGTGGTGAAATTCCGGAAAACGGCGAACAAGTTCGAGTCCGTGCTCGATCACATTGAGCGCAACATCGATCCCGTCACCAAGCACGCGTCGAACATCGCGAACAATATCGAGTACATATCGGCATCGATTCGCACGGACGTGCAGGCGATCCGGAAGACGCTGCTCACGGCGAACGAGGGGATCCGCGACGTGGTCGACGCGTCCGAGCGGCGGCTGCACGAGCTGGGAGCGGTGCTGCGCCTGGTGCAGGAAGAGGCGGAGAATGCGTTCGTGTCGACGGCGTCGACGGTGCGCGGTGTGAGGGCGGGCGCGGCGGCGTTCCGCGCGGACGGGGCGCGGCGCGATGCGCAGGCTGGTGAAGGCGAAGACTTCGAAGCACGCGAGGATGACCTCGATGACGACGGTCTGGATTCGATCGACGACATCGATGATTTCGATGATGCAAATGACCTTGATGCGGCAGTCGATGCCGCGGAGGATGTGAGTGATGGCTACGACAACGAGCCCGCGTTCGGGCGGGCGGAGCCGCGCATCAAACGGCCGAGACGCGGCGGGCCAGGGTGAGCAGCAGTACGACCTCCTGACAGCGGCGGTTCTTGGACTCGTAGCGGGCGCGGGGATAGCAATGCTCCTGCACGTGCGACGTAAGCGGACGCCGCGCACGCTGGCGCGCGAGGCCGGTGCGATGGCGGGAGCGGCAGCGGGGCGCGCAGGGCGCCGCGGCGCGAAGTGGGCTGCCGAGCGCGGCGAGGAGATGTGGGACAAGATCCCCTTCGACGAGATCCAGGAGTCGATCGGCGAATACGTGCAGAACGCACGCGAGGCGATCGACGACACGGTGTCGCACGAGATCAACGACCTGCGCAAGGCCGTTCGTCGGCACCGGAAGCATCTCGGCATCTGACGTTGTTGTAACTTCGGGGATGCCCTCACGCGGTAGAACAACGTCCCGGCGCTCGACGAGCAAGAGGTGGGGCCGGCCGACCAGGCGCATCGCGATTCCAATCGCGCTCGCGCTGGTCGCCCTGTGCGTCATTCCCTCCACGGCGTGGGCGTGGACACCGGGAACGCACATTTTCCTGGGCGAGGCAGTGCTCGGCGCGCTCGCCCAGCTACCGAGAGCAATTGGCGAGCTTCTCGGGAACTACCCCGTCGAGTTTCTCTACGGCTCGATTGCGGCGGACACGAGCATCGCGAAGAAGTACGCGCCCGTGGGCCGGCACTGTCACTCGTGGGCGGTCGGGCTCGAGATCTACGATCAGGCGCGCGACGAGGCGATCAAGAGCTTTGCGCTGGGCTACCTCGCGCACCTCGCGGCGGACACCGTAGCGCACAACTACTTCGTTCCGCGCTACCTCATCATTGCGTCGCGCACGACTGGCGTAGGCCACAGCTACTGGGAGAGCCGCTTCGAGACGCATCTGGGCCAGGGATACAGCCGGCGCGCGCGCGAGGTGATCCTGCGTGACCACTCCCGATCGGACGAGCATCTCGATCGGATATTGAGCCCGACCATCTTCAGCACGCAAACGAATCGCCGGCTCTTCCGCAGCATGGTGTACGTCACCGATACGGAGTCGTGGCAGCGGATCTTCCAGCTCGCCGCGGAGAACAGCCGGTGGGATCTCACCGATCCGAACGTCGCGCGCTATATGGAGCGATCGTTCGACTTCATCATCGACTTCCTGCGGCGGGTAGACTCGTCGGAGCCGTATGCGCTCGACCCCGCGGGCGAAGACGCGCTGCGCCACGCGAAGGACGTGCGCCGCGATTCGCGGAAGGCGGGAATGGAGTTCCGCATGGTGGAGGAAGCCACACGACAGTTCGCGATGCCGGAATCGCAGCTGCGATTCGCGGCGGAGCTCAAGGCGCCGCTCTACTCGCCCGCGGCGGCGCGCGCCGACAAGAGCTGATTGATCGCCTTGGGGTCCGCACGCCCCTTCGACGCCTTCATCACGAGCCCGACCAGAACTCCGAGCAGCTTCCTGTCTCCGCCTCGAAAGCGCATGGCGACATCGGGATTCTCGGCGAGCACCTGATCGACCCAGCCGACCAACGCGTCCTCGTTGCGCTCCTGGAGCAACCCTTCGCGCTTCGCGATGTCCGAGGGAAGCTCGCGCGTTTTTGCCGCGATGGCGAAGATCGTCTTCGCGGCAGCGCTGCTCACCGTGTTGTCGGCGACCATGCCGATAAGCTTCGCGAGCGATGAGGGCTCGACGGGAAACGCCGCGATTGACGCGCCGCCCTTCACTTCCTGCAGCACATCGCGGATCACCCAGTTCGCCGCGGTCTTCGGCTCCGCGCCTTCCTTGACGACGCGTTCGAAGTACGCCGCCGTGGGCTGACTCGCGGTGAGCACCTCGACGTCTATCGGCGGCAGCTTGTAGTCGGCGATGAAGCGCGCAACCTTCGCCGCTGGTAGCTCGGGGAGTGCGAGCTCTGCCGCATCGATCCACGCGGGCGCGAGCCGGAGTGGCGGGAGATCCGGCTCGGGGAAATACCGGTAGTCGTGACTCCCTTCCTTGCTGCGCGCGGGGCGCACCTCTCCCCGGTTCGCGTCCCAGAGCATCGTCTGCTGTGTGACGACTCCGCCGCTCGCGAGCACCTCGCTCTGGCGAGCGAACTCGATCTCGAGCGCGCGCTCGACGCCGGAAAACGAGTTGAGGTTCTTCACCTCGGTCTTTGTCCCAAGCTTCGTCTCGCCGCGGAACCGCGCGCTCACGTTCGCATCGACGCGGAGGCTTCCCTCCTCCATGTTCGCGTCGCTGACGGCGGTATACTCGATCACCTGCTTGAGCGCGCGTAGATACGCGCCGGCCTCGCGCGCAGAGCGCATGTCGGGCTCGCTCACAATCTCGATGAGCGGCACGCCGCTTCGATTGAGATCGATCGCGGTGACACCCGGATAGCGATCGTGCACGGACTTCCCCGCGTCCTCTTCCATGTGGACGCGTGTGATCCCGATGGTGATTGGCGTGCCGTCCGCATTCACGCCGATGTCGAGCTTCCCATGCTCGGCCAGCGGCTTGTCGAACTGCGAGATCTGGTAGCCCTTGGGAAGATCGGGATAGAAGTAGTTCTTGCGCGCGAAGATCGACGTCTCGTTCACCGTGCAGTGCAGCGCGTGCGCCGCGCGCACCGCGAGGCGCACGGCTTCCTCGTTGAGCACGGGAAGCGCGCCCGGCAAGGCGAGACACACCGGGCAGGTGTTCGCATTCGGCGGCGCACCGTACGCGGTACTGCAACTGCAGAACGCCTTGGTGCGTGTAAGCAGCTGTACATGCACCTCGAGTCCGACGACCATCTCGTAGGCGTCGGTCGCGCGGGGTGCCTTCTTCGACACGTCGCTCATTTCGCTCCCGCGCGCGCGGACTCGAGCGCGAAGGCGGCCCGGAACATCATCTGCTCATCGAAGTGGCGCGCGATGAGCTGGCCGCCCACCGGAAGCCCATCGATGTCGCCGATCGGCACCGAGATCGCCGGCACGCCCGCGAGATTCGCGGTCGCCGTGAAGATGTCGTTCAGATACATGTCGTACGGGTCGGACTTCGCGCCGAACGCGAACGCGGGGCTTGGCGTCGTCGGCGTGAAGAGCAGATGCACGCCGCTCTCGAAGACCTCGCGGAAGTCCTGCGCGATGAGGGTGCGGACTTCCTGCGCCTTTCTGTAATACGCGTCGTAGTAGCCGGCCGAAAGCACGTAGGTGCCGAGGAGGATGCGGCGAGTAACCTCGGCGCCGAAGCCACGCGTGCGCGTCGACTCGTACATCTCGCGAAGACCGGTGGAAGCCACGCGCGGCCCATATCGCACACCATCAAAGCGCGCCAGGTTCGACGACGCCTCGGCGGGTGCAATGATATAGTAGACGGGGATCGCGAGATCGGTGTGCGGAAGCGACAGCTCCCGGATTTCGGCTCCCCGGGCGCGCAGCGACTCGAGCGCGTCGTCGCACCGCTTCGCGATGCGCGGGTCGAGCGACTTCGGGAAGTACTCGCGCGGGCGGCCGATCACGACGCCGCCGAGATCAGCGGTCGCGGCGGCGGTGTAGCGGTCGACGGGACAGTCCGCGCTCGTCGCATCGCGTGCATCCCGGCCCGCGATGACCTCCAGCCCTGCGGCGGCGTCGGCAACCGTGGCGCCGAAGACGCCTACCTGGTCGAGCGACGACGCGAAGGCGACGAGGCCGTAGCGGCTGACGCGCCCGTACGTCGGCTTCACTCCCACGATGCCGCAGTACGACGCGGGTTGGCGCACGGAGTCGCCGGTCTCGGAGCCGAGTGCGATGCGCACGATGCCGGCGGCGACGGCGGCGGCGGAGCCACCGGACGAGCCGCCGGGCACGCGTGTGCGGTCGATCGGATTGAGCACCGGGCCCCACACGCTATGCTCGTTCGAGCTCCCCATCGCGAACTCATCCATGTTCGACTTGCCGACGAGCACTGCGCCTGCGTCGCGCAGGCGCGTGATCACCGTCGCCTCGTACGGGCTGACGTATCCCTCGAGGATCCGCGAGCCGCACGTCGTCTGGAGGTGCGTCGTCGCGATGTTGTCCTTCGCCACGAAGGGGACGCCCGCGAGCGCGCCCTTGGCCGCGAGCGCATCCACGGCGGCGGCATCCTGGAGTGCGCGCACCTCGTCGGTCCACAGGATGCAGTTGAGTCCCGCAGGCCCCGCATCGACTTCCGCCATGCGCGCGAACGCATCGCGAACCGCGCTCACGGCCGAGCCGCTCACTCGTCCGACTCGTCGTCGCCGGCGCTCTCGTGGGTCGCGAGGCGCGGCACGAGGAGGAATCCGTCGCGCGACTGCGGCGCGAAGGACTCGAGCGGGCGCGCGAGCGGAATCGGCGGACCGATGTCTGCGCGCAGCGGCATGGCCGCATCGCCAACGCCAGCCGCCGGCATCACGCCCACCGTCTTCACCTTCGCGAGCGCATCCATGTGCGACAAAATCCCGTTGAGCTGCGACACGAGCTCTGGGAGCTGGCTTTCCGGTACCGCGAGTCGCGCGAGCGCCGCGACGTGGCGCACATCGTCTGTACCGATGGCCATTACTCGAATCCTCGCTCGAACTGTGCATGCGCGAGCACGAAGCGCTTGCGTCCGATCTCCGCGTCGTCGAAGTCGACGGTGAGCTTCGCGTCGCGCGCGCTCCCCGAGAGCTCGGCCACCGTTCCCGATCCGAAGCGCGCGTGCCGAATGCGCTCGCCCTTGAAGAAGCTCGGCGCGTCCTGCGACTCGTCCGCCGCGTCGACCCACGACGCCCGCGCCACGGGCTGTCCGGGCCGGCGGAGCGACGGCGTCTGCGAGAACGACGGAACTGCGCGCGTGCTCCCGCGCAGCTTGAACGATCCGCGCTGCGTGACGAGCGCCGGTGGAATCGGTTTGAGGAAGCTGGACGGGATGCTCTGCAGCGTCTCTCCGTTGCGGCGGCGGCTGCGCGCGTGCGAGAGGTAGAGCGTGCGCATCGCGCGCGTGATGCCGACGTAGAAGAGGCGACGCTCCTCTTCCATCATCTCCGGCTCGTCCTGTGCGCGCCGCAGCGGGAAGAGACCATCTTCGAGCCCGGTGATGAACACCGCAGGAAACTCGAGTCCCTTCGCGTTGTGTAGCGTCATCATGGAGACGGAGTCGGAGCCCGCCTTCTGCTGCTCCTCACTATTGAGTGCGGCGCCCTGCAGAAAGTGCGCGAGCGGCGTGAGCCCGACCTCGCCGCCTTCATCCTCCACCGCGTTCGCCGCGGCATCGATGAGCGAGCCGACGTTCTCGAGCCTGTCTCTCCCCTCCGGGCCCTCGGCGTTCAGGTGATCGGCGAAGCGGATCTCGGTCACGAGATTCCGCAGGAGTTCATCGACAGCGGTGTCCGCAGCCGATTCCTGATAGCGTTGAATGAGGCCGGAGAAGTCGGCGAGCGCCTGACGCGCAGCCGGCCGAAGTGTGCCGAGCCGTGACGGATCTCCCGCGACCTCGAGAAGGGGGCGTCCGAGCTCGCGCGCGATATTCTGGAGCTGTTCGAGCGTCGTGTCGCCGAGCCCGCGCCGCGGCACGGAGACGGCGCGGAGAAAGGCTTCGTTGTCGGCCGCATTCCCGATGAGCTTGAGGTAGCTCATGAGGTCGCGGATCTCGCGACGATCATAGAAGCGCACCGCTCCGATCAGCTTGTACGGAATCGCGCGCTTGCGCATCGACTCTTCGAGCGCGCGGCTCTGCGAGTTCGTGCGGTAGAGGATCGCGATGTCGCGATAGTCGAGCGCGCGCGTGCCGCTGCCGAGCACCACGATCTCATCGGCGACGAACTCCGCCTCGTCGCGCTCATCGAGTGTCGCGACCTGCGTCACCGCATCGCCCGAGGGAAGCGTGGCCCGCAACGTCTTCCCGCGACGACCCGTGTTCTCGCTGATCACCGCATTCGCGAGATCGAGCACCTGCGGCGTCGACCGGTAGTTGTCCTCGAGACGCACGACGGCCGCCGAGGGGAAGTCGCGCTCGAAGTCGAGGATGTTCCGAATATCGGCGCCGCGCCAGCCGTAGATGCTCTGATCGTCATCGCCGACGACGAGGACGTTGCCGTCGCGGCCCGCGAGGAGTTTCACGAACTCGTACTGCGCGCGATTCGTATCCTGGTACTCATCGACGAGCAGAAAGCGGAAGCGCGCGCGATACGCGGCAACGCGCTCGGGATTCTGTTGCAGCACGCGCACCGGCAGCACGAGCAGGTCATCGAAGTCGACCGCGTTCGAGTCGCGGAGCGTCGGCTCGAGCTGGTCGTACACGAGCGAGGCAGCCTTGCTGAGCGGATCCATCGCGAGCTTTGCGTACTCCGCCGACGCGACGAGCGCATTCTTCGCTCCGGAGATCGCGCTGCGCAACGCCTTGGGCGTCCACTCCTTGGGCGAGATCCGCAGTCGCTCCATGATGCGCCGCACCACTGCGAGCGAATCATCCTCATCATAGATCGTAAAGCCGGAGGTGCGCCCCACCAGCTGCGCTTCGCGCCGCAACATCCGCGCGCCGATCGCGTGGAAGGTGCCCACCCACATCCCGCTCGGCGTCTCGCCGATGAGCCGCGCGATGCGCTCCTTCATCTCACCGGCGGCCTTGTTCGTGAACGTCACCGCGAGAATGCTCGACGGGGCGATCTCGTGATGCTGAATCAGCCGGGCAATGCGCGTCGTGAGCACGCGAGTCTTTCCCGACCCCGCCCCCGCGAGCACGAGGATGGGCCCCTCGAAGTGGAGCACGGCCTCGCGCTGGGCGGGATTCAGCTTCGCGAGTGCATCGTCGGACACATCGGTGATCGGGGGGCTGCTCATCCCTGAAGTATAATGTCGAAGGTCGCGCCTTTCTCTGACGGAGAAAGAATCAGTCGCCCACGATGATTTTCCTCGGCAATGCGCTTCGCGAGCGACAGTCCGATCCCCCACCCCGATTCCTTCGTGGAGAATCCCGCTTCGAAGATGCGTGCGCGCATCTCGCGTGGAATGCCCGGGCCGTCGTCCGCTACACGGAGGCGCACGCGATCGGGATCGAGGCGCTTGGTCGTGATGTACATCCGACCGCCGCGGCCCGCCAGCGCGTCGAGCCCGTTCTTCACGAGCACTTCGAGCGCCCACTCGAGCAGCACCTCGTCACCCTCGATCGTGAGCGGCTCGTTACCACCAGAGGCCACGATCGTGACGCGGTGGGCGAGCGTAGGTACGCGTGCCTGGAAGTAATTCCCCACGCGCACGACCAGCGCGCCCAGATCGACGATGTCGCGGCGCGGCGGGCGGCCAATGCGCTCGAAGCGGTGCGACACGCGCTGTAGCCGCTCGAGGTCCGCCTCCATGTGCGCGATCGCCGACGACGATACGGATCCCTTGCCCTCGCTCTGGTCGCGCAGCAGCTCGATCCATCCGCTGAGGCTCGACAGCGGCGTCGCGAGCTGGTGCGCCGATTCGCGCGCCATCCCCGCCCACACGCGCTCGCGATCCGCGCGATTGCGCGTGCGCAGCGTGTACAGCCCCGCCAGAAAGACGAAGGCGAGCAGCGACGCCAGCACCACCGGAATGAAGCGCAGACTCGTGATCAGCTGGCTGTCGCCGAAGTGCACCATCCCGATGTTCCGCTCGACCACGGGCGGATTGAGACGGTCGAGGTACGGGATGTAGTCGAGCACGCGCGGGTCGTCGATATCCGCCTGGAAGGGGAGATTCGCCTGCGCCGTCGGCTTTCCCTTCGCGTCGGTCACGATCACCGGCACGCCGAGCGCGTCGATGCTGCGCGAGAGATCGAGCAGCGCATCGTTCGCCGCGTCGGGGCGCGGATCGGCGAGGGCGCGAAAAACGCGCGCGTGCATCTGACCGGAGCGACCGGCGTCGTGGCGCAGCTCGAGCACGACACGCCGCGAAAAGAGGATGTACGCGCCGAGCAGGAGCGCGAGGAGCAACCCGAGGATGATGACCGGCGCGCGTCCGCGCATCGGCTATGTGAGGAGGTCGCCGCCGAAATACGGACGGAGCGCGTCCGGTATCCTGACGGTGCCATCCGGATTCTGGTACTGCTCCAGAATGGCGATGATCGTGCGTGGAAAGGCGAGCGCCGAGCCGTTGAGGGTGTGCACGAAGCGCGGCTTCTCACCGGGGGCCGGGCGATATCTGATGTTCGCGCGGCGCGCCTGAAAGTCTCCGAACGAGCTGCAGGATGAAACCTCGAGCCACTTCCCTACGCCTGGCGCCCAGAGCTCGAGGTCGTACGTCTTCGCCGACGAAAAGCCCGTGTCGCCAGCAGCGAGCAGCAGAACGCGATACGGAAGCCCCAGTAGCTGCAGCACCCGCTCGGCGTGCCCGGTCAGCGTCTCGAGCTCCTGCGCCGAGCTTTCGGGAGTCGTGACGCGCACGAGCTCCACCTTGTCGAACTGGTGAACGCGAATGAGCCCGCGCGTGTCCTTCCCCGCGGCGCCGGCCTCGCGCCGGAAGCACGGCGTGTACGCGGTGAGCGCGCGCGGCAGCGAGCCCGCCTCGAGAATCTCCTCGCGCAGCAGATTCGTCAGCGGCACCTCGGCCGTGGGGATGAGGAAGAGATCATCGTCGGTGCGGTAGGCGTCGTCCTCCATCTTGGGAAGCTGCCCCGTGCCCGTCATCGCGTCGCGCGTGACGATGAAGGGCACCCATGCCTCGTCGTACCCGTGCTCGCGCGTGTGCAGATCGAGCATGAACGACATCAGCGCGCGCACGAGCCGCGCGCCGCCGCGCCGCAGTACGACGAAGCCGGAACCCGTGATCTTCGCACCCGCGGCGAGGTCGAGAATGCCGAGCTGCTCGCCGATCTCCCAGTGCGGGCGTACGCCGTCCGATGCGCGCGGCTCGCCCCACGAGCGCACCACACGGTTGCTCTCCTCGCCGCCGTCGGGCACGTCGGGCAACGGAATGTTCGGGAGCTGCAGCAGGATGTCGCCGAGCTCGCGCTCGACGCTCGCGAGCTCGCGCTCCGCCGCGGAGATGTCGGCGCCGAGTGCGCGCGTCTGCGCGATGAGATCGTCGGCGTTCTCCTTCGACTTCTTGCGGCGCGCGACCTCCTGCGTCGCCGCATTGCGCGTCGCCTTGAGCTCCTCACCTCGCTGGATCAGCGTGCGGCGTTCGCGGTCGAGCGCTTCGGCGCGGTCGATGCGGGGGGCCAGCGCGTCGAGCTGGAGGCGGCGCCGCATGCCATCGCGGAGCTGCTCCAGATTATCGCGCAGCGTCCTCAGGTCGTGCACGGTCAGCTCTTCGGAATGCCATCAGCGAACGAGATGAAGCCGCAATTGGGATCGTTGCGGAGGCGATACCAGAGCGTGCGCGGGATGTGTGGCGGCGCGGCATTGTCGTAGAAAATGCTGTCGATCACGATCTTCGCGTAGATGTACGTGCGCGCAGTCACCGACTGCGTGGCGCACTGCGCCGACGTCGACCGCACGAGCAGCACATCTCCCGCGTGGATGAAGACCGGCAGCGTGTCGTTGTAGCCGGTGGTCGGCGCCTGGGTGATCGCGCCGAAGGGCTGCGAGGCGAGCTGCAAGCCGGCGATCAACGTGGCGCCAATGACGTGCGGAGGATACGCAAAGGCGGAGTCGTTCCGGATGTCGAAGACGACGTCATAGTGCTCGGACGGCGTCGCGATCACTGCGCGCGGGAAGGTCACGTTGATGGCCGTGGGCGCGCTTTCCGGCGCGCCCGTGAGCGCATACACCGCCGCGGTATCGTCGATCGTCGCCAGCGTTGCCTTCGTAGCGAACGGATTTGCGCAGGCGGCGGCAGCAATGCCGGCGCCAGCGATGAGCACCAAGAATCTGACCTTCATGTACCTGCGCGCCGGAGAGGGGTAAAACACGTCTGAGGGGTAAAACACGTCTTCAGAGGGAAAGGATAGGGCGCCGCTACAACGAGTTCAAGCTGTTATCCTCGCTTGACTTCCGAGGCGCGCGGCCAGTAGTTTCGCACGACCCACCAGGAGCGTGCATGGCCACCATTCGAGATCTCGTGGGCGCCCTTCGCCAACGCGAAGGCGTCGATGCGGCCGTCGTGCTCGGTCGCGACGGACTGCTGATCGATAGCCAGACGACCGGCGCGGTGAACGCCGAAAGCGTGGCGGCGCTCGTCCCGTCCATCGTCGCGGCCGCCGAGGAATTCGGCGCCACCGATTCGCGCGGACAGCTGACGACCGCCATCCTCGAATACGAACAGGGGTTCGCCATCGTTGCCCTGCTCTCCGCCGATGCGCTTCTGCTCGTGCTCGCGCAGCCGTCCGCGAACGTCGGGCGCCTGCTGTTCGAGCTGCGCCGCAATCGCGAGAACATTTCGTCGCTGGTTTGAGCATGCTCGAGCAGCAGCGGATCCATGTGCTGGTGGCCGACGACGAGCCGCACATCGGGCGGATCATCAAGATGAAGCTCGAGCAGGGTCCCTTCGATGTGACGCTCGTCTACGACGGACGCGAGGCGCTCGCGCGGATGGAGAGCGATCCGGACATTGCGCTCGTGGTACTCGATGTCATGATGCCGTACATGAACGGACTGGACGTGCTCGCGAGACTTCGCGAGGATCCGCGTTGGCGCTCCGTGCCGTGCATCGTGCTCACGGCAGCCGGACAGGAGCAGCATCACCGGCAGGCGATAGCGCTCGGCGCGAACGACTTTCTCACGAAGCCGTTCAGCCCGAAGAAGCTGTACGCGCGTGCGGCCGAGCTGACAGGCGTGCCGTCCGAGGAGATGGGAGCGACGGAGCGTTGAGTCGCTGGGCCGTGATTCTCGCCGGGGGCGTGGGGTCGCGCTTCTGGCCGCTCAGCACGCCGAAGCGCCCGAAGCAGCTGCTCCCGCTCATCACCGATGCGCCGTTGCTCGCCGACACCGTCGCGCGACTCGCGGAGCTCGTGCCCGCGGAGCGCACGCTCATCGTCACGAATGCCTCGCTCGGCGCCGCGGTGGGCGCGTTGCTCCCACAGCTTCCACCGGACAACGTGTTGGCCGAGCCGCGCGCCGCCGGAACCGCGCCGGCGCTCGCCTGGGCCGCGTCGACGATCGCGCGTCGCGGCGGCGCGAACGACGTGATGATCTGCGTGCATGCGGACTGGGCGATCGGCGATGATGCGGAGTTTCGCGCGACGCTCGCGCGCGCGGCCGCGGTGGCCGAGCGTGAACACAGCCTTGTGACGGTCGGGATCGTCCCGACGCGTCCCGATCCCGGCTTCGGCTACATCGAGCCGGGGGAGCGCGTCGCCGGCGGCGAGGAAGGTGCGCGTCGCGTCGCACGCTTCGCGGAGAAGCCGAATCGCGAGATCGCGGCGCGCATGGTCGCAGACGGCTATCTCTGGAACTCGGGGATCTTCGTCTGGCGCGCGAGTGACTTCCTCGCAGAGCTGCGCGCGCACTCGCCGGAGGTCGCACCGTCGCTCGCGCTTGCGGCGCGCGGCGATGTCGCGGGCTTCTTTGCGGCGGTCAAGTCGATCTCCGTGGACGAGGGGGTGCTCGAGCGCAGCGGCCGCGTGCTGGTGATCCCCGGCGACTTTGGCTGGGACGACGTGGGGACGTGGGCGGCGCTCCATCGCGTGCGGCGGCGCGACAAGGCGGGGAATGCGACGTTCGGCGACGTGCACTGCGTGGATGCGGCGAACAACGTCGTACACGCTGAGGCGGGATCGGTGGTGCTCTACGGTGTCGACGATCTCGTCGTGGTCACGCGTGATGGGCTCACGCTCGTGACGACGAAGGACCGCGCGGCTGAGCTCAAGCTGCTGCTGGACGTGCTGCCGGCCGGCGTGCGGGATCGCGCGTGACCGAGCTCCACCTCTACGACGACGCGCTCGCGCGCACCTTCGAGCCGTTCGCGCTCACGCGCCCTTTCGGCGAGATGCGCGCCGGGATCGCGCTCGGGCGCGCGCGATGGGAGCGCGCGCTCGACGCGACGGCGGCCGGCTTCATCGGCGCGGAGCATCTGCGCGACTTCGAGGAGGCGGGTGCGCCATCGGCGTCGGGTGGCATTCGCGCCGGCGCGATCATCGCGAACAGCCGTTGCATCGTCCCACTCGGCTGGAGCGCGCCGGATGCGGACGTATGGACGTGCGACGGCACCGTCGCGGCGGTGCGTGTGGAGAGCGCGATTGCCGCATTGGAGCTCGCGGGCGGAACGCGCTCGCTCGACGCGCTCCGTGGCGCCGGGACGCGCGTGGTCGACATTCCGGGGCGCTGGGTGAATGCAGTGTGGGAGCTCATCACGCAGCTTCTCGCGCAGCTCCACGACGATATCGAGGCGCTTGGCCCGCATCTCACGTGCGAGACGCCTGAGCACGCGATCGTGATCGGGAGCGGTCGCGTGTGCGTCGAGAAAGGCGCGACGGTCGAGCCGCAGGTGGTGTTCGACGTGACGAATGGGCCGGTGATGGTACGGCGCGGCGCCACCGTGCGGGCGTTCACGCGGCTCGTGGGGCCGTGTGCGGTGCTCGAGCACGCGAATGTGCTCGGGGACCGCGTGCACGGTTGCTCGATCGGTGAGCACAGCGTGATTCGCGGCGAGATCTCGGAGACGATCGTGCTCGGGCACGCGAACAAGGGGCACGATGGCTTCGTCGGCCATTCGTATCTCGGGCGCTGGGTGAACCTCGGTGCCGGGACGATCACCAGCAATCTGAAAAACACGTATGGCTCGGTGCAGCTGTGGACGCCCGCCGGAATGCGCGACACCGGGGCGAGTAAGCTCGGCTCGATGCTCGGCGATCACGTGAAGACGGGGATCGGCACGCGGCTGACGACCGGGAGCGTGGTTGGCGCGGGGTCGAATGTGTTCGGATCGCGGATGCCGCCGAAATACGTGCCGCCGTTCTCGTGGGTCGACGGCGAGGAGATCAGCGACTTCCGTCTCGCGAAGTTTCTGGACATCGCTGCGCGCGCGATGTCGCGGCGGTCCGTCATGCTGGGCGAACGCGGGCGCAGGCAGCTGAGCGCGTCGCACGCGAAGAGCCGGAGCGCGTAGCATGCGGGTGTGGATGCTCGGGAGCGGAAGCGCGGGGAACGCGGTGCTGGTGGAGAGCGGCGGCACACGCATCCTCATCGACGCGGGGTTTCCGGTGCGCGAGCTCGCGAAGCGGCTGGCATCGATCGGGGTGGAGGGTGAGTCGATCGAGAGCGTGATCGTGACGCACGAGCACAACGATCACGTGCGCGGCGTGTGCGCGGCCGCGAAGCGATGGAAGTGGGCGGTGTATGCGAGCACGGGGACAATCGGCGGCTATCCGCTGCTGACGGAGAGCTGCGCGCGGCCGTTCACTGCGGGAGCGACGCTCGAGCTGGGCGACATCAGCGTACAGACCGTGCGCACGCCGCACGACGGGACGGAGCCCGTGGCCGTCATCGCCACTGCACGATCGACGGGCGCGCGCGCGGGAATCGTCTACGATCTCGGACACGTCCCCGCGTCGTACCGGCGCACCTTCGAGCGCCTCGACATCCTCGTGCTTGAATCGAACCACGACGAGGGGATGCTGAGCGCCGGGCCGTATCCGCCGTCGGTGCAGTCGCGCATCGGCGGCGCGTACGGACATCTGAGCAACCGTCGCGCTGGAGTATTCGCGCGCGACTGCGCGCACGCAGGGCTCTCCCACCTCGTGCTCGCGCATCTGAGCGAGCGGTGCAACGATCCGGAGACCGCGCTCAGATCGATGCGCGATGCCGTATCGCGATCGAGCTTTCGGGGGGCGCTACGCGCTGCGTCGCAGAGCGCGGTATGCGGGCCGTTCACCGCGGGGAGAAATGCTCGCGCGGTGATCGCGGCAAGTCAGCTTACTCTGGAGCTGTAAATAGAAGAGCCGTTCGTCCAGGGTTTGGAAGGTGAGTTCACGGGGCAAGGAGAAACAACCCCTCAACTGTGAAGCACACACCCTGAACGGACGGCCCTTTCTATTTTTCTTCGATCGACACGGTTGGACGTCGTGCGCACGGGTTCCGGGCCCGCATTTTTAATACGTATACTCCCCGGAAAAAGTTGCAGGCGCTCAGTGCGCTCGCGACACGGGCGGCGGCGTCTGCAGCAGCGCGGTATACGCCCGCACCCGCTCGAGGTAGTCCGCAGCCTCGGCCTGTCCGCCCGTGAGCTCGGTGAGGTGGGAGACCCAACCTGCGCCGTAGCTGTCTACGAGCGCTTTGACCTCTATGTAACCCCTGTTGTAGCTGACGGTTACGAGGTCGAACATCTGGTGTTGGGTGAGGGACTTCCCCCCGTTCAGCCGCGCGCGCGCCGAGGGCCCGTAGCCGCCGGGCCAGAAGTCGGTGGTCCACTTGTTCTCGAGCAGCCGGATCCAGAAGACGGCTGCGCGCGCACTCGTGATGGGATCGAAGAGATATTCGTTGCGCGCGCTCACGGCTCCGCTCGCGAGCATCGAGTCGACTGCCGCGGCAGTCGTCGACGGCATACGCACGGTGGCGCTGCGCGGCCAGCGACCGGCTTCGGGCGCCATCCACTGGAAGTGATACTCCGTCACCATCAGGCGCATGTCGGAGTCGGCGGAGGCGGTGAGCTGCGCGAGGCCGAGCGCCGGCGCGCCGCTCACGGCGAGCGAGTCGCCGCCGCTCTCCTTGAGCACGAGCGCGGTGACATAGGCGGGATCAATGGCGAGCCGGTCGTCGCGCGCCCATCGCTCGAGCAGCGGCACGATGCGCTTCCGCACCATGAGATACTGATCGTCGCGCAGACGGGGGCTGCCGTTCGCATTGCGGAACGCGGACGCGGGAAGCTCGGCGACGCGCCCGCCACTCGCGCCCGCGACATCGATGCGCGGCTCGGGTTCCTGCGCGCGCGATGCGCGTGCGGAGACGGCGATCGCGCCCGCGAGGAGCAGGGCGTGCGTCAGACGCATCGCGAAAACAAAATCGAAGGGGTCGAGGTCATCGTGCACATATGAGACGAATGCAAAGCGGGGGCCCGGAACAATTCCGGACCCCCGCCTCGAACACGCCGTGTTGCGAGCGTGCGTTTAGTACATCCCACCCATGCCGCCGCCGGGGCCGCCGGCCGGAGCGCCCGACTTGTCTTCCTTCTTCTCGACGATGATGGCTTCCGTCGTCAGAAGGAGACCGGCGATCGACGCCGCGTTCTGCAACGCGGTGCGGGTCACCTTGGTCGGATCGATCACGCCCGAGGCAACCAGATCCTCGTACGTGTCCGTGAGCGCATTGTAACCGTACTTGTCATCCTTCGAGCTGCGAACCTTCTCGAGGACGATCGAGCCTTCGCCGCCCGCGTTCTGCACGATCATGCGGAGGGGCTCCTCGATCGCCTTGCGGATGATGTCGACGCCGATCTGCTCCTCGGCATCGTCGAGCTTCAGGGCCTTGAGGACCTTCTGCGCGCGAATCAGAGCGACACCGCCGCCGGGGACGATTCCTTCCTCGACCGCCGCGCGCGTGGCGTGCAGCGCATCTTCGACGCGGGCCTTCTTCTCCTTCATCTCGGCCTCGGTCGCAGCGCCGACGTTGATCACGGCAACACCGCCGGAGATCTTCGCGAGACGCTCCTGGAGCTTCTCCTTGTCGTAGTCCGACGTCGCCTTGTCGATCGCGGCCCGGATCTCGGCAATGCGGCCCTTGATCTTGTCCTCTTCACCGGCGCCATCGATCAGCGTAGTGTTGTCCTTGTCGACGACGATCCGCTTCGCCTTGCCGAGGTCGGTGACCTGGGCATTCTCGAGCTTGAAGCCGACTTCATCGGAGATGACCTGGCCGCCGGTAATGACCGCAATGTCCTGCAGCATCGCCTTGCGACGATCGCCGAAGCCAGGCGCCTTTACGGCCGACACGCGAAGCGTGCCGCGGAGCTTGTTCACGACCAGCGTCGCGAGCGCCTCACCTTCGACGTCCTCGGCGATGATCAGAAGGGGCTTGCCGAGCTGCGCAACCTTCTCGAGCACCGGGAGGAGATCCTTCATCGACGAGATCTTCTTGTCGTGAATCAGGATCAGACCGTCTTCGAGCACTGATTCCATCTTCTCCGGATCCGTGACAAAGTACGGCGAGAGATAGCCGCGGTCGAACTGCATGCCGTCGACCGTCTCGAGCGTCGTCTCGAGGCCGCGCGCTTCCTCGACCGTGATGACGCCATCCTTGCCGACCTTCTCCATCGCCTCGGCGATCAGATCACCGATCTCCTTGTCGTTGTTCGCGGAGATGGAGCCGACCTGCGCGATCTCCTTCTTGCCAGCCGTCGGGACGCTGATGCGCTTGAGCTCTTCGACGACCGCGGCCACGGCGCGATCGATGCCGCGCTTGAGCGCCATCGGGTTGGAGCCGGCGGTGACGTTCTTGAGCCCTTCACGGAAGATCGCCTGCGCGAGAACCGTGGCGGTGGTGGTGCCGTCGCCGGCGATGTCGGACGTCTTCGTCGCGACTTCCTTCACCATCTGGGCGCCCATGTTCTCGAGCGGATCAGAGAGCTCGATTTCCTTCGCGACCGTGACGCCGTCCTTCGTGACCGTCGGCGCGCCGAACTTCTTGTCGATGACGACGTTCCGTCCCTTCGGGCCCAGCGTGACCTTGACGGCCTCCGCGAGCTGGTCGACGCCGCGCTTGAGCGCTGCGCGAGCCTCGGTATTGAAATGCAGTTCCTTGCTAGCCATATGGATTATTGATCGAGTGTGAATATTGGAATGCGATTCAGTCGCGACGGAGCCAGCCCGCTGCGCAGCACACTGTCTTAGATGATCGCCAGGACGTCGGACTCGCGCAGGATCAGGTACTGGTCGCCCTCGATGGTGACCTCGGTGCCGCTGTACTTGCCGTAGAGCACCTTGTCGCCGACCTTCACTTCCATCGGCACGCGCTTGTCCTTCTCGAAGCGGCCCGGTCCAACGGCGACGATCTCACCCTGCTGCGGCTTTTCCTTGGCGGTGTCGGGGATGTACAAGCCACCCCGCATCGACTCCGTCTCTTCCAACGCCTTTACGACGACACGATCGGCGAGCGGACTGACCTTCAGCGCTGCCGCGCTCTTAGTAGCCATGAGTCGCGTTTCTCCTACGATATGGGTTCAGAAAATCTGCGGAACGAAAGCAATTGGCACTCAACGAGTGAGAGTGCTAACACTTTCAAAGCTAGACGCGCGGAGGTCGCGAGTCAACCTCCCAGAGGGTATTAAGCATCCCGGGCTAAGTCGGCCAAAATAAACGCGTTACGAAGTCGTTACGCGCCTGGTTGGCATACCTTAATCTGACGCGCTGCAAGATTGGCAGCGACGCGTTAGCCCACTTGATTCGCGGTAAGGAGCACGGCGAGGTCCGTGATCGCCCATGCGGCGAGCGCCGCGTACATCCCGCGTTTGTGAGCCGCCGGCGCAAACTGCGGCGCGCGGATCGTCCACGGAAGCAGAACGAGCATCCAGGCCGCGAAGGCGACGGCGAGAATCGCGTACGCGGTGGAATTTCCGCCCCGGCTAGGCGTCGACAGCAGCATTGCCCGCGCGAAGCACAGAAAGGCCAGTATCGTGGCGAATATCGAAACCGCGAGACTCGCGCGCACACCCAGCACCAGCGCGAGCGTCCGATCGCCGCGCGCGCGATCCTCCTCGAGCTGATAGAGCTGCGTAAGCGGATAGAGCGCCGCGAAGAGGGGCGCAAAGCCGGCCAGCGCCCACGCGCCGGATCGCGTGAGTGGTAGCAGCGTGAGCGCCCATCCCGCGTACGGCGTGAGCGTCCCGAAGCCGATCATGTTGATGAGCCAGTCCGCGCCCGCGACCGCCTTGAGGCGCACGGGCGGCACGCTGTAGAGCAGCGACATCGCGAAGCAGATCGCGTAGGCGATCGCGAAGCCGCTCGGCAGCACGAGCGCGATCGCCTGCCCCGCCATCATCAGCAGGAAGCCATAGAGCGCGAGGTGCTTCGGCGGCGGCGGCGGCGCATCGAGATAGCCGATGTCGCCTTCGTCGCGGTCGAAGGCGCTGTTGATCGCGAGAGTGCCGCCGTTGAGGAGCACCACCCACACCGCGAGGCCGATGACGAGTGAGCCGACGCGAACGCCATGCGCGCTGTTGCTGATCCCCTGCGCAAGCGCGAAGCCCAGCGTGGTGTGCGCGATCATGATCGGCCACTCGCGCGGCCGCATGTGGAGCACGTAGCTGAAGCCGTCGCCCGGCAGGAGACGATAGCCGAGCCGGCGCAGCGTTCCCCGCTCCGCCGCGCGCGGCGCCGAGCCCGTCACGCTGTGGCGGAGTGCTCGAGGAACGCGAAGGCGATCTGCAGTCCGTACAACGTGAGATATGGCTCGACGAGATCGATCTCCCTGCAGATCGACGTCACGAGCGGCGCGAGGCCGCCCGTGGCCACGATCTTCGGCACGCGGCCGTTTGGCCATTCGGCCTTGATCCGTCGCACGAGTCCATCGATCGCGTCCGCGGCGCCGAAGAGCACCCCTGCGCGAATGCACTCCTCCGTGCGCGTGCCGATCGCGCGTGCCGGAGCGACGAGCTCCGTGGCCGGAAGCTTCGACGTGCGACGAATGAGGGTGTCCGCTGACGTACGCAGCCCCGGCGCGATGATCCCGCCGAAGAAGACGCCCTCTGCTGTGATGCAATCGTAAGTGGTTGCGGTGCCGAGATCGACGACGACCGTGTCGACGGCGTAGAGGCGGCTCGCGGCGAGTGTGTTGAGGATCCGATCGGCCCCGACGGTGAGCGGCTCATCGACTTGCAACACGATCGGCAGCCCTGCGCGTGCATCGATCACGCGCGCCTTCACGCCAAGCCAGCGATCGCATGCCTCGACGAGCGGCGCAGTGACTGCCGGCACCACGGAGCCGATCGCGGCGCCGGTCACCTGCGCGCGCTCGAGATTGCCGGCGCGCAGCAGGTCGTGCAGCAGAAGCCCGAGCTCGTCCGGCGTGCGCTCCACCGCGGTCGTCAGCCGCCAGTGCGAGTGCAGGGTATCGCCGTCGAAGACTCCTACACTCGTCTCCGTGTTGCCGATGTCGAATACGAGAATCACAGCGCCTCCTCGAGTTCCAGAGAGCCGCTTCGCGCGGTGACGTCCCCACCAGGGGTGCGCACGAGCAGCCCGCCACGCGCGTCAATGCCGCGCACGACGCCCGCGACGGGCGCGGAGCATCGCTTACCGCGCGCCCAGTCGCGGCGCTCGAAGTCGTGCAGCTCGGCGTCGCCGAGCGCGCCGGTGCGCGACGCGGCTGCACGGATCGCAGGGACGAGCTCCGCGAGCACTTCGATGCGACTCACTCCCTCGCGCAGCGCGCGCGCGTGCGGGATCTCCCGCGGCACGCGACAGTTGATGCCGACGCCGATCGCGACCCAGTCCACGCGCTCGTCGCGCCACCGGCTCTCGATGAGGATGCCGGCGAGCTTCCCATCATCGAGCATCAGATCGTTCGGCCACTTCATACGCAGCTCATGGCTGGTGAACGCCTCGAGCGCGCGGGCCGCCGCGAGCCCGACGCGCAGCGAGAGGACCTCGAGCGCGGCATCGTCGCGCGGGCGCTCAATCAGCGTCATCCAGATCCCCGCCCCTTGGTCCGATGCCCACGCGCGTCCGCTCCGTCCCCGCCCCGCGGTCTGCCGCTCGGCGAGGATCAGTGTCCCTTCCGGCGCGCCCTCGCGCGCGAGCGGGTGGGCCATGTCGAGCGTCGACGTCACGTCGTCGTACAGCTCGACGCGCGGAGCACCGCAGCGCGCGGCGATCGTCGCCGCGCTCGCGCCGGCGTACGTTTCCGCGCCGGCCACGCTAACCACGCGCGCGCACGTAGACGAGCGCGAGCACCGCGAGACCGACCACCACGCGATAGACCGCGAATACACCGTAGCTGTGGGAGCGCACGTAGCGCATCACGATCGCGATCGCCAGCCATCCGCTGACCGCCGACGCAGTCACGCCGACGAGCAGCGGCGTCGATGCACCGCCCTCGCGCAGCAGATGCGGCACTTTGAAGATCGCCGCCGCCGCGATAATCGGCATGCTCATGAGGAAGCTGAAGGTTGCCGCGCTCGCGCGATCGAGGGCGAGCGAACGGCCCGCGGTGATCGTCGCGCCGGAGCGCGAGACCCCAGGGAGGAGCGCGCACGCCTGTGCGAGGCCGATCAGGATCGCATCGGACCAGCGGATCGAATCGATCGGCCGGTTCGCCGGACGGGTCCGGTCGACGAACCAGAGCACGACGCCCATCACCGCGAGCGCGCTCGCGATGAGTGCCGGCGAGCGGAATTTCGACTCGGCGTAGTCGTTGAGCAGGACTCCCGCGATCGCGCCCGGGATCGTCGCGACGATCAGATAGATCACGCGTCGCTGCTCGGCGGTCTGGATCCGCTGCGTGCGCACTATCTCGATCGCCGCCACGATCAGCTTCCCCCACTCCTCGCGAAAGTACACGAGCACGGCGACCAGCGTGCCGACGTGGAGTGCGACGTCCACGGCAAGCCCGGGCTCGGGCCATCCGAAGACCCATGGCGCAAGCGCGAGGTGTGCGGAGCTCGAGATCGGAAGAAATTCGGCGAGCCCCTGCAGGATGCCGAGCACCAGCGCCTGAAAGACGGTCATTGCGAGTGTGTGAGGGTGACATTCATGCGCGGGCGACGATGAGCGCGGCCATCGCGCAGAGCATGCCGAGCTTGAAGAATGCGGGGCTGCCGGGCCGGCCGCGCAACGCGAGCACGGTCGCGAGAAGCACGAGCGCCAGCGCGGGGACGAGCGCAGCGAGGAGGAGCGCGGGCGACTTCACGAGGGGCACGATGCCGAGCGCGAGCGCGCTGCCGGACGCGAGGAGCGCCGCGACGACGAGTGCGCGCGCGACGTGCGCACCCGCGATGATCGGAAGCGTGCGGCGCGTGTCACGGTCCGCATCGCGATCATCGAGATCCTTCGCGAGCTCGCGCGCGAGATGGAGCGGGATCGCGATCAGTACGAGCGGCACGCCGAGCTTCCAGCGGCCGGCGGCGTAGCTGCCGTACAGGAATGGCAGCGAAGCGAGCAGCGATACGATCGCGTTGCCCGCGAGACCCGCGCGCTTGAGCCATGGGCTGTACAATCGCATCAGCAGGAGCACGCCGACCGTGCAGACGCCGAGCGTGACGCTGACGGCGGATGCGCACACCACGGCACCCGCTGCGGCAGCCATCGCGATCCGTTCGGCCACGTCCTCGCGCATCGCGCCGGACGGAAGTGGGCGCATCGGATGCGCGATGCGGTCGATGTCGATGTCGGCGAGATCGTTCCAGGCGTTCGCGGCCGCCGTGAGCGCGATAGCGGAGAGCGCGGCGAGCGCGATCGCGGCGGAATCGCCCCACCCCGCCCACCACGCGCCAACGATCACGCCCGCCGCGGCGATGAGCGCGTTCGCCCAACGCACGAGGCGGAGCGCGGCACTAGCCGCGCGCAGCGAGGGTGCGCGCATAGAAGCTCTCGTACTCGGCAACGATGTTGTCGAGCGCGAAGCGCGAATGCGCATCCGCGGCGGCCGCGTCGCTCATCGACTTCCACGTGTCCTCATCGCGAAGGATCGCGATCCCGGCGTCCGCCATCCCCTCCACGTCGCCGACCGGGCGGAGGGCTCCGGTGACGCCATCGCGAATCACCTCGGGGAGCCCGCCTACATTCGTGGCGACGACGGGCACCCCGCACGCGAGCGCCTCGAGTGCACTCAGTCCAAACGACTCGTTCGTACTCGGAAGGAGAAAGAGCTCGGCGCTCGCGAGCAGAGGCGCGACGGAGTCCAGCTTCCCGAGGAAGAACACCGATCGCTCGACGCCGAGCAGCCGCGCCTCCTCCTCGGCCGCCGTGCGATCGGGACCATCGCCGATCATGAAGAGCACGCTCGGCACCTCGCGCTCGATGCCGGCGAAGATGCGCACGACGTCGCGCACGCGCTTGATCGGGCGAAAGTTCGAGACGTGGAGGATGATGCGCTTCCCCGCTCCCGTCTGCGCGCGCAGCACCTGCTTGTAGCGCGACCGGGCGTACACCGTGGGGTCGACGAAGTTGTGGATCACCTCGACCTTGCACTGATCGCAGCCGAAGGTCGAGATGGTCTCGCGCCGCAGATACTCCGACACCGCTGTGAGGCCGTTGGAACGCTCGATCGAAAATTTCGTGATCGTGCGGAAGGACGGATCCTGCCCGATGAGCGTGATGTCGGTGCCGTGCAGCGTCGTGATGATCTGTACCGAGCTTCCGGAATCCTCGAGCATCTCGCGCGCGATCCAGGCGCTCGTAGCGTGCGGGATCGCGTAGTGCGCGTGGACGAGCTCGAGGTCGTGGTCGCGCACGACCTCGTGGATGCGCACCGCGAGCGCGAGATCGTACGGTGGATATTCGAAGAGCGGATAGCGGACGACATCCACCTCGTGGTAGAAGATCCCCGGGGTGAAGCCGCGCAGACGGAAGGGCTGCTGATACGTAATGAAGTGGACCTCGTGGCCGCGAGCGGCCAGTGCGATGCCGAGCTCCGTCGCGACGGCGCCGGATCCGCCGTACGTGGGATAGCAGGTGATGCCGATCTTCACGCCAGCACTCCTCCGTCGTCGGTCGCGTTCCACCAGCGCATCGCCTGCTCGAGCGCGTCCGGCGCGCCCGGGTCGAGCCTCGTCACGCGTGCGGCGGGCAGCTGATGCCGAAACCAGGTACGCTGCCGCTTGGCGTACTGGCGTGTGTCGATGCGCACCTTGGCCAGCGCGTCCTGCCGCGAGACTTCATCGAGCACCGCCGCGCGAATCCACTTGTAGCCGGTGCCGTTCCATGCCGGTGCATCCGCGGTTACCGTGCGCATGAGCCGCACGACCTCGCCCTCCCACCCCGCCTCGAGCATCGACGCGAAGCGCTCGTCGAGCTTCGCCGAGAGCCCGGTGCCGGGATCCACCACAAGATACCGCGCCGACACCGCCGCCGCGCGGGGCTCGTGCGCGTGCCACGCGGAGATCCGCGTCCCCGAGAGGAGCGCGACGGTGATCGCGCGCAGCAGCTGCGTGCGACCCAGATGCGCGCGTGCGGGGTCGAGCCGCTCGCACCACCGTTTGAGCTCGGCGACGCTCATCGTGGCAAGCTCGGCCTCGAGCGCATCGCGCTTCGCGGGATCGAGTGGTGGCTCATCGAAGAGTGGATCGGTGAGCGCGCGCAGATAGAGTCCCGCGCCGCCGACGACGAGCGGCGTGCGCCGCGCGGCGACCGACTCGGCGATCCACTCGCGGGCGCCCTCGGCCCATCGCGCGGCCGAGTACCGATCAGTCGGCTCGACGACATCGATACCGCGATGCGGCTGCTGCTTGTGCTCGCGCTTCGACGGCTTCGCGGTGCCGATGTCGAAACCCCGGTAGATCTGGCGCGAGTCGGCGCTGATGATCGTCGCGGGATGTGCACGCGCGAGGGCGAACGCGAGCGCCGACTTTCCGGCGCCCGTCGGGCCGCAGATGATGCGCAGCGACTCAGCTTCGTCCAAACCGCCGCTCGATCTCTGGCCACGGAAGCTGCACGATCGTGCTCCGGCCATGCACATCGTGTGCAGGGAGCGTCGTCGCCGCGAGCGCGATGAAGAGCGCGCGCATCTCGCCCGGCGAAAGAATCTCGCCGGCCTTGATCGCCGCCTTGCACGCGAGCGTCGCCGCGAGGCGCTCGTGCCGCGTCGCGACGCCGGCATCGCGATTGCCGCTGAGCGCATCGAGCGTCTCGCGCAGGCAGCGGGGTGCATCGAAGCGCGGATGCGGCATCGGGACGCTGCTCACGATGAGCGTGTGCCCGCCGAACCCCTCGATCTCGAAGCCGAGCTTCGCGAAGAGCTCCTGGTGCTGCTCGAACGCCTCGCCCTCCGCCGGGCCGAGATGGAGGGTGATGGGGAAGAGCAGCCGCTGCGATGGCGTCTCGCCCCGCTCGAGCGTGCGCATAAAGCGCTCGTAGAGAATGCGTTCGTGCGCGGAGTGCTGATCGATGAGGACGACGCCGCCTTCGCCCTCGAACATGATGTACATGCGCGCAAGCTGTATGAGCGGCGGCACCTCGGGAGTCGGCGCGACGAACGACGTATCCGCAGCGGTGACGAAGTCGCTCGACTGCGGCGCGAGCAGCCCTTCTTCAACGGGCACCGGAGGGGAGAGGATCTCCACGTCCACCGCTGTCGTCGCGGCGAACGATGTGGGGTACGCCCACGTGCGCGGACCGACGTTGGCAGCGCTCGCGGTGCCCCCGAGCGCATGGCGCACGGAGTGCTCGACTGCGCGCTCGACGACCCAGCGATCGCGAAAGCGAACCTCGGCCTTCATCGGATGCACGTTGACGTCGACGAGATTCGCGGGGACGACGACATCGAGACAGAGCGTGGGGCGTGCACCGGCGGGGATAGTTGAGCGATACGCCTGTTCCGCGGCGCGCACGATGCCGTGATCGCGCACGGCGCGGCCATTCACGGTGAGGAAGAGACGGCGCCCCGCGGTGCCGACGTCGGCGGGGCGCTCGATGAGTCCCGACACGTGGATGGCGCCCTGCACGTCGTCCACCGGCACGAGGCGCTCGGCGAACGGCGCGCCCCACAGCCCGGCGAGACGGCTCTGCAGGGAGCTCGCGGGCGGAAGGGCGACCACCTGCTTTCCGTCGTGCACGACCGAGAGACGCACGTCGCGGCGCGTGAGCGCGAGCGCGGTGACGACCTCGCTGATGCCTCGCCATTCGGAGCGCGCGGAGCGGAGGAAGGGCTGGCGCGATGGCGCATTGAAGAAGAGACGCGAGACGGTGACCGTGGTGCCACGGCGGCGTGCGGCCTCGCGCACGTCACCCATCTCGCCACCGGTCACGCGGAGGAGGGTGCCGGCGCCGTCGGCTGGCGCGGTCTCGACTTCGAGCTCGGACACCGACGCAATGGCGGGAAGTGCCTCGCCGCGAAAGCCGAAGGACCCGACACCGACGAGATCATCGGCGACGTGGATCTTGGAGGTGGCGTGGCGGGCAAGTGCGAGTACGGCGTCCGCGCGCTCCATTCCGGTGCCATCATCGGCGACGCGGATGCGCACACGGCCGCCATCGTCGACGATGATATCGATCGTCGTCGCACCGGCATCGAGCGAATTTTCGACGAGCTCTTTCACTACCGACGCGGGGCGCTCGACCACCTCACCGGCGGCGATCTGGTCGATGACGGTGCGTGCGAGGACTGCTATCCGGGACATCCCGGAAAGTTATCGGGAGCGGAGGAGCGGCGTCAGTCGTGCGGAATACGCGCGAGCGCCGATGCGTCCATCCACCCCTGGCGGCCGCCGTCGGCGGAAACGCGGGCCCAGGCGCCCTCGGACTCGAGGATGCGGGCGATGTCGCCCGTCCGCAGCGTCGCGCCGCGATCGGAGGCGAGGGCGGGAAGGACGTGCAGCGGGGCGTCCTTCGCGATGACGGCGAGATCGCTGGCGTTGATGCGGCGGTCGAGCGCGACCGTGGCGGCAGCAAAGAAGATCGCCGCGCACATCGCGAGCGCGGGGGTTGCCACACGAAGGCGCTGCGCGGCCGCCCCACGCTTGCGCGCCTGCCACGCGAGCGAAAGCCACGCCGCGAGCCAGAGCGCGACGGCGAGCGCCGCGAGCGGGAGCGGCGGCATCGCGGGGACGAAGCCCGGCGATGATGGCGCGGTCGGCGAGATGAGATCGAGGCGGTCGCGCACGTCGACGGCGAGCGGCTCGAGGCGGAGTGCACGCTGCCACCCGATAAGCGCGCGCGCGGTGTCGCCCGCGGAAAAGGCGGCCGTACCCATGTTGGCCCACGCGTCGGGCGCGCGCGGCTCGTGCGCGGCGAGATCGCCGAAGTCGCTCGCGGCGGCGGCATACTGTCCGCGCGCGTACGCATCGTAGCCGCGCGCGAAGAGCGCGTGCGCGCCGTTTGCGGCGTGGGCGACGGCGGCGATCGCGAGAACACCGAGCAACAGTGCGAGGGCGGCTGGCGCGCGCGGGGCGCGGCGCGGGCGCGCCTCGCGATCGATCGCGCGATAGAGATCCCAGGCGCGCTGCACACCGTCGCCGCTCCACTCACCCGCCGTTCCGAACGATGCGGCGTTGAGCTCGGCGATGAATGCCTGCGCGCGATCTGCCGTTATTGGCGTCACTCCCGCGCGCAGCGCGTGCTGTCTGATCGCGGCGGGCTCCGCGAGCACCGTGGCGGATGCGCCGAGTCGGTCGGCAGTGGCGCTCAGGAAGGTCCGCCGAACCGTGCTGACCTCGCGCGCGGTGGACTCCGTGCGCGCGAGCGTGCGCAGTGTCGACGCGGGCGAGACTGAGCGCCCGCGCTTGCGCGGACGGCGCGTGCCCGCGAGCACGAGCACGGGAATCGGAAGCGCGAGAAGAGCGAAGAGCAGCGTCTGCGAGCGGTAGAGCGGAGGCGCGAGTGGGCCGCGATACTCGGGGCGGAGCATCCAGCGCGGCGCGGAGCTCGCCGTGCTCGTGTCCGACGACGCGAGATTCCCCGCGGCGATGTAGATCGCGACGGGCGCGCTCTCGGCCACCTCGTACTGCCTCGCGTACGGATCGAAGTACGGATAGCGCAGCGAAGGCACCTCCACGCGCCCGGGGACGCGCGGAGTGATCACCCAATCGAATTCCTTCGCGCCGCCGATGTGCATCGAGTCGGCGGACATCATCACGCGCTCGCCCTCGGCGGTGGACGTCGCCCACGTGAGGGAGAGCGCGGGGCGTGGAAAGAGCTTCACGTTCCCCTGCCCGCTCACGCGCACGACCAGGCGCATTGCGTCGCCGACGCGGGCCGCCGCGCTGTCGACCGCGGTACTGAGGCGCAGCACGCCTACGGCGCCGGACCAGTCCGTGGGACGACCCACCTGTGGTGGCTCGAGCGCGACGATGACCGCGCTGTCGCTGCGCAGCTCGAAGCTCTCCTCGCGGCTGAAGAAGGAATACGAGAGCGGCATCGCGTAGAGCAGCCGCGCCGGCGGAATCGCGACGCGTCCCGCGCTCAACGGAAAGATCGGGCGCTGGTACACGTGCGCCTCGTAGCGATGCCCGGACGCGTTGCGGAGCGGAAAGCCGGCCAGCGGTGCGGGTGGCTCGTACGCCATCATCGAGCGCATCTCCGGGGCGAGCGCCTCCATGCTGCGCATACGATCGCGCACCGTCTCGTCGAGGAAAACGCCGAGCTGGTAGTTCGCCTGCTGACCAACGTAGACCGTCTCCGGCTGCACGAGCACCCGGAAGTTGACGAGCGCGCTCGTGTCGAGCACGGCGCGGGAGACGATCGCCGGCGCATCGCGCGCGACTATATCCCGCACGCGCTGCTGCGCCGCGCGTTGCGGCGCGTGCAGCTGTGCGAGGATCGCCACGAGTGCGACGATCACCAGTCCTTCCCCGCCGGAGGACGCTCGGGCTGATTCTCTCGCTGCTTCTTCGCTTGCACGTCGCGCTCCTCGCGCTGCGCGCTGCTCAGCAGCTGCTCGGCCTGGCGCTTGTCGAGCGACCCGCTCTGCTTTTGCGGCTCCTGCTTCTGCTGCTTGTCGCTCTGCTGCTGGCTCGATCCGCCGGAGGACGACTTCGACTTCTCCTGCGATGCGAGCTCGTAGTTCCACTTCGCGTCGATCTCCCCCGGACGAAGCTGCAGCGCGCGCTTGTAGGCTTCGGCCGACGACGCGAAGGCGCCGGAGGCTTCGCTCGATTTCGCGTCTCGCGCCTGGCGCAGATAGGCGAGGCCAAGGTTGTAGAGCGCGTTGTAGCGAAGGTCTTCGGAGGCTGCGCTTGTGGCCGCGCGCTCGAGGGCGGCGATCGCCTCGTCGAGCTGCCCCGCCTGCATCAGCGACGTGCCGAGATTGAATTCGAGACGCGGCGAGTCCGCGTGCTCCTGGATCTCGCGTTGATAGGCGGCGGCGGCTTCGGGATAGCGCGCTGCCTTGTAGAGCTGATCGGCGTCGTCGCCCGTCTCCGCGCGAACGCGTGCGGGAATCACGAGGAGGCAGAGCGCGAGGGCGGTCACGGTTGCGGCGGCGGGCGCTTTGCGGCGGCGGCCGCGACGGGTGCTCAACACGCTGTCGAGGAGGACGAGCAGGATCGCAGGAATGAGGAAGAGCTGGAAGCGCGCGCGGCGCGATGTCTCGCTCTCCGTGGCGCGCGCCTGCCGGCGCAGCAGCGAGAGCGCGCCGCGGATGCGCACGGCCTTATCCGTCGCGGAGGCATCGATGAAGACGCCATGCGCCGCCGTCGCTGCATCCTTGAGCAGCTCCGGATTGTAGCGGGTCGTCACGATCTGCCCATTGTCATCACGCTTCATTTGGGTGCCTTGTGCGGTGCGCACGGGAATCGTCGAGCCCTTCTCGGTGCCGAAGCCCACGGCAATCACCGTTACCCCTGCCTCTGCCGCGTGTGCCGCTGCCGCCGTGACTTCTTCCGCGCTCTCGAATGCCTCGCCGTCGCTCATGATGATCAGCGCGCGATCGCTCGTCGTCTGTGTGGCGACGAGGAGATCGGTGCCCTGACGGATCGCGCGCGAGAGCGAGCTCCCCGCCTGTCCTACCACCGACGGATCGAGATTGTCGAGAAAGAGCTCGAGCGCTCCGCGATCGACGGTGAGCGGGGTCAGGATGTAGCTGCGTCCGGCGAACGCGATCAGCCCAACGCGGTCGCCGGTGGAGAGCGCGAGCAGCCGCCGCGCCTCCTCCTTCATACGTTCAAGACGATTCGGGCGCGCATCGGTCGCGAGCATCGAGAGCGAAGCGTCGAGCGCGAGCACCATGTCGACGCCGCTGCCGCGCTCGAACGTCTGTTCGGTGCCCCAGCGCGGGCCCGCGAAGGCGACTCCGGCGCAGAGGACGGCCGCGAACTGGAGGAGTGCGCGCACGTACGGGGCGCGCGCCGCCGTCGGCGGCACGAGGCGCGCGAGCAGTTCCGAGGAGGCGAGCTTCCGCAGTCGGCGCGCGCGGCGGCGATACGACCAGAGCACGAGTAGCGCGACGACGAGCGCCAGCCCCGGCGCAGCCCAGAGCGCCCACGGCACGTCCAGATAGGGAATCACGGGAGCGGCCCCCGCCACACGCTCAATAGCGCCTCGAGCGCGATTGCGATGAGTGCAACCGCGAGTGGCCACCGGTATTCCTCGGTGTAGCGCACGTACTGATGCGCGCGCACGGGCTCCTGCTCGAGCTGATCGATCTGCTGGTAGATGCGCTGCAATGCGGCCGCATCGACGGCGCGGAAGTATCGTCCGCCGGTGGTCGTCGCCACATCGCGGAGCAATCCCTCATCGATCTCGACAGGACGGTATTCGTAGCGCATCCCCATGAGCCCGCGTCCGACGGGAACCGGCGCCATTCCGATCGTGCCGGCGCCGATCGTGTAGATCTTCACACCAACCGCGGCAGCCGCCTGCGCAGCCGTACGCGGATCGATGGCGCCGCGATTGTTCTCGCCATCGGTCAACAGAATCAACACGCGCGAGTGTCCGGGAGCGCTGCGCAGCCGATTCGCGGCGGTTGCGATCGCGGTGCCGATCGCCGTGCCATCCTCGAGCTGTCCTGCCTGCAGATTGTCGACGGCCGCGAGCAGCACCGGATAGTCGACAGTGAGTGGCACCTGCGTGAGTGCTTCGCCCGCGAAGGCCACGAGGCCGATGCGGTCGCTGTGGCGGCCGAGGATGAACTGCTTGACCTTTTCCTTCGCCACCTCGAGGCGGTTCTGCGGCTGGAAGTCTTCGGAAAGCATCGAGCTCGAAAGATCGATCGCCACGACGATGTTGATCCCCTCGCTGTCGACGTTCTCCGTGTGCGCGCCGGAGCGCGGGCGCGCGAGCGCGACGATGAGTCCGGAGAGAAGCAGGATGCGGAGGATGCCGAGCATGCGCCGCGTGAAGGCGCCGCCGCGGCGGCCGCGCGCGAGTACATCCGCGCGCGAGAAGACGATCGCCGGCGCGCGGCGGCCGCGGCGCCAGAGCCACCAGAACGGAATGAGCAACAGGAGGAGCAGCACGTACGGCGACGCGAAGTCGATTGCCGGGATGTCGATGAGATCCACTACGCCGCCTTCCCGGACGTGGTCGCCGTCTGCGCGCGATGCCGCACGGCCTCTTCGACCGAGTCGACGATCCCGCGCGTCTCCGCCGCGAGCTCGCGCGCGCGCTCACCGGTGACGGGGCGGTCCGCGTACTTGATCAGATCGGCGGCGGCGAGCACGGGGACGAGGCGCGGGAGTGGCACGGTCGCATCGGCGCGCAGCGCCGCGAGCAGCTCCGTCGAGGTGAGCGAGCGTGCGGCATCGGGGATGCGCGCGGTGAGATACTCGCGCAGCACGTCGACGTGGAGCGCGACGTAGCGGCCGCGCTCACCCGCGTCGATGAGTGCGAGCTCATCGATGCGCGCGAAGTCGCGCTTCGCGTCGGCGAGCGCGCCCGTGCCCGCGTGCACCTCGCGCGGCCGCCGGCGCAGTCGACGCCGGATCAGCCAGAGGAGAATCGCAACGAGCAGCAGCGCGCCGACGATCCACGGCCAGAGCACGGGCGGCGCGAGCATCACGTCGCGCGCGGGTTTGGGGACGCGTCCCGTCGAATCCGCGGGGCGCACACTTTTCACGACGAGCGCGATTGGAGGAACCTCGTAGCGGCGATCGACGCCCCCCGTCGAGACGACGAGGCTGCCGAGCACGACGCGCTGTGCGCCGGTGGTCCAGGCGACGAGGCGGTAGGTGGCGGTGCGCTCGACGGCCGTGCTGTCGGAGCTCACCTGCTCGCGGCGCGGATCGACGGCCTCGACCGCGACACCGCTGTCCGGCCCTACGGGAAATCCGATCTCGGCGTCCTTCGGCGCACGCACCCGGATGCGCACGAGGAAGTGCTCTCCGACGGTGACGGTGTCGGGGGAGACGCTGACGCCCATTCGTACGGGGCTCACATCCTTGGGCGCACCAATCGAGTCGGGCTTGAACGATGTCGGCAGCGCGCTCTGCGTCATTGCAATCGCCGCGATGATTCGCAGCGCACTCATCGACGCCGCCGGATGCTGCGCCGCCGGAAGAATCGCAGGAGCGGCTCGATGTAGCTCCGATCGGTGCGCACCGCGATCTCATCGATCGCGAGGCGGCGCAGCAGCTGCGTGCGCGCGGCACGCTCGAGGCGGAGCGCCTCGTCGTATCCCGCGCGCACGCGCGCATCGCTCGTGTCCACCTCGACCGTCGCCCCCGTCTCCGGGTTCGAGAAGCGCGCGAGTCCGATGTCCGGCAGCGAGAGCTCGCGCGGATCCTCCACCGTCACCGCCACCAGATCGTGCCGCTGCGACAGGAGCTTCAGTGGACGCTCGGCGCCCGGATCCACGAAGTCCGACAGCAGGAAGACGATGGCGCGATTCGGCAGCATCTTCATCAGATAGTCGATCGCGCCGCCGATGTCGGTCCCTGTCCCCATCGGCTCGAGCAGCAGCAGGTCGCGGATGACGCGCATCGCATGCCGACGCCCCTTTCGCGGCGGCACGACGTGCTCGATGCGATCGGTGAACATCAGCGTACCGACGCGATCATTGTTCCGGATCGCGGACATTGCGAGCACCGCCGAGAGCTCCGTGGTGAGCTCACTCTTGAATCGCGACACCGTCCCGAAGCGCTGCGACCCCGAGAGATCCGCGGCGAGCATCACCGTCAGCTCGCGCTCCTCGATGTAGCGCTTCACATAGGGATGCCGCATGCGCGCGGTGACGTTCCAGTCGATCGAGCGCACCTCGTCGCCCGCCTGGTACTCGCGCACCTCGGAGAACTCCATCCCCTGCCCCTTGAACACCGAATGGTACTCGCCGCTGAATACCGTGTTGACGAGCCCGCGCGTGCGCAGCTCGAGCAGACGGACCTGCCTCAGCATCTCGGGCGAGACCACCGCCCCCATCAGGGTGCCTCGATCGCCGCCAGCACGCGCGTCACGATCGCGTCGCTCGTGACCTCTTCCGCCTCCGCCTCGTACGTCGTGAGCACGCGATGCCGCAGCACGTCGGGGGCAATCGCCTTCACGTCATCCGGCGTGACGAAGGCGCGGCCGCGCAGAAACGCATGTGCACGCGCGGCCTGCGCGAGAAAGATCGTCGCGCGCGGGCTCGCGCCGTACTCGATGAGCGGCGCGAGCTCCTTGAGCCCCGCGTCCGCCGGCGACCGCGTCGCGTGCACGATGTCGACGATGTAGTCCACGATGCGGTCATCGAGGTAGAGCTCCGTGATGCGCTTGCGCGCCTCGAGGATCGCCTGCGGCGACGCTGCATGCTCGATCGGAATCGCCTGGCCGCCCGCCATGCGCCGCATGATCTCCTTCTCTTCCGCGCGCGTCGGATAGCCCACGTGCAGCTTGAGCATGAAGCGGTCGACCTGCGCCTCGGGGAGCGCGTACGTCCCTTCCTGCTCGATCGGGTTCTGCGTCGCAAGCACGAGGAACGGCTCCTCGAGCACGTACGTCGTGCTGCCGATCGTCACCTGCTTCTCCTGCATCGCCTCGAGGAGCGCAGCCTGCACCTTCGCCGGCGCGCGGTTGATCTCATCCGCGAGAATGATGTTCGCGAAGATCGGTCCCTTCTTCGCGCGGAACTCCCCCGTTTGCTGATCGAAGATCTGCGTGCCGAGGACGTCGGCGGGAAGGAGATCGGGGGTGAACTGAATGCGCTGGAAGGACGTGTCGATCGTCTCGGCGAGCGTCTTCACCGTGAGCGTCTTCGCGAGACCGGGCACGCCCTCGAGGAGGACGTGGCCGCCGGTGAGCAGCCCAATGAGGAGCCGCTCGACCATGTAGTCCTGGCCGACGACGCGGCGAGCGACCTGTTCGAGGATCGCCTGCACCATGAGCGTATCGGCCGATGCCACCGCGCGCGCCGGAGCGCCTTCGGATCCAGTTGTCATGTTCTAAGTATGGCTAGCGCGCAGATTCCGTGAGCGCGGTGATGATCTCGTGCTCGCGATTGGACAGCGGACGTGACTCTCCGCTGGGGAGCGAGCCGAGCTTCACCGGGCCATAGCGCACGCGAACGAGTCGCTGCACGAAGAGGTCGAGCGCCTGGCAGAAGCGGCGCACCTCGTGATTCTTTCCCTCGGCGATCGTGATCTCGAGCTCCCAGTGCCCGCGCCCGATCGACGTCGCGTTGATGTCGTTCGGGATCACGACGCCATCGTCGAGCTGCACGCCGAGCCGGGCGCTGCGAACGGCGGCGGCCGCGTCGCCGCGGACGGTCGCGATGTACGTGCGCTCGATCTCGCCGCTCGGATGCGTCAGCGCATTCGCGCCGATGCCGTCGGTCGTGAAGAGGAGCACGCCCTCGGTGAGATAGTCGAGACGCCCCACGTAGGTGAGCCCCGGAATCTTCGGAAGCAGATCGAATACGGTCTCGCGCCCCTCAGGATCCGTCTTCGTCGTGAGCACGCCCGGTGGCTTGTTGAGCACGAGCCACTGCTCGATGCGCGGCGGCTTTACGATCGTGCCATCGACCGCGATCGTGTCGCGATTCGGATCGACGACCTGGCCAAGCTGCGCGAGCGCGCCGTTGACGGTGACGCGGCCGGCGGAAACGAGGTCCTCCGACTTCCGGCGCGATGCGACTCCGGCGCGGGCCAGCGCGCGCTGGATGCGCATGGTGGTGTCGGCCATCAGAGTGCGCGAGGCTGCGCGCGCAGCGCCACCGCGAGTTCGTCGGCGCGAGGAAGTTCGCCGAGGTGCCGCAGCGCGAACTGCTCGAGGAACACCGGTGTCGTCCCGTAGAGCAGCGGACGCCCAAGTCCCTCGGCGCGGCCGACGACATCGATGAGCCCACGCTCGAGCAGCGTGCGCAACATGCCGCCCACCGCGACGCCGCGGATCTCCTCGATCTCCGCGCGGCCGATGGGCTGGCGATAGGCGACGATCGCGAGCGTCTCGAGCGCCGCGGCGGAGAGCCGCGCGGGACGCGTCGCGAGCTGCGCGCGCTCGATCGTTTCGGTGTATTCGGGACGCGTCAGGATCTGCCAGCCGCCGCCGAGCTCGACGAGCTCGATGCCGTGCCCCTCCGTGTCGTAGCGCTCGCGCATCTCGGTGAGCGCGCCGCTCAACTCGTCCGGAGACGCCGTCGGCTCGAGCGCTGCGAGCTCGCTCGCGGGGAGAGGACGTCCGCTCGCGAAGAGCGCGGCCTCAAGCAGCTTCGCTAGCGGCGTCACGCAGGATCTCCACATTCGCAAAGGGACGCAACTGTACGAGGCGGAGCTCGCTGCGGCGGGCAAGCTCGAGCAGCGCGAGCAGCGCGGACAGGACCTGCCACGGCGCCGCGTCGGCGGCGACGACATCGCGCCACCACGCATGACCGCGGCGCGCGAGCACGGAGAGAATCGTCGCGATCGCGCCGTCGACGTCGAGCGCGCGCGAGATGACCTCGTGCATGAGCGGCTCGCGCGAAATGCGAAGGACGCGGTCGACCGCGGCGAGCAGCTCGGGGAGCGAGAGCACCAGCGGCGCGAGCGGTGCGGCGACGGGCGTCGGGAGATACCCGCGCGCGAATCTGTCGCGGCGGTCGTCACCGCGATGCTGCAGGATGTCGACGACCTCGCGCATCTGCTGATACTCGAGCAGCCGGCGCACGAGCTCGGCGCGGGGATCGTCCCACTCCTCATCGTCGCCGCGCTGCGGGAGCAGCATCTGCACCTTGATGCGGAGCAGCGAGGCAGCCATCTCGAGATACTCGGCGGCCTCGCCGAGTCCGAGCGAGTGGATGCGGAGGAGGAACTGCTCGCAGATGCGCGCGATGGGGATATCGGCAATCTCGACCTGTTCCTCACGGATGAGCGTGAGCAGGAGATCGAGCGGCCCCGAAAAGTGCTCGAGCTCGACGACGAATGGCGCGGCGCCGGAGTCGAGCGGCGCGAGCATCGTGCTCAATTGATCCCGAGCGCGAACGGGAGCACCGGATGCATGATCACGTCGAACAGGATGCGCACGGGCGAGAGAAGAACGGTCATCACGTTGCCACCGAAATAGAGCAGGCCCACGAGAATCAGAATTCCGAAGCGACCGAGGTTGCGATACGGCACCGCGAGCGCCGGGGGAAGGAAATGCACGAGCACGTGCGATCCGTCGAGCGGCGGAATCGGAAGCAGATTGAAGAATACGAGAAGCGAGTTGTAGAACGCACTGATGCGCAGCATTGTCTGCAGCACGCCGAACACCGACGCCGCCCCCTCGGGAAGCGCGTGCCCCACGATGCCGGCGAGGAAGAACAGCACCGCCGAGGCGACGGCCAGCAGGAGGTTCATCGTGACGCCGGCAAGCGACACGATGATGTCACCGCGCTTGTAGTTGCGAAAATTCGCCGGATTCACGGGACACGGCTTGGCGCCACCCAATGCGATCCCGCCGTGCGAACCGACGAGCATGACGACCGGCAGGATGATCGTCATGAAGGGATCGATGTGCTTGATCGGGTTGAACGTCAGCCGGCCCAGGTCGTAGGCGGTGGAGTCCCCCTGCTTGAGCGCAGCATACGCGTGCGCCCACTCGTGCGCGACGAGCGCGAAGAGCAGCACCGGGAGGGTGAGCAGGATGTTCGTCAGCGTGCTTTGATCCAAGGCGACGCGAGGGGTCCGGAGTGGGAGAGCGGAGGGGCGTCGGCGCGTAAGGTAGCGGGGCCGTCCGAGCGTGTCAAAGTTGTGTGGCGCCTTGACATAAGCGCTCGCCCGCGCCTACTTTTCGGGTTCCAATCGAGCCCACTGTTCATACGCATCTGGAGAGTTCTGTGCCGAATATCGCCTCCGCGAAAAAGAACATGCGGAAGTCCCGCGCCGCCGCCATTCGCAACCGCGCCCAGCGCTCTGCGCTTCGGACCGCGCTCAAGAATGCCGTCGCGACAGATGCGACTCCCGAAGTGAAGACGCTGGCCGTCGTGCTCCTCGACCGTGCCGCGCGAAAGGGGCTGATTCACAAGAATGCCGCCGCGCGCCGCAAGAGCCGCCTCGCCAAGCCGATCGTCGCTGCGTAATCGCGAGCGTCGGTAGAAAAAACAGGGCCGGGAGGATCTCCCGGCCCTTTGTACATCCGAACGCGTGCGCGACAGCTACAGCGCCGCGAGCTCCGCGCCGCACCGCTCGCAATACCACTCGGTGGGATAGTTGAGCGTTCCGCACTCCTGGCACTTGAGTGTCTTCACCTGCTCCGGCGGCGCCTCCTTCAGATAGCTCGGCACGCTCTCGCGCGACCCGGCCTGCGGAAAGCGCGGCTCCGCGCGCGGCGGCGCGGGCGCGTCCGGCATGATGAGCGGCAGCCCGCTCGCGGCTACGGGCGCGACCTGCGACGGACGCTGTCTGACCGGCGGCGACATCGGCATCGTCACCATCGGCTCGGGTGCGGGCGGCGGCGGTGCTGCCGGCTCCGGTGGACGCTCACGCGTCGGGTTCACGACGGTGTGCTCGCCCGTGTTGCGATCGACCATCGTCTTGAGAAACTCGAGATCGTCGAACGGATTCGGCTCGCTCACCTTCTCCGCGGCTCGCGGGCCCGAGGGACGCGACGGCGGCGGTGGTTGATTGCCGCCAATGGCGTTCTCGAAGGAGAGCTCCCAGTCGGCGGGGGTCGGCGCGGGTGGTGCATCGCTCGGCGCCGGCGCCGGTGCGCCCGAGTCGACGAGGCGCAGCCGCGTCGCGTCGGATGCAGGGGTCTCTGCGCGCGCGGGCTCGGGCGCAGCCGTGACGGGCAGCGGCGCCGTCCCGACATCGAGCAGATGACGCAGCTGCGAGAGCTCGGCCTGCACGCGACCGCGCTCCTCACTCAGCCCGGCGATCGCCCCGCTCGTGCGCTCGGTGACCTCGGTGAAGTGCTCCGACGCCAGCTCGCCGACCGTCGCGCGCAGCTCGGCTTCCGCCGCCTCATCGCGATGCTTGGCTTCTTCGCTGTCGAGCGCCGTGAGCCTGTCGATGAGCGTGCTCTCGAGCTCCTGCAACGCCGTGCGATGCGTGCGCAGCTCTTCGACCACGCGTTGCAGACGCGCGCCGTAGTCGGCGTGCACACGCGTGTAGATGTGCACCGGCGTCGTCGCGCGCTTCGCCTCCAACGCGGCCAGCCACGCCTCGAAGCGTTGCCGCTCCTCGTAGAGCGCGGTGACCTGCTCGAATTGCGTTTGCGTTGCCGCTTTCGCCATGCCTCGCTCCATGCGTTCCAGCACAAGGGCAGCCGCCGCGCCTGTTTCCCCATCGCCGTTTTTCACAACCCGGCAGCATGGTGACCGATCGCGCCAGCCAAGTGTAATATTCCTTTAACCTTGACCGCTACCTCGGACGCGCGGTAACGGCCCCCGTTTGCTCCCGGGCCCGATGCCTCACATTAGCGCGATTGGGCCTCGATTGCGCGATGCACCACGGCTCCCCCTACTACAGTGTAGCGCGCACGCCCACGCAGCGTTTTCCCCGTGTAGGGTGTGTTACGCCCCTTCGAGAGAAAGGTGGCGGGATCGACCTGCCATGCAAAGTTGGGGTCGAAGACGGTGACGTCGCCGATGGATCCCGAGGCGAGCGTGCCGCCCGGCAATCCGAAGAGCCGCGCGGGGCGTGTCGACATGCGGTCCACCAGCGTTTTGAAGTCGAGCATTCCGCTGTCCACGAGCTCCGTCACCACCAGTGCGAGTGCGGTCTCGAGCCCGACGATGCCGAACGGCGCATCCGCGAACTCGCGATCCTTCGCGTCGTAGTGGTGCGGCGCGTGATCCGTCGCGACGAGATCTATCGTGCCGTCTCGCAGCGCCTCCTGTAATACCGCGACATCCTCCGCCGTGCGCAGCGGAGGATTCATCTTCGCCGCCGTGCGATACCCCTCGACCGCGCTCTCGGTGAGCGTGAGATGATGCGGCGTGACCTCCGCGGTCACGTTGATCCCGCGATCCTTCCCCCACCGAATGAGCTCCACGCTTCCCTTCGTGCTCATGTGCGCGAGATGCACATGCCCGCCAGTGCGGCGCGCGAGGAGAATGTCGCGGATCACCATGATCTCCTCGGCCTCCGATGGAATTCCCTTGAGGCCGAGTCGCGCGCTGACGATCCCCTCGTTCATCGAGCCGCCGTGCGCGAGCGTGAGCTCCTCGCAATGATCGATGACGGGAATTCCGAACGTCTGCGCATACTCGAGCGCAGTGCGCATCAGGTGCGCGCTCACTACCGGGCGCCCGTCGTCGCTCACGGCAACCGCGCCGGCCGCGACCATTTCGCCGAACTCCGCGAGCGATTCGCCCTTCTGCCCGACGGAGATCGCGCCGATCGGATGCACGCGCGCCGCGGAAACGCGGCTCGCCTGCCGAATGATGAAGCCGACCGCCGCCTGGTTGTCCGTCACTGGTTCCGTGTTCGGCATGGCGCAGATCGCGGTGAAGCCGCCCGCCGCCGCCGCGCGCGCACCGGTTGCGATCGTCTCCACATCCTCGCGGCCGGGCTCACGCAGATGACAATGCACATCGATGAACCCCGGCGCGACGAACGCTCCGGTGCAGTCGAGGCGCTCGGCGCCGTCGGGATGCCCGAGGTTGCGGCCGATCGCCTCGACCTTCCCGCCGCGCAGCAGCACGTCGGCAACCTCATCGCGCCCCGTGGCCGGATCGATGACGTGTCCGCCCTCGAGGAGCACATCTCGAATGGATTGCGGCATCAGCGCTCGCCTCCGCCCTTCGCGGCTTCCGCCAGCTCCGGATTTCCGCCGGCGAGCAGGTAGAGCACAGCCATGCGCACGGCCACGCCGTTCGTCACCTGATTGAGAATCACGCTGTGCGGCCCGTCGGCCACGTCGGAATCGATTTCGACGCCGCGGTTCATCGGGCCCGGATGCATGATCAATACATCATGTTTCGCGCGCTCCAGCCGTTCGCGCGTGACGCCGAACACGCGATTGTACTCGCGCAATGATGGGATGTAGCCGCTCGTCATCCGCTCGAGCTGCAGCCGGAGGATGTTGAGCGCCTGCGCCCACTCGATCGCCTCCTCCACGCGCGGGAAGACCTTCACCCCCAGCTCCGCGATCGCATGCGGCAGCAGCGACTTCGGCCCGCACACCGCCACCTGCGCGCCCATCTTCTTCAGCCCCCAGATGTTCGATCGCGCGACACGCGAGTGCAGCACGTCGCCAACGATGCAGACGCGCAGCCCCTCGAGCGATCCGAAGTGATCGCGCAGCGTGAGGAGATCGAGCAGCCCCTGCGTCGGGTGCTCGTGCGTGCCATCGCCCGCATTGATGACGTTGCTCTCGATCCTCTCCGCCAGAAAGGCCGCCGCCCCCGATGCGCCGTGGCGGATCACCACCATGTCGATCCGCATCGCCTCGAGATTGCGCGCGGTGTCGACGAGCGTCTCGCCTTTGCTCACACTCGACCCCGACGACGCCACCGACACCGTGTCCGCCGACAGCCGCTTCTCGGCGAACTCGAACGAGATGCGGGTGCGCGTGGACGCCTCGAAGAAGAGATTGACGATGGTCTGCCCGCGCAGCGCCGGCACCTTCTTGATCGCGCGCTCGCTGATCTCCTTGAACGGGACTGCGGTGTCGAGCACGAGGCTGATCTGCTCGGGGCTGAGCGACTCGAGATCGAGGAGATCCTTGCCGAGTGCGCTGGTCACGAGCGCTCCGCGCGCACCACGACGACGGCATCGCGCCCGTCGAGCTCCTCGACGAGGACGTCGACGCGATCTTTCGCATCGATCGAGAGCTTCTTGCCGACGATGTCCGCGTGGATCGGCAGCTCGCGCCCGCCGCGGTCGACCAGCACCGCGAGCGACACGCGCGACGGACGGCCGAAGTCCGCCAGCTCGTCGAGCGCCGCTCGCACCGTGCGTCCGGTGTAGAGCACATCGTCGACGATCACCACGCGCTTCCCATCGAGATTCCAGGGAAGATCGGTGGGGCCGACGACTGGCCGGGGGCCGATGGTCTGCAGGTCGTCGCGGTAGAGCGTGATATCGAGTGCGCCGCGCGGGACCGACACGTGCTCGCGCTCCTGAATCGTGCGGACGATGCGGTCGGCGAGCTGGACGCCGCGGCGCTGGATGCCGACGACGATCAGGTCGGCGGTTCCGTCGTTCAGCTCGACGATCTCCTCGGCCATCCGGCGGAGCGTCCGGTCGACCGCGCGTGCATCGAGCAGGGTAGAATTGTCAGTTGTCATCGCCCGGCAATATGGCGCCGGCGCGACCCAGATTGAAGGGTGCGGGTATTGCCAAGGGCGATGGCATGGGACATTTGCTGAAGCAGCTGGTCGACCAGTACGGGTATGCGCTCGTGGTCGCGCTCGTGTTCGCGGAGGGCGTGGGACTCCCCCTCCCCGGCGAGACGGCGCTCGTCACCGCAGCCGCCTTTTCCGCGCAGAGTCACCGGCTTTCGATCGTCTGGGTCATCGTCGCGTCGGTCGTCGGTGCCACCGCAGGCGGATGCGGCGGCTACTGGATCGGAAGTGCCGGCGGCCTCCCCTTTCTCGAGCGACACGGCCGCCGCATCGGGATCACGAAGGAGCACATCGCGAGCGCGCGGAAGTTCTTTACCGAACACGGTCCGAAGGCCGTCTTCGCCGCCCGCTTCATTGCGATTTTACGCACCTTCGCCGGCATTCTCGCAGGCGTCACGAAGATGCGCTTCTGGGTATTCTTCCTCTGGAACGCGCTGGGCGCCATCGTCTGGTCGGCAGTGTTCGGAATTCTCGGCTACGAGTTCGGCAACAACCTACCGTGGCTCGAGCACGTGATCGGACGCACGAGCCTGATAGCGCTTGGCGTGATCGTTGTAATCGGCGTGATCGTCTGGCACCGCCGCAAACGTAAAAAGGGCGGTTCGAAAAAGAAGTAGCGTCCCCCACTTTCCCGCGACTTCGATGCTGCGTTCTATGTACGCGTTCATACTCTCGATCGGAGCATGCCTCGCGTTCGAGACCATGCGCGCACCCGAGACGCGTGCGCGGCGATGTCCATGATCGGGGTGCTCCGCGGGCGCGCCGTGCGACTGCTCATCGCGCTCGTGATCGCGAACATCGCGGTCTGGATCTGGGCGCTCGGCGCCTTTCACGCGTACCCGCTCCTGCTCGGTGCCGCGCTGCTCGCCTACGGTCTGGGACTTCGCCACGCGATCGACGCCGATCACATCGCGGCCATCGACAACGTCACGCGCAAGCTGATGGCCGAGGGAAAGCGCCCGCTCGGTGTTGGCTTCTATTTCTCGCTCGGTCATTCGACAGTGGTGGTGCTCGCGACCGTCGCCATCGCGGTGACGGCGAACGCACTCACGCGCCAGTTCGCGGCGTTTCACGCGATCGGGAGCATGATCGGCACACTGGTGTCGGCGCTCTTCCTGCTCGTCATCGCGATCATGAACGTGTTCATTCTCGTCTCCGTCTATCGCACCTTTCATCGCGTGCGCACGGGAGGGCGGTACGTAAAGGAAGATCTCGACGTGTTGCTCAGCGGCGGTGGGCTGCTCGCGCGCATCTTCCGGCCGCTCTTCGGCATGATTCGCGAGAGCTGGCACATGTATCCCCTCGGCTTTCTCTTCGGGCTCGGCTTCGACACCGCGACGGAGATCGGGCTGCTCGGGATCTCGGCCGCTGAGGCGTCGAAGGGGATGCCGATCTGGTCGATCCTGGTGTTCGCCGCGCTCTTCACCGTGGGGATGTCGCTGGTGGATACGCTCGACAGCGTGATGATGTCCAGCGCGTACGGGTGGGCCTTCGTGAAGCCGATCCGGAAGATGTACTACAACATGACCATCACCTTCGTGTCGGTGATCGTAGCGCTGCTGGTGGGCGGGATCGAGGCGCTCGGGCTGGTGGGCGACCGGTTGCATGCGGGCGGCGCATTCTGGAATGCGATCGCCGCGCTCAACCGGAATTTCGGGAGCATCGGCTATCTCATCATCGCGGTGTTCGTCGCGAGCTGGATCTTCGCCGCGGCGTTCTATCGGCTGAAGAACTACGACTC
>JBDSHG010000039.1:0-15183 GCA_039918615.1 Gemmatimonadaceae bacterium | reverse complement strand
ATGTTCGGCACGTACAACGCAAACGGACAGACGGGGCAGCTCGAGCGTTTTCTGACGCCGCTCAATGCGCGCATCTTCGTCTTCAAGATTTCCCGGGCGTTCGGACCGCGCGGCCAGGACAGCGACGACAACTAGCGTCAGTCGGCGTATTCGAGAACGCCCTTGGCGTTGCGGAGCATCACGCACGAGGTGGGCTCAGCGAGATTGAACTGGAGAGTCGAAGGTCCCTCGAGGTCGAAGGCGATGACTTCGAGGGACTGTCGCACTGCGAGCACTTTGCCGAGCGCTGCCGGCTTCGAGCCTGATGGCGGTGCGGCGGCGGTGTGAACGCGGAGCGCGGAGCCATCGTCGAAGTGCAGCTGCGCGGCTGGTCCGTCCCACGTCAGCCGCGTGATGGTGCGGCCCTTGATCACGGGGGTGAGCTTCTGGTTCCGCGACATGCGCGAGGTCGTCATGGCACCGGACCCTTGAATTGCGGCTGCGTCTGCGTTCGCGCGCGGCGGCTTCGTTTTCGCTTGCGGGTTGTCGAGAAGGGCGGAGTCTGATGCACGTACGAACGATAACCGATCACCCAGTTGTGCGATATCACGTACTGCGCTTTCGCGAGATCGACCGTCCCCGCGCACACGCGGCGATGGAGCTCGTTCTCGAGCGCGTCCTTCACGTACGCGTTCCAGGGGTGCGTGCGGAAGGATTGAGGCCAGAGGTTGCGAATGGAGTTCGATCCGCCGAGCTCGAGGCTGATGAGATGGTCGACTTCGTACTCGCCGGGCTCGTGAGTGCGGATGCCGTAGTTGGCATAGGCCTGCCGCTTCACCGCCGCGGGAACGTTGCGCACGCGCTTCGAGTAGCCGGAGACGCAGATGTCCGCGGCCGTGACGTCGAGTGCGGCGCCGGGAGTGCGCATCGTGTCCGGAACGAAGGGGAACTGCAGGGCGCTGTCGGATTGCGCCGTCGCCTTCGTTGTGACGACCGTGTCTGCCGTCGCCGGCGCAGCGTAAGGCACGGAGGACACGGTGCGCACGCACGCGAGAGAGGCGATCGCTCCCGCGAGAATCGCGATACCACCGATGATACGTCGCTTCAAGCGCCAGGGAATGCGTTGCTCGTGCACTACCGGAAGTTATGCTGGTGCGATCGCCTGGGGATTCCCGGATTGACTCAACCGGACCAGCGTACGCACATTGTGTCCATTGGCGTCCGTCCACCAGGGCTGGCGAACCCACTCGAGGTGCTTCTCACATGCAACGAATCATGCTCGCTCTCGCGTGCGTCCTCGCCGCCGGGGCAACGCGTCTCTCAGCTCAGAACTTCGACGGGATCATGCAATTCGTGTCGTACGAGAATCATGCGGACGGGCCCGACACGATGACACAGTTCACGAAGGGTTCGAAGATCCGCTTCGAGGGGATGGGTGAAGAGGGGGGCGCGATGATCTTCACGGGAACTTCGAATTTCGTGATCATGCCGGACGAGAAGATGTACATGGATCTGCCGGCGAATTTCGCCGCCGGCGCCGCGGCGAAGACTGCGAAGCAACACGGTGTGGCGGTGAAGACCGGGAAGAGCGAGAACATCGCCGGCATCTCGTGCGATGACTGGCACTACAAGGGCACGGATGACCAGGGGAAGCCCCAGGAAGGAGACGTCTGCCTGGCCAAGGGTGCGGGGCTTCAGCTCAGCCGTCTCACGCACGGCCTGTCGGGACAGTTCTTCACGGAGGGCGGTCCTCAGTTCGCCGAGGCGCTGAAGACGGGCGGGCTGATGAAGGCCACCAGCAACGGCAAGCTGTCGTTCATCGCTGTGAAGGCGCAGGCGACGTCGGTGCCCGACGCGATGTTTGCGGTGCCGGCCGGCTACACGAAGATGACTTTGCCCGGCATGGGTCGCCAGCCGCTCGAGTGATCGCCTCTCACCCACCCGCACTCGTATAGCGCTTGAGCGCGACTCGCCAGAGCAGGCGACTCGCGCCAAGCGCGACGACGCCAACGACTACCGACCACAGCGCGAGCGACGGTTTCAACCGCCCTGTGAGCGCGGAAGCCGGGATCGTCGTCGTCCACGCGATGGGAATGAGATACACGAACAGAAATCGCAACGCGCCCGGGTAGGCACTCACGGGATAGCGCGCCGCGTCGATGACGGAGTCGAAGAGTGTCGCCATGTTATCGACGGCGACGAACCAGAACGAGAAGCTCATCAGCGTGACCCAGATCGCGTACACCACCGCGATCGCGACGGCAAACGTCACGATGAAGGAGACGATCTGCCACACGCCGACGCTTCGCCCCGTCTGCGCGAGCGCATACGCGGAGAGTCCGAGCCCGAGTACGACATCCGCGAGCCGCCAGACATCGAGCCGGCGGAACGAGACGTAGAACTGCGCATCGACGGGGCGCACGAGCACGAGATCGAGCGCGCCGCTTCGCACATCCGCGGGAAGATGGCCAATCCCGGGGCGCAACACGGTCTCGACTACGCCCGTCAGCGCATTGAATACTCCGAGCAGCACGACGACATCCCAATACCCCCATCCACCGAGCTGAGTCGTGTGTCCGAAGTACAGCTCAACGGTGAGCATCGCCATCACCAGCCAGAAGACGGTGCCGAGCAGGCTCGCGACGAAGTTCCCGCGATACTGCAGCTCCTCCAGCCAATTGAGCTTCCAGAAGGCGAGCAGCACGACCATCGTGTGCCTGATCTTCTTCATCCGCCCACCGCGCCGTAGTGCCGACGGCCGCGTCTCCACACCAGGAGATAGAGTAGCAGCCAGATCGCGAGCCATACGAGCTGCCCCGCATATCCGCGCGCGTACTGCTGCCACGTCGTCACCGCGCCGGTGAGAATCTCCACGGGGAACGAGAGCACGTACGGAAACCAGAGGTACTGCGCGACATGCACGACGCGCGGAGGAAGCAGCGAGAGCGGCGCTATCCGGCCCGACAGGAACAGCGAGATTCCAAACTGCAGCTCGACGAGCGCCGTCGCGCGCGTCGTCCAGAAGGCGAGGAGCCCCGTGGCATATCCGTTGAAGAAACGGATCGCTGCCGCCAGTACGATCGCGACAATGCCGAGCGCCCAGCGCCCCGGCTCGAATGGAATGCGCACCGCGGGCCAGAAGATCGAAGTGATGATCCACACCGCCAGGATGATCGCCGCCGTGGGCCCCTTGTACGCGATGTTGTCCGCGATCGCCTCGTGAATCGGCGCGATGGGGCGCGTGAGTCGATGGTTCATCTCCCCTTCGCGGATCCAGCGATCGATGTTCCACGCGTCCCACGACAGCGTCGCCTGGTTCACAAGCGCGACGCCGAAGAAGTAGCGCGCGAAGCCATCGCTCGTGTAGCCATCGACGGCTCCGCCGGCGGCGATCGACCACCAGATCGCAAACGAAATGATGGGCTCGGTGATCCCCCAGATGAGCCAGATCAGTATCGACGCGCGGTACTGCAGGTCGACGAGGAAGGCCGAGCGCATGAGCTCCGCGTACTGATCGCGGAAGGTGGCGAGCGGGCTTCGTGTGGAGGCGGGGCTCACGGCGGCGCGCGGCGAACATCCGCGCGCGGCTGATGCGCATCGCCGCTCGAATTCTGCTCCGTCTCACCGAACGCGATGCGAATGACCTCCTCGATCGGCGGATCCTGAATCGAGAGGTCCGCAACCGCAAGATCGGTGAGCAGCCTCGTACTCGCTGCCGTCGCAGTCTCGCGCGGCACCTCGAGCGTCGCCCGCGGCGGCGCATAGTGCGCCACCGTTCCGTACTCCTCGAGACGCGCGAGCGGCACTGGCTCCGACAGCACGATCTCGATTCGCTTGATCGGCGCGATGCGCGTGACCAGCTCCGAGAGCTCGCCATCATACAGTAAACGGCCGCGATTGATGATCAGCACGCGCGACGCCAGCGCCGTGACATCCGCCATGTAGTGCGACGTCAGCAGGATCGTGGCTCCATGCCGCCGCCGGTACTCGCCGAGGAAGGTGCGGATCGTCTGCTGCGCCTCGAGATCAAGACCCAGCGTCGGCTCATCGAGGAACAACACCTCCGGCTGATGCAGCAGCGCGGCCGCGAGCTCGCACTTCATGCGCTCGCCGAGCGAGAGCTGCCGCGTGGGCTTGTCGATGAGATCACCAAGCACGAGCAGCTCGACGAGCTCCGCGCGACGCCTCGTATAGTCCGCGAGCGACACACCATAAATCGCGCGATTCAACCGGAAGCTTTCTTCAGGAGGGAGATCCCAGAGTAGCTGCTGCTTGTTCCCCAGCACGAACGCGATGCGCTGGCGAAAGGCGTTGCCCCCGGTCCACGGGTCGTAGCCCGCCACCTGCGCGCCGCCAGCGCTCGGGAAGAGCAGGCCCGTGAGCATCTTGAGCGTGGTGGTCTTCCCGGCGCCGTTCGGACCGAGAAAGGCGACGGCGTCGCCGCGCTCGATCGAGAACGAGACATCCTCCACCGCGCGCACCTGCCGATAGCGGGGACGCGCGAGCGCCGTGAGCGCGCCCTTGATCCCGGGATCGCGCACCTTAACATCGTAGGTTTTAGTCAGATTCGATGCGACGATCGCGTTCGGCATCGTGGAAAGATGCGTCGCGCCTGTGCGCCGCGGCTATCCCGCCGCCGCCTCCACGAGCGCGGCGACCTCGCGCACGCGCGGGGCGATCACGGGCGAGTCCGCGATCGCCCCGCTGATCGCGTCGAGCGTCTTGAGCCCATTCCCCGTGATGCACAGCACGACCTCGTCATCCTTGCCGAAACGGCCTTGCTCGGCCAGCGCCAACGCCCCCGCGAGCGTCGCGCCGCCGGCGGTCTCCGTGAAGATGCCGGTGGTCTCGGCAAGCAAACGGATCGCGGCGACGATCGCATCGTCGCTCACGGCGGCGGACCAGCCACCTGTGCCGCGCATCGCGCGTGCGGCGAACACGCCGTCGGCGGGATTTCCGATCGCAATCGACTTCGCGATCGTGTTCGGGATCTGCGGTACGATCGTCTCGCCGCCGCTCTCGACGAGCGTCGTGATCGGCGAGCACCCCGACGCCTGCGCGCCGTAGAGCCGCGGCGATTCATCGGTGACAAGGCCGGCGTCGCGCAGCTCGCCGAACGCCTTGTGGAGCTTGGTCAGCAGCGAGCCGCCCGCCATCGGCACGACCACCGCCGTCGGCAGCCGCCATCCAAGCTGTTCGGCGATCTCGAAGCCCATCGTCTTCGAGCCCTCACCATAGTAGCCGCGAAGGTTGACGTTGACGATTCCCCATCCAAAGCGGTCGGCGAGCTGCGCGCAGAGACGGTTCACATCATCGTAGTGGCCGCGCACGCGCACGAGATTCGGGCCGTACACCGCCGTGCCGAGCACCTTCGCCTGCTCGAGATTGTCGGGAATGAAGATCCACGCGGGCAGCCCTGCGCGCGCGGCCTGCGCCGCGACCGCGTTCGCGAGATTGCCAGTCGACGCGCAGCCGACCGTGTCGAGACCCAGCGCCACGGCGGCATTGATCGCCGATGCGACGACGCGATCCTTGAACGAGAGCGATGGATGCGACACCGCATCGTTCTTGATCCAGAGTCTGCCAACGCCGAGCCTGTCAGCGAGACGCGGCGCGTCGACCAGCGGCGTGACGCCGGTGTCCTGCGAGAGCGTTGGCGTGCCTTCGAAGGGAAGCCACTCGCGATAGCGCCACATCGACGGCGCGCGCGTGGCGATCTCCGCCTTGCTCGGCAAACGCCGCGATGCCGGATACATCGGCTCGAGTGGGCCGAGGCACGACCCGCAGATCGCTTCGGGTGCGGCCTCGAACTCCGCTCCGCACACCTTGCAGTGCTGCGGCAGGGCGCGAACTGTATTCGTCGACGCGGGAACCGCGCGCTTGGGAATCTCTACCGTGGGCATGTCGACGTTCAGTATTTCGGCGTGGAAGGATCTACATCGTCGCTCCAGCGCGTGATGCCACCGGCGAGATTCCACACCTTCCGGAATCCGGACGCCTGCAGCTGCTGCACGGCCTTCGCGCTTCGCCCGCCCACTTTGCAGTGGACGACAATGTCGCGCGCGCTGTCGAGCGTCGACAGCTCGTTGACGAGCATCGCAAGCGGAATGAGCCGGGCGCCTGGAATGCGCGCGATGTCCCATTCGTGCGGCTCGCGCACATCGATGAGATCGAAGTCGTCACCGCGCGCGATACGCGCTGCGAGCTGCACCGGTGAGATCTCCGGCACCGCGCTCTGCGCCGCCGCATCATCGGCAGCGGCCTGACGCACGCCGCAGAACTCCTCGTAGTCGATGAGCTCCTTGATCTCGTGCGTGCCGCACGCGGGGCATTCGGGATCCTTGCGCAAGTTGAGCGTGCGGAAGCGCATGCGCAGCGCATCGATCAGCAGCAGCCGCCCGGCCAGCGACTCGCCGATGCCGAGGATGAGCTTGAGCGCCTCGGTCGTCTGAATCGTGCCGACGATCCCCGGCAGCACGCCCAGCACGCCGCCCTCGGCGCAGCTCGGCACGAGTCCCGGAGGGGGCGGCTCGCGGAAGAGGCAGCGATAGCACGGCGCATCGCCCGTCGCGAACACCGACGACTGCCCTTCGAAGCGATAGATGCTGCCGTAGACGTTCGGCTTGCCGAGCAGGACACACGCGTCGTTGACGAGATAGCGTGTCTGGAAGTTGTCGGTGCCGTCGACGACGATGTCGTAGGTGGAGATGATCTCGAGTGCATTGCGCGACGTGAGCGGTGTCTCGTGCGCCTCGACCTTCACGTTCGGATTCAGATCCTCGATGCGGTCGCGCGCGGAGTCGAGCTTGCGCCTGCCGATCGCGCTCGTGCCGTGGAGTACTTGGCGCTGCAAATTCGTCGCGTCGACGACGTCGAAGTCGACGAGGCCGAGCGTACCGACACCGGCCGCGGCCAGATACAAGGCAGCAGGCGAACCAAGCCCCCCGACACCGACGAGGAGCACGCGTGCGCGCTTGAGCTTCTTCTGACCGTCGAGCCCGACCTCGGGGAGGATGAGGTGGCGGCTGTAGCGGAAGATTTCCTCGTTCGAGAGCTCGGCGGGCGAGGGGGCGGTAATGGTCATCGAATCAACCTCCGGCGATGGCCGGAACGATGGTGAGCTCGTCGCCGTCCTTCACCGGCGACTTGAAGCTGCCGGAGAAGCGGATGTCTTCGTCGTTGAGATAGAAAGTGACGAAGGCGTACGGATCACCATTCTCGTCGCGGAGGCGTGGCGCAAGCTCCGGGTAGCGACCGGCGATGTTCGCGACGACCTCACCAACCGTGTCGCCCTCGGACCGAAGAGTACCGCTGTCGGCGAGGCGGGCGAGAACCGTGGGAAGAAAGAGAGTGACAGCCATACGACCTCTATGCAAAAAGACGGAAAGCGCGAACGTGATTCAGGAGGCGACTTCGATACGTGGGCGGCGGCAACGGACATGTCGTCAGCTGGAAAGTGAGCGGAAGCATTCGTGCACCAGCGTCAGTGCCTTGTCGAGATCCGCGCGCCCCGTAGCGAAGGAGAGACGGAGATGACCTTCACCGGCCGCGCCGAACGCGGTGCCGGGAAGGAGCGCGACGCCGTACTCCTGGAGGAGCTTGGTCGCGAGCTGCGCGGCGGTGATCCCTGCGGCGTTCGTCGCCTCGGAGACATCCGGAAATGCGTAGAACGCGCCCGCGGGCGCGGTGATGCGCACGCCTGCGATCGCGGAGAGACGACCGGTGACGAGCGTGCGGCGTGCCGCAAACTCGTTGATCATCGTGTGGAGCGGCTCCTGCGTGCCGGTGAGCGCCGCGATGCCAGCGCGCTGCACGAAGGCGGGAACGCACGCGTGATCGTTGAGCGCGAGCAGTGCGAAGCGCGACGCGAGCGGGGTGGGGAGCAGCCCGTAGCCGAGCCGCCAGCCGGTCATCGCGTGCGCCTTGGAAAATCCGTCGACGAGAATACATCGCTCGCGCATCCCGGGGAGCGTGAGGATCGACGGCACTGGCGGCGCGCCGTAGTTGAACGGCCGATAGATCTCATCGACGACGATGATCAGGTCGTTCGACTCGGCGAGTTGCGCAAGTGCGGCGAGACGTCCCGCGTCGATCACGCCGCCGGTGGGATTCTGCGGCGTGTTCAGGAAGAGCACGCGCGTGCGCGACGTGATTGCCGCTTCGATCGCGTCGATGTCGGGGGCGAAGCCGTTCGACGAATCGAGCCGATAGGTAACGGGGCGTGCGCCCGCGAAGCGGACGGCCGAGTCGTAGATCGGGTACGCGGGATCCGGGATGAGTGCCTCGTCGCCATTCTCGAGGAGCGTGAGTGCAGCGTAGAGGAGAATCGGCTTCGATCCCGGCGTGACGACGACGTCATCCGGTGAGGCGTTGATGCCGAGCGTCGACAGGTGGTTCGCGATCGCGACGCGGAGCTCGAGGATGCCGCCGGCGGGGCCGTACTTCGTCTCGCCGTTCTGGAGCGCGCGCACGCCCGCTTCGACGATGTGTGGCGCCGTTGGAAAATCCGGCTCTCCGATCTCGAGGTGGAGGATCTGTCGTCCTTTCCGCTCGAGCGCACGCGCGCTCGCGAGTACCTCGAAGGCGCCTTCGGAGCGAAGGCCATCGATTCGCGAAGCGATCGGGAGCTGAACGGCGGTGGATGAGAGAGAAGTCATGGCCTCGACAGGTACAGATGCAAAAAATCCCGGGGGACCTGCCACCCGGGGGTTCGCGTTTTAGCATTTATTTAACGTGGCTGCAATAGGCGGCAAATTACCACGGGCGTCTTCGATTGTGATTCCAGGATAGCATCACGCGGAGGTGGCGTCAAGTGGGGCTGCTCGTGAGTCACCCGGCGTGGCCCTGGGCGATAGCGCCTCACTGTCGAACGCCGCCGAATTGCGACCACGCTCTTTTGGCGGCATGTTATGCGCCCCGAGCAGAGCGGTCCGCTCAGGGGCAGTCCCTGACATTTCGGAGAGACGATGACGCAGCCGGAGATCGGGGCGCCCGTTGGCATGGAGCGCACACTCACGCGCGAGCACTACCTCTCGCCCGAGCTGTTCGCGCGCGAGAAGGAGCGCATCTTCATGCGCGAATGGTTCTTCGCCGGACGCGAAGAGGATCTCGCGACGTCCGGGAGCTATCTCGTCGTGGACGTTGCCGGCGAGAGCGTGCTCGTCGTGCGCACGCGCGAGGGCGCGCTCGGCGCCTACTATAATGTGTGTCGTCACCGGGGGTGCCAGCTCGTGCTCACGGGAAACGACAGCACCGGTTGCCCGCCCGAGCTCTCAGGAGCGTTTGGTAGTGGGATCAAGTGCCCATATCACGCGTGGACTTACACGCTCGACGGCGCGCTACGCACGGCGCCGTATCTCGACGAGAGCGCAGGCGTTCGCAAGGAGGAGCTCTCTCTCTATCCCGTCGGCATCGATACGTGGGGCGGCTTCTTCTTCGTGAATCTCACGCCGCACGAGGCAGCTACTCGCGGCTACACGCTGCGCGCGCAGATCGGCGAGGCGGCGACGCGGCTCGCCAACTATCCGCTCGCCGATCTCCGTCGCGTGAAACGCATCACCTACGAGATCGATGCGAACTGGAAGGTGATGCTCGAGAACTACAACGAGTGCTATCACTGCGCGGGTGTGCATCCGGAGCTCTGCAAGGTCGTGCCGGGATTCAAGGTACGCGGCGGCTCGGAGCTCGACTGGGAGCGCGGGATCGAGCACGCCGAGGGGGCGTGGACGTTCACACACAGCGGCACGAGCGTGCGCGAGCCGTTTCCCGGGCTCAACGACGACGAACGCGTGCGCCACAAGGGTGAGCTGATCTATCCCAACTTCATGATCAGCCTCTCGGCCGACCACGTCGCCGCCTTCACCGTGTGGCCGCGCAGCGCCGAACATACCACTATCGATTGCGACTTTCTTTTTCATCCGGGCGAGATCGCGAAGCCCGGCTTCGATCCATCCGATGCCGTCGACTTCTGGGATCTCGTGAACCGGCAGGACTGGGCGATCTGCGAGGGCGTGCAGCGCGGGATGCGGAATCGCGTCTTCGAGTCGGGGTTCTACGCGCCAATGGAAAGCTTCAGCCTCGACATTCGGCGCTACGTCGGTGAGCGCCTCGGAGACATCTCGAAGTGAGGCGAGACTACGAATACATCGTTCTGGGACTCGGCGGGCTCGGAAGCGGAGCGGCGTACTGGCTGTCGCGGAAAGCGGGCGCGGAGGTGCTGGGGGTCGAGCAGTTCGAGATCGGACATGTGCGCGGGGAGTCGCAGGACCACTCGCGCATCATCCGGCTCTCGTATCACAACACGGCGTACGTCGAGCTCGCGAAGCTCGCCTACGATGCGTGGGACACGCTGCAGCGCGAAAGCGGCGACCCGGTGGTGTTGAAAACCGGCGGGCTCGACTTCGCGAAGTACGACACGAAGATTCCGCTCGACGCGTATCGCAGCGCGATGAGCGCATGCAATGTGGAGTACGAGGATCTCGACGCCGACGAGATCATGAAGCGCTGGCCGCAGTTCACGCTGTCGGATGACATCGAGGGTCTGTTTCAGGAGCAGAGCGGCATCGCGATGGCCGCGCGCGCGAACGCTGCGCATCAGAAGATGGCGCGCGCGAATGGGGCGACGCTGATCGACAACACGCCGGTGACGAACATCGTCACGAATGGCGACGAAGTGACGGTCGAGACGGCGAATGGGAATTTCCGCTGCAGGAAGCTCGTGATCGCGGCCGGTCCGTGGTCCAACCGCGCGCTGGGCTATCTCGGGCTCGAGCTCCCCCTCGAGGTGACGCGCGAGCAGGTGACGTACTTCGCGACGAAGCATCCCGAGGACTTCGCGCCTGATCGCTTTCCGGTGTGGATCTGGATGGACGATCCGTGCTTTTACGGATTCCCGACATTCGGTGAAGCGGGGCCGAAGGCGGCGCAGGACGCGGGCGGCAAGCCGACGACGGCGGACACGCGCGACTTCGAGCCGGAGCCGGAGAACCTTCGCGGCGTCGAGGACTTCCTCTCGCGCTACATCCCTGGCGTGCTGGGGCCGATCATCTACACGAAGACATGCCTCTACACGCTGACGCCGGACCGGGACTTCGTGATCGACACGGTACCGGGCCACGACAACGTCGTGGTCGCGATCGGTGCCGGCCACGCGTTCAAGTTCGCGTCGCAGATCGGACGGCTGCTCTCCGAGCTCGCGATCGATGGCAGGTCGACGATCGATCTCGCGCCCTTCGCGCTCGACCGGCCGATCCTCCGCATGAAGAATCCCCCGAAGAACTACATGCAGTGACGGAGGTGCACGAGGGAACGATCGACGGGAAGCCGGCTGCGCTACGGCGCACGATGGGCTTCCGCGACCTCGTCCTCTTCTATCTCGTCACGGGATTCAGTATTCGCTTCATCTCGTCCGCTGCGGCTGCGGGACCGAGCTCGGTCGTGATCTGGATCATGGGAGCGCTGGCCTTTTACATACCGTTGATGTTCACAGTGCTCGAGCTGTCGTCGCGGCATCCGGACGAGGGTGGGTTCTATGCGTGGACGCGACGCGCCTTCGGCGAGTTTCCGGGCTATCTGTCGGGATACCTGTACTGGTGCTCGAACCTTCCATACTTCCCGAGCCTGTTCTATTTCACCGCCGCGAACGCGCTCTACATCTTCGGCCACCGCTTCGACCATCTGCAGAGCAGTCAGCCGTACTTCATCATCTTCTCGATGATCGCGCTCGCGATCGCGAGCGGGCTGAACGTCGTCGGCCTGAACATCGGGAAGTGGCTGCACAACCTCGGCGCGATCGGGCTCTGGGTTCCGGGGATCGTGCTCGTCGGCATGGGCGTCGCTTCGGCCATGCTCTATGGTTCGGCCACGCCCTTCACCGCGCACTCCTTCATTCCGAGCACGCATCTCAAGGACATCATCTTCTGGTCGACCGTCGCCTTCTCGCTCAGTGGGCTCGAGAGCGCATCGATGCTGGGCGATGAGATCGAGAATGCGCGCCGCAACATTCCGCGCGCGCTCCTGATCTCGGGCGTGCTGGTCACGATTCTCTATATCGCGGCGACGGTGGCGCTACTGCTCGCGCTGCCCGCTTCCGAGATTCAGACCATGCAGGGCATCATGCATGCGATAACGCTCGTCGCCACGAGACTCGGCATACCCTGGATCGGCGCCGGGGTCGCGCTGTTGATCACCGTCGGCTGCATCGGACAGGGAGGCGCATGGTTCGCCGCCGCAGGCCGACTGCCATTCGTGATCGGGATCGACAAGCGGCTTCCGCCCGCCTTCGCGAAGATCCATCCGAAGTGGGGATCGCCGTACGTCGCGCTGCTCGTGCAGGCGGCGGTCGCTGCCGTCTTCGTGTTCGCCGGCCAGGCGGGAACGTCAGTGGAGGGGGCATACAACGTGCTCGTCAGCATGGCGGTCATCGCGTTCTTCATTCCGTATCTGTTCATGTTCGGAGCGATGATCAAGATGCAGCGCGAGCCCGCCGGTCCCGAGGTCATTCGCGTGCCGGGCGGCGCCCCCGTCGCGATCGCGCTCGCGGTCGTGGGGTTCACGACCACCACCATCGCGATCGGCCTCGCGATGCTACCCGCGGAGGACGAGTCAAACAAGCCACTTGCCGTCATTAAGATCGTTGGGCTTTCGGCGGCGACGATCGTGCTCGGTATCGGGCTCTACGTGATCGGACGTCGCGAGTAGTCCTTGGGGCAACAAACACTAACTGCACCGGAGAGCACGATGAAGATTCTCGTCGTTGGCGGCACCGGCACCGTCGGTTCCGAAGTCGTTCGCCAGCTGAAGGCGCGTGGCGCGCAGGTATCCGTGCTCACACGCTCGGCTGAGCATGCGAGCATGCTTCCAGCTGGCGTGAGCGGTGTGGTCGGCGACCTGTTGGATCCGTCGACGCTTGGCGTCTTCGTCGGATTCGAAGCCGTCTTTCTGCTGAATCCCGTGAGCACGACCGAGAGCTTCGAAGGATTCCTCGGCGTCAACGGCGCGCGCGCTGCGGGGGTGCAGCGCATCGTCTATCTGTCCGTGCAAGATCTCGAGGGCGCGCCGCACCTGCCGCACTTCGGTGGGAAGATCGGCATTGAGGCCGCTGTCAGGAAGTCCGGGATGCAGTACACCATCATCCGGCCGAACAACTTCTACCAGAACGACGTCTGGATGAAGGAAGCAATCATGAATTACGGCGTCTATCCGCAGCCGATCGGGAGCGCGGGGCTTTCGCGTGTCGACGTCCGCGACATCGCAGAGGCGGCGGTGGTCGCGCTCACGACCGACGGCCACAACGGGAAGAGTTACAATCTAGTCGGTCCGGAGATCGTAACAGGGGAGAGCACCGCCGCAGAGTGGAGCCGCGCATTGGGAAAGCCGATCAAGTACGCGGGCGACGATCTCGAAGCGTGGGAGGCGCAACAGCGCGCGTGGCTGCCGGCGTCGATGCTGTACGACTTCAAGCTCATGTACGCGCACTTTCAAAAGCACGGCCTCAAGGCGACAGCCGCGGACATCGCGACTCAGACCGCGCTGCTCGATCACGCACCGCGAAGCTTCGCGGCATACGCGAAGGAGACGGCGGCCGAGTGGAAGAGCTGACCACCCGCTATTTGCCTCACGGTGCTCAGCTCAGTCGAGGTCTCCGCCGCCGCCGCCTTCGCCGTCGCGGCCGAGGGCGTTGAGCACTTCGCGGTCGAACATGACGGAGAGGCTTTCGCGGCTCGAGTATGGGCCCGGGCGATATCCGCGCGACTGAATGCCCTGCTGGCTGATCTCGCAGACGTGCCAGTCCTGCCGGTTGGTGAGATCCCAGAAGGCGATGCCATCCTCGACGTCCCACGTGTCGTCGCGTACGCTGTCCGGATGGAAGAGCCACTCGCACGTAATGAGTGAGCGATCCGGCGCGACGGGCGTGATATAGTGCGCCATCACGTAGTCGGGATGGAGGCTCAACAGCATGTTCGGGAAGATCGAGTAGTAGTACACTCGCTTCATGTCGGCCTCATCCAGCTCGCCGATGGTGACGCCGCACGCTTCGCCGCTCATCGTCAGGCTTTCGTGCTGCTCGTTCATCACCATGTAGCCGCCGAGGAAGGGGCCTTCGAAGAGATCGTTCTCGCCGCTGTTGGAGGGGGTGATTTTCGTCAGCTGCGGATGCACAGGTGAGCAGTGGTAGCACTCGGAGTAGTTCTGAAAGACGAGCTTCCAGTTTGCCTTGACGTCATACTCGATGGTGCGCGCGACGGTGAGTCCAGAAAGGTTGAAACGCTCGAAGCGGCCGAGGAGGGAGGCGAAGGCCTCTTCGAAGGGCTCGGGGTTGGGATCCTGGTTGATGAAGAGAAATCCTTCCCAGGCGGCGATGGCGACGCCGACGAGATGGAAGTTCTTCTTATCGAAGCCGGGGATGGAATCGCTGGTCTGGGCGCCGACGAGGCGGCCGTCGAGGGCGTACGTCCAGGCGTGATAGGGGCACTGGATGGTTTCGGAGAGCTTTCCCGAGGCGGCTTCGCACATGCGGGCGCCGCGGTGGCGACAGCTGTTGTAGTGTGCGCGGATCTCACCGGACTGGTCGCGGAGGACGATGATGCTGTCGTTCCCGATTGTATGCAAAAAATAATCGCCCTTGTTCGCGATCTTCGACTCGCGCCCGATGCAGACCCAGCGGCGCGCGAAGATGCGGTCGCGCTCCTGCGAGAAGAGCTCGGGGGAGACGAAGAATTCCTGCGGCAGCGTGTGGGCGCCGGCGATCGGGATGTCCCGTGTCTTGACGAAGGTCGCCATGTGCGAATCCGGTGTGATGGTGGTGTCGCAAGATGAGGAGGACGGGGGGAAGGCGAAAGGGCAGAGCGGGCGGATGGGAGTTCCCCTGTCGGAAACGCGCTGAAAGCGGCATCATGGGGCGGGCCCCTGCCTCCCCGTCCCCCACCTTGGGCATTGTATGCAAAGATTTCTTGCGTCCATGATCGCGGCGACCGCGTTCGTTGTTTCAACCGCATCCGCGCAGACTGCTTCGCCGACGCTGCCCGATTTCATGGCGCCGCCCTTCCTTCCGCCAGCGGCGACCGTCGTCACAGTGATCCGCGCGGGGCGGCTCGTCGACGTCGAGAAAGGCACGGTGCTGCGCGACCAGGTGATCGTCGTGCGTGGCGACAAGATCGCGTCGATCGAGGCGGCGCCGGGACACATCCCCGCGGGCGCGAAGGT
>JBDSHG010000038.1:0-15588 GCA_039918615.1 Gemmatimonadaceae bacterium | reverse complement strand
GCGGCGGTCGCGACGGTCGCCGTGCAGCGCATGCTGGTCGTGACGCTCCGAGTGGCGATCGCGACGGAGCTCGCGACGATCGTGGTGCGCCTGCGCCGTGCGCCCATGAGCGCGATCGTTCCGCAGCTCCCGACGGTCGCTTCGGCGATCGCGATTGTCGGAACGGATGTCGCGACGATCACTTCCGAGATCGCGGCGATCGCCGCGGAGGTCTCGTCGGTCGGAACGGATGTCGCGCGCGTCGCCGCGAACGTCGCCGGAGCCCTGCGCGCCGAAAGGCTGCGGAGCCGCAGCCGTCTGCGCCCTTGCCATAGTCGAAGCACCGGCAGAAAGCGTCATCGCTACGCCCAGTGCAAGCAGTTTATTGCGAAGCATCTTCAAATCCTCCAGAGATCGGTGGGCACGCGACCGCTTCATCGCGCCGTTCGAGGAGGTAGACGAGGGTTTGGGGCGGGTGTTAAGGGGCTCCCCTACCTAGCGTTTCGCAAAAAAGATGGTATCGTTCCGCGCCGGGCTGGGCCGACGCGATTTTGCGGGCCGAGTCCGTTGCTGTTTATAGGCTTACGCACAAATCGAGGGCGCAGTGACAGCTTTGCCGACTCCCAGTAGTCCGACGCCGAGCGTGCCTGCCGTGCCTCCCGTGGCTCCGGCGGCGCCGATGTTACCTCCCGCGCCGCTGGAATTTCCACTTTCCTGGTTGCTCGAGTTCGCGCCACCGCCCATACAGTATCGCGCCGTTATCGAGGTGGCGAGGCTGCCCCTCGCTGGGTCCAAGAGTTTTTCGGCCCTTCCATACGCCTATCAGCCCGCCATAGAGCTCGCGTTAAGTCAGTTGGCAGACGGCACTTGGAACCATAACATGCTGGCCATCCCAAGCACGCGCAGCGAGCGCTACAAGGGGATCGGCACCATCAGCGCCGTTCGCCGCCTCCTCGAGTATGGATGGGATCGCGAGTCGCCCCCGCTCCTCCAGGCCCGGCGTGTCCTCTTCCGCCTCCTCGCCGAAGATGACGACCCGGCCTACCTCTACGAGCTCAGCGGCAAGGCCAAGCCAGAGCTCGCCATGGTTCGTCATGGTCGCCAACTCCTCCGCGAAGCCGCTGCAGCCGCGCTCGCTCAGGCTGGCTACGAGAATGATCCCCGCCTGCGCGGAGCGGCCCGTCGCATCCTCGAGCGCGTCGACGCCTTCCTCAAGTCGCCGATCGCGCAAAAGCCGTTCATCCGTGTGGGCAACCATCACGTGCTCGCACCCGGCGCGTCGCCGCCGAGCGTGCATACGCTGGTCATGCTCGCGCATATGCCGCTCTATCGCAGCGAGCACTACGACCTGCTCGACCGTCTCTACACGCAGCTCTCGCAGCCGCAGCCGCGCCAGGAAGCCGCCACGATGGTCGGCAGCAAGATCGTTCTCGAGCCCCACCTCGTGCTCGGCGATCCCCTTCCTCATCGAAACGCTGCGGACGCCGATATGCCCGCCGCGCTCTTCTGGCTCGAGATCTTCGCCCGACTCGGCTTTCTCCGCCGCAACGATCAGTGGACGAAGCTCTACGAGCGTCTCATCGACGACTGCGACTCCGGTGGCGTGTGGCATCCGCCCAAGCGCACCGCGACGATGCGCTCCGAGAATGCGTACGCGTGGCCAGGCTTCCCGCTCGAGCTGCAGTCGACGGCCGAAGAGCGCTGGAGCGACATCACCTTCCGGCTCGGCGTCATCGCACGCCACTCGGGACGCCCAATCAATCTCACGTAGCGCCCGCTTACGTCAGAGGGTTAGCTTTCGCTCCGTAAGCACAACAGGGTACACGAAAATCCTGCGTTCTCAGGCGCTCGCGCAGCCTGCCCCCGGAGCGGGGCAGGGTCACTAGAGCTCCACAGGTCGCTGTACCGCATCCGCACCCCGCTCGGTTTCACCTCGGGGGAATGGAGCGGCAAGCGCGGCACGAACGTGCCACGCGACATTTGCAGTGCGCCGGCCCCATCGAGAGCTCGATGGACTTGCGGCCCCGGCGCCAAGTTCGAGTGCATTTTGACAGACATCATCGAAACACCAGAAGCAGACGCGCCCACGAGTTTCGCCGAGCTGATGCTCGCGCCCGAGCTCCTCCGCGCGGTCGAAGACGCGGGCTACACCACCCCCACGCCGATCCAGGCTCGCGCGATCCCGCTCATTCTCAACGGCCGCGACATCATGGGGCTCGCGCAAACCGGCACCGGCAAGACCGCCGCCTTCACCCTCCCTATTGTCCAGCGCCTCCTCGGCGGACCACGCCGCGCGCGCGCGCTCATCCTCACGCCCACGCGCGAGCTCGCCGTGCAGGTGAAGGATTCGTTCGCACGCTACGCGATTCACAGCGGACTCGAGATCGCAGTCGTGTACGGCGGCGTTCCGCTCGGACCGCAGGAAACCGCGTTGCGCGGCGGCGTCGATGTCATCGTCGCGACGCCGGGACGGCTGCTCGACCACATGGAGCGGCAGAACGTCGCCTTCGATGATCTCGAAGTGCTCGTGCTCGACGAAGCCGACCGCATGCTCGACATGGGCTTCGCGCCGCAGCTCAACCGCATCGTGGCCGACATCCCGAAGTACCGCCAAACGCTGCTCTTCAGCGCCACGATGGCGCCCGAGGTCGAAGCGCTCGCGCGGAAATATCTGCGCAAGCCAATCGTCGTGCAGGTGGGACTTCGCACGCAGGCGGCCAACACGGTCACCCACGCAGTGTACCCGGTGCCCCGCGACCGGAAGAGCGAGCTTCTCGTGGAGCTTTTGCGCCAAAAGGAGCTCGACTCCGTGCTCGTGTTCACGCGCACCAAGCACGGCGCGGACAAGGTGGTGCGCAAGCTCGATAGCGCCGGGATCTCCTCGCTGGCGATGCACTCCGAGAAGTCGCAGGGCCAGCGTACTGATGCGCTCGACCAGTTCAAGAAGGGAACCATCCGCGTACTCGTCGCCACCGACATCGCGCAGCGAGGACTCGACATTGCCGGGATCTCGCACGTGATCAACTACGATGTGCCCGCGCAGGCCGAGGACTACGTGCATCGCATCGGACGCACGGGACGCGCGGCGGCGACCGGCGACGCCTTCACCTTCATGGCCGCCGACGAGATCTCGATGGTCCGCCTCATCGAACGCACGCTCGGCACACCGATTCCCCGCATCTCGGTGCCGGGTTACGACTTTGGTACAGTCGCCGCCGACGTGCCGGCGGTGGTCGCCTAGTACCCTCACCGCGATCACCATCGTGCTCGACCGAGCCGCGCGACGTACACCGTTTCGGCGGCAGCGCCGCGGCTCAGTACGATGGTGGAGTTTGCCGCGCCGTATCCACGACCGCTCGCGCCGTACGTGACGTTGTCGCGCGACGCGGCGAACACCACCCCCAGCTCCGCGCGCAGCGGGCGCACGAGCAGCGTATCCGCTCCCGCGAGAATGCGAAGCAGCCCAGCGGTGCTGTCCATGGCGACGGAGACCTTCTCCGCGCGCGACTGCGCCGACCCGCGTGCGGAGCCGAGCACGCTGACGAGCTGCATGCGCGCGTTGCGGACGGCGGAGCGATCGAGCGCGGTCAGCGTTCGCGGACCGGCGATCGTCAACAGAATCGCAAACACCGTGAGTACGACGAGCTGTTCGAGCAGCGTGTATCCCCTTCGCATAGATTCCCTTCGTCGGTGGTGCGCGATATATAGAGTGCTGCAGCGCGCGCGTTGCACCGGTTCATCCCTTCGTCGAGCATTCTCTTTCCTGCCCTGATGCGCATCGCAATTTCCACCGGTGGCGGCGACGCACCCGGACTCAATGCAGTGATTCGCGCCGCCGTGCTCACCGCCCTCGATCGCGGCTGGGACGTCCTCGGCATCAAGCGCGGCTACGCCGGCCTCCTTGGCGAAGACGAAGTCATCGCGCTCAATCGCGAGAAGGTGAGCGGCATCGGCCACCTCGGCGGTACGATCCTGCGCACGACGAATCGCGGCAATCCCTTTCACTTTCCCGAAGTCCATCCCGACGGCAGCATCATCGAGATCGATCGCTCGGGCGAGCTGATCGAGCGCGCGAACGAGCTTGGCATCGACGCGATCCTCACCATCGGCGGCGACGGCTCGCTCGGAATCGCGCAAAAGCTGTACGAGAAGGGGGTGAAGATCGTCGCCGTGCCGAAGACCATCGACAACGATGTGAGCGGTACGATCACATCGTTCGGCTTCGACACCGCGGTGTCGACGGCGATCGATGCGATCGACAAGCTGCACACCACTGCGGAGAGCCACGACCGCGTCATCGTGCTCGAGGTCATGGGGCGCGACGCGGGATTCATCGCGCTGCACAGCGGGCTCGCGGGCACCGCCGACGTCATTCTCATCCCAGAGATCCCGTACAACATCGAGCGCGTGTGCGACAAGATCCGCAGTCGCGATCGCGCAGGGCGCCACTTCTCGATCGTCGTCGCGGCCGAGGGCGCGTTCCCGATTGGTGGCGAGGAATCGACGCTCGGCGCATCGCTCCCGGGTGAAGCGCGCAGGGTGGGCGGCATCGCGGAGATGCTCGCCGCCGAGATTCAGGCGCGCACGGGAAAGGAGTGCCGCTCGCTCGTGCTCGGGCATCTGCAGCGCGGCGGAATGCCGACGGGCTACGATCGACTGCTCGCGACGCGCTTTGGCGGCGCTGCGGTGCGCGCGATTGCCGAAGAGCGCTGGGGCGAGATGGTCGCGCTGCAGTCGCCGCACATCGTGTGCGTGCCCATCGCTGAGGTGCTCAAGGCTCCCAAGCGCGTCGAACTCGATCACGACGTGATGCTCACCGCGCGCGCGACCGGAATCTCATTCGGCGATTGAGCGTGCGTGTGACGCGCGTCACCACCATCATCGCAATTGCGTTACATGTGACTATATCTCGGAACCTGCTTCGCGCGGAGTGTACTCTCTAGCGCGACTCGTGCATGTCCATCGGAGCACGAGCACATGGTCATCGACGCGCAGCGCGAGGGTGAATGCACGCGACCGGAACGAACGCAGAGATCACCGAGCAGCCGCGCGCGCAGACGACCGCGCATCGCAACTTCGCGCAGCGCCGCGCGCTCGAGACCGTCGAGCTCTCCGATCGAGCTGCCGGTGTGCGCGTGACGGAAGTCGTGCGTCATCGTCTCGCCGATGGGTCCGAGCGCGTGGTCATCACGAACTCGGATCGCGATGTGCCGAGGGATCTCATCGATCATGCATTCGAGGCGCTTCGCTATTCGGGGCTCGTGTGCGCGCCGGATGGCGATGGTGCGATCGCGCTGCTCGGGATGACGGAGCCGCTCGAGGCGCTGCTCTCGGCCATTCCGTGGGGCGCGAACGATGCGCTCGACCAGCTCCTCAGCACTGCGCGTGCGCAACACGTTCCCGTACTGCTCCTGCCTCCGCCAAGTCGCGAGCGCGGCGGATCGGAAGCGTAGCTCCGGTGTGACGCCGCCGGTTGGCGGTCGACGACTTATCGGCGGCCACGTCCCGCTCGCGGGACTGTGGTGTCTCGCCGAGAGGACAGGCTCATTTCCGCACATTCGTTCGAGTTCTGCAACTCATTGTTATCAAGATACTTACGCGAACTTCCCACCGCCGGATTCGTGGCCCGGCCCCTGCCTTTGAAGAGTGTGCTACACGACTATGGGAGCTCGATGAAGCATCTCGCAGTACTCTTTGCCGGCCTCGCGATCTCGACGACCGCAGTTCAGGCACAGAACTCACCATCGGCTGTGCCGGAAAGCCATCGGCCACCGGCCGGCATGTGCCGCATCTGGATCGACGGCGTGCCGCCGACGCACCAGCCGGCGCCGACGGACTGCGCGACCGCCATCCGGAAGCGTCCGATGAACGCGCGCGTCGTTTTCGGAAACGATGCGCCCAGCGCGAACGCGCCTGCGAACGCGCCGGCGAACGCGCCGGCGAATGTGCCCGGAAGCGCGCGGACCTTCGTGCCCGCGCCGCCGCAGTCGAACTTCGCCCAGCCGTCGACGCCCGCGCGCGACGACAACGAGCGTCAGCGCGTCGATGCGCAGCGCATCGAAGCACAGCGCGTCGAAGCACAGCGCGTCGAAACCCAGCGCATTCGCGACGAGCAGGAGCGGCGCACCACGCACCACGACGCGCCTCCCGCACAGCCCGCGCAGCCGGCGCAGCGTCAGAGTCCCGAGCACGCCGCGCCTCCGCCGCGCCCGCACCCGGAGAAGGCCCCGCGGCCACCACGCCAGTCGTTCTCTCCGCGACGACCGAGGTAACTTTGCGAACGTGAGACACGTTCGCGATCACTACCTCCCGCCTGACCGTGAAGCATTCGCGGCCGCGGGTCCATCGACCGGCCGCATCATCGTCATCGCACCCACGCGCGCGGCGTGCGAGACCATCGAGCTCGCGGTGCAGCTGCATCTCGATACGCTGCTCCAGCGCGAGCACGGCGAAGAGATCCTCGAGCTCGCCGGCGCCGGCAAGGGCTTCGGCATCGTCGCCGGCACGGGAACCGGAAAGACGCTCGCCATCCGCCCCATCGCCGAAACCATCCTCGGCACCACCGACCTTCGCGTCGGAGTCGTGAACCGCGAACGCGAGGCCACGCCGGAAACGCCATCCTGGAATGTCGTGATCGTGACGACGGGGATCGCACGCCGCTGGTTCCAGGATGGCGACATCTCCTCGCGCGATACACTCGTCGTCGATGAGATCCACCAGACCTCGGCCGAACTGGAGCTCTGCCTCGCCCTCGGCAAGCGCGTCGGCGCACGCTTCATCTGGCTCTCGGCCACGGTCGACCCGACGTTCTACGCCCGCTACCTGGGCTCTGCCGCAGTGCTCGAGACCACCGCCTTCGATCCGGAAAAGGCGGCGCAGGTGACGATCGTGCACCGCAAGCCGCTCGATTTTCTCGACGAGACTTTTCTGCGCGATGTGCAGAAGGAGAGGCGCGGTGTCGGCGTCTTTCTCCCGACGCGAGCCGCGGTGGAAGACGTCGCGGGCTTAGTGCAGCGGAGCTTCCCGCGCATCCATGCCGCCTTTTATCATGGCGGCGAGCCGATCCGCATCATCCGCCCATTCCTCGAAGGCGATGTGAAGAAGCCGTATCTGCTGAGCATGACTGCCGCGGGGCAGAGCGCGCTCAATGTGCACGGGCTCGATACGGTCGTGATCGAGGACATGCGCTTCACGAATCTCATCGAGGGCGGGAAGAACGTGCTCTCGCGCGTGCATCTGGGTGCGAACGAGATTCTGCAGATGGCGGGGCGGGTGCACGGGCGCGTCGCGGGCGGGCGCGTCTTCATTCTCAGCGACCGCGACATCCGCTTCAAGGCGCTGCGCCCGACGGAGCCGGAGTTCCAGCTCGCGGGCGACTCCGAGCGCGTTGCGCTCACCTGCGCTGGGCTGGGCGTTCGCGCCGACGAGCTCGAGCTCCCGGTGCCGCTCGACCGCACGTCGTATCGCAATGCGGTGCAGACACTCGAAGCGCGCGGACTCATCGAGAACGGGCGGCTGTCGCAGTACGGCCGCGCGGTTGAGGCGCTTCCGGTCGATCGCGCGTGGGCCGAGTTGATCGTGCACGCGAGCGAGGAGCTGATTCCGTACGTCTCGATCATGGCCTCGATCGAGTCGCTCCACCGGATGACGCGCGAGGAGCGCGACCTGCGCGGGCTGCTCGTGCCGGGGAGCGACAATCTCACGGCGTACAATCTCTTCGCGGATGCATACGCGGGGCACGGCTACAAAGGCGACGTCTACGGGCTCCCGCGCTATTTGTTCAGCGAAGGGATCGAGGAGTGGGGTGAGGATCGCGGCGCGCTGGTGAAGACGGTGGAGGATGCCGCGCTCGGGATGGCGAGCATCTACCGCAGCCTCGAGCTCGATCTGCCTAATGCGCTGCCGATTGCAGGCGAGCGCGTCGCGCGACTGTTCGCGGATCTGCTCGCGCGCATCATGCCTTTCGATCTCGTGATAGAGGAGCGCACGGCGAGTGGCGAGGAGGCGCGTGTGTCGAAGACGAGCGTGTGCTCGAGCTACGGCGCGATTGCGGGGGAGCTTCGCTACTTCGCGGACCGCATGGGTATTCCGCGTGCGGCGATCGAGGGGACGCAGATCCCGTACGATCTGATCAAGCAGTACGCAGCGCACGATCCGCCGGAGCTGGTCTTCGACGCGCATCGGAAGCGGTCGCAGCTCGTGCTGCGCAGACAGATCACTTACTTCGGCTTCGAGCTCGGGCGCGAGGAGGAGCCGGTCGAGAGCTTCCCACCGGAGCTGGCGGTGGAGGCGCGGGCGAAGATCGCGGAGTCGCTTGCGCGTTTCGAGGCGCGGCATCCAGCGGTCAAGCGCAATCGCGCGGCGATCGAGGAGCTGCGCGATGTGTATCGGCGTAGCGGGGGGGAGACGCCGAGGTTGTCGCTGGCGGATTTGACGGCGGTGTACGCGAAGATGCTGCAGAGTGCGCAGTCGGTCGACGACTTCCGCGCGGCATCGCTCGTGCTCGATCCGGACACCATCGTGCCGGCCGCGGTGCGCAGGCGGTGGCTGGCGCTGCCGGGCATGACCACGGTGCGCGATCACGAGGTGCCGATCGAGTACGACGTGGAGGATGCGGCCGATGGCTCGGGCGGGCGCGTCGGTGTCGCGCGTCTGCGATTGCCGGAGAAAATGGCGCGCACGCTGCACGAGAGTGAGCTGCCGGTGCTCGATCGTCCGCTGCGCTTCGCTGTGCATCGCGGCGCTCGTGGCTCGCTGCGCGGTGCGACGCTGGAAGAGTTGCAGGAGCTGCTCGACCGTCCGTGGATGTCGGAGGAGGTCGAGCGCGAGCGCGCACCGGAGCGTGCGCGCGATGGGCGAGCTCCGCGGCACGGCGAGCGAAAGCCGCATGGCGGGCCGCCGCGGAGCGACGGTGGCGGCGGCGGAAAGCGTGGTGCGGGAGGGAAGCGTCGCGGCGGTGGTGCGGGACGGCGAAGACCGCGCTGAGATCGCAATCGCGCGAATCGGGCTATTCGTCGACATTATTTTTCCGTAAGATTCATATCCAGAGACAATTTCTCATCTCTGGAGGTCGACCGTGGCGAAAATGATTGGCGACATGAAGGAGTACGAGGCGAAGCAGCACCGTGCGGCGGCGAAGAAGCCGGCGAAGCTGATCGCTCAGCTGGCGGCTCCGATCATGGCGGCGCTGATCAACGCGCGGAGAGACCGGTCCGACGCGGACATCGCGAGTCGAGCGGTGGAGCTCGCGCAGATTCTGCACGAGACCGCGATCGCGAAGACCATGGAGCGGCAGGCGTTGCGTGCGAGGGTCGCGGTGAGGAGCGTTGCTCCGGTGCTCGCGTCGGAGGCACCGCACGTCACGAAGGAGCAGCTGTATGCTGCGGCCCTGGAGCGAGCTGCGGCGGTCGAGCGTGGCCAGATGGATCGTGAAGTTCCGCTTCCATCCGGCGCCTTCCACTCCGACTCGGCCCAAGCCCCGCGCTGACGGGACACTACAGCGCGGGGACCTGGTACTGCTCTTCGCGAAATTTCTCGAAGCCGCGCGAGAGATAATTCGGTAGCGCCCGCGGCGAATCGAGCGTGCACGTGTGGAGCCACACGCGCGTCGCACCGGAGGCCCATCCTCGTTCGGCTGCAACCGACAGCATTTGTTTGCCGAGTCCGAGGCCGATGAAGTCGTGAGTGAGACCGAAGTAGGTGATCTCGACCGAGTCGTCGAGATGCTTGCTCAGCTCGAAGAAGCCGCCCGGGACGCCGTGCCCGTAGAGCACCCACACAGAGACCGTCGGTCGCGCGAGGGCTTCCGCGAACTGTTCGTCGGTCCAGGTCATGCGCTCCATCCAGCGATAGTCGCGTCCGACTTCCGTGTAGAGGTAGCGGGCGAAGGGGACAGGGCATGGGTGGGCGCGCTCGATTCGGAAACCATCTGCGAGCGGGGCGCTGTGCAGCTGCGACGGCGACGTGAGCTGCAGGTATGTACGTGTGACGCGGATGGTTGTCATAGGCAAATCATTGCACTGAGCGCGCAACTCGAAATCCGAAACCCGAGCTGCGATAGGTGCCGAAGGTCATCTTATCTCCCGGCGGGGGCGCGGGGTTTTTTGCCGCAGACCGCATTACAGCTGGCCTTTCGCCATACGCCCCCCCACGACCCCAGCGGTAGTAGCACCCTTTGGCGTTCTTTGGCCGGGGGAACTCCTTGGGGCTTTCAGCGGCATCGGCGCAAGTCTCCACCCATTCGAAGATATTGCCGTGCATGTCGAAGAGTCCGAAGGCATTCGGCGGGAACGATCCGACCGGCGACGTCGCCATCCACTTGTCGCGCCCCTCGACCTTGCGCCCGCAACATTCGTCGAGGCCGTAGTTGGCGAATTCGTGGCTAGCGACCGGACCCCACGGAAAGGCCGTCTTGGAACCGGCGCGGGCGGCATATTCTCGCTCTGCATCGGTCGGCAGCCGGTAGACCTTTCCGGTCTTCTGGCTCATCCACCGGACATAGTCCTTGGCATCGTTCCAGGAAACGCAAACAACTGGGTGATCGTCCCCCTGCGGAAAGCCGGGGTCCCGCCAGGATGGATTGACTGCCGCCGCATAGGCGCAGGTGGCTCTGGGCGTCTGCCGCCCTGTGGCGTTCACGAAATCTGCCCATTGACCGCGCGTGACCGCGTATTTGCCGATCGCGAACGCCGAGACCGTCACGGTCTTCTGGTCTTCATCATCGAATCGACCTTTTTCGTCCTTCGGCGAGCCCATGACAAACACGCCGCCCGGCAGATTGACCATCTCGGGGCACTCCGTGGCGCAATCGCGGAAGCTTGGATATCGATTCTCGACCGCACCCGCTGTCTGCAAGTCGCTCCGTGGCGTCGGCATCCACGCAGCAAGTGAAAGTGAGATAGCGGTGAGGAAGAGCTGGCCCAAACGAACTTGCATGTCATCCTTCGCGTGATTTTCGGCCTGCCCACCAGGATTGCGCGGTTCAGCGACTCCGTGGAGAACGAACCGGACCCTGTCGCCCACGCTGAGATATATCAGGCAAGGCTCTCCTTCGCATCACGAAAATGGGATGAATTGAGGAAATCGAGTGGGTAGCGTTAGGGCTAGCCGGCGCATGGTCCTCGTCTCCTGCCGCGCGACCACGATAGCAAGCGATTGTATGTACTAAGCCGGGAGGCGGGAATCGATATCATTTTCCCGGAATAAGACTGCCGGGTCCTGAAAACTGTCCAACAATACCTACCCGGACGGTCAGGTAGTTAATCATGCTACTTAACGAATTGCTACGTATAGCATTATCGAGTACTCAAGCGTTTACTTGACTTATAGACCGACCAGTCTTATTGTTCCTTCCATGAAAGACAGGCGCACCCAGATCGTAGAGGCCGCAACTGCGGTCATGCAGCGGCAGGGCTTCGGAGACACCTCGATCGATGAGGTCATTCGTGAGTCCGGGCTGTGTGGCAAAGGCCATTTCTACCACTACTTCAAGTCGAAGGAAGAGCTGGGATATGCGGTGCTCAAGTCGCAGTTCGAGGGCTTCGCCGAGCGGGGGCTGATGGCGTTGCGCGAGCCGACGGTGGAGCCGATCGAGCGTCTTACGCGCTTCATCGACGCGGTCATCTCCGCACAGTCGCCGGCTCCCTCTACCGCCGGATCACCGTGTGGGGCGCTCGCGACCGAGATGGCGTCGCAGCACGAGGGCTTTCGTCAGTTGGTCGATGCGCTCTTCCAACGGTGGGCGGATCAAATAGAAGCGGTGCTGTGGGAAGCGCGACCGAGACTATCGGACGATGCAGACATTGCGCGTCTCGCGAGGTTCATCGTCGCGACGCTGGAAGGCGCGTGGTTCATGTCACGCGTGAAGGGCGATGCGGCCAGTGCGGCCGGCATCGCGACGGAGCTCAAACGGTCCGTGCGATCCTACGCTCGGGAGCGAGAGCCGGCAGTGGTGGGGTCAACTCAATGAACATGCAGCCTGTGGGGGAAGGAATGCCGACGACTCTGGCGGCGCCCGTCGTTGCGGAGAACGCTCGCGCAGGCTCATCCGAAGACCGGGTGAAGCGGCGCGCGCAGTTCGAAAGCGAAGCACTCACGCACCTCGATGCGCTCTACAGTTTTGCGCTCAAGCTCACGCACGAGCGCGATGAAGCAGAAGACCTCGTCTCCGAGACGATGCTCCGCGCCTTCGACCGGTGGGAGCAGTATCAGCTCGGGACGAACGTCCGTGCCTGGCTCTTCACGATTCTCTACCACGCGTTCGTGAGCCGGAAGCGGCGCATCGACGCGCGCGAAGTGCGCATCCCCGAGGATGAGGATGGGCGCGGTGCATACGAGATCGTGGGCGAGGCGGATCCGGAAGGGAAGTTCTACGACTCGTTCCTGGACGACGAGATCACTCGCGCGATCGACGCACTGCCGGAGGACTACCGGCTCGCCGTCGTCCTCAGCGACGTGCAGGGGCTGCGCTACGCCGAGATCGCCAACATCCTCGGCATCCCCGAGGGAACGGTGAAGTCGCGTCTCTTCCGCGGCCGACGCGTGCTGCAGAAGAAGCTCGCGGGATACGCGGTCGAGATGGGCTACATCAAGGCGAGGCCGCCGATCGCCAGCTGAGCTTCAACCCCGATTCCGCAAATAGTAAGAGCGAGCGCCGAACCGGCGCTCGCTCTTTTTGCATCCGAAGGTGAGAAGAATGGGGGCTGCCCCTCGTTTCTCAAGGATGATCACGCCGGCCCTCCCAGCCCCCTCCTTCACTCCATTCGGGAAACCCATGGCTACCCGTCGCGCCCCTTCGCTCACGCTCCGCACGTGCGCCGTCGTCGTGTTCCTGTCGTCGCTCGCTCTCGCCTTCGCAGCATCGAGCGCGAGCGCACAGCGCAAACAATCGATCCTCAGCATCGGCTTCGGAGGCGGCGTGGTCGTCCCCGTCGGCGCCGCGAAGGATGATTTCAAGAGCGGCTACACCGGCCAGGGTTTCCTGCTCGTCCACCTCGGACCGCTGCCTGCGCTCCGCTTCAACCTCTCCTTCCAGAAGTTCGACTACAAGCAGGCGCTCGGTCTCCCCGATTCGCACGCAAACATTCTGGCGGGCACGGCCGGGCTGCAGATCAATCTTCTCCCCGGTCCCGTGCGTCCGTATCTCACGGCGGGAATCGGAGCCTTCGATGTACGCAACGTCGCCGACAGCGCGAGCGGGGAGACGACGTCGAAAGTCCACTTCGGAATCGACGGGGGCGCCGGGATTGCCGTCACGATCGGACGGGTAAGTGTGTTCGGCGAAGGGCGCGTGCAGAACATCTATACGAACGACACGGGCGTCATCAACCGGAAATCGATCACGCAGGTGCCCATCAACTTCGGAATTCTGATCGGCCTCTAGCTCAGGACGCGCGCGCCGCCACCGCGCTTTCCGTCACTCGCCTGCGGTGCCGCGCGGCCTTCGCGCGGTTGCCGCACGTGGACATGTCACACCAGCGCCGACGGCCATTCTTCGTGCTGTCGAAGAACACGTGCAGACAGCGCGCGTCCGCGCAGCGCCGCACGCGCGCGAGCTCACCCGTCACCAGCGCATCCGCCGCGGACTCGACCACCGGGATCATCAGCCCCGCGAACGCATCGCCCACCGGCACGAAGCTCCGCACGAAGCTCCCATCCTCGCGTGCCTCCACTCGGCGCGTCCCCGCGCTGCGTCCGAGCACGCGATTGATCTCGCCGAGCGCATTGACGCGGACATCGGGCACCTGCGCGCCGCGCTCCGCGAGGGCGCGCAGCGATGCGCGAATGCGTCGCGCGTCGGCGAGCGATGCGGTGGCGCCGGCAGGCTGCTGCAGCGCGCGTCTCCGAATGCCACCCGCGCGCTCGCCGTCGAGCACCGACGTCGCCTCGAGCCAGCGAATCAGTTGCTCGAAGTCGCGCAGCACATCCACGCGCGCGCCGCGACGAACGTCGTCCGTGTTGATGAAGTCGAGCCAGAGTCGCTCGCCAACGAAGACGAACGGCGGCGTGAGCGACGGTACGAATGAGGGGTGAATCATTCCCTGATTGCGAAGAGGGAGACAATTCTATCCCGACATTTCGCGCGCTGCAAGCGGGCGCAAATCACACGATCAATGAGAGCAGGACAGCATCGCGACAGAATCACTTTTAGCCGACTGTACGTCTGTCGAGTGCATCAACTCCTGCTCCATCTCCGCGAAAATTCTCACGGCGTTGCGACGCACGCGCGAATTGCGCGACACGGGGCGATCGCGGTCCGCGGGCGGCAACTGCGCCAGCGCGCGGCTCATCGAGACTCCCTGTTGCACATCGTTGCGCATCTTCGCGCGCAACTCGAGCGTCTCGCAGCGATTCAGGTGGATGAGCTCCGTCGGACTCGCCGACAGTCGCCCGTGGCCGGGGACCACCTGCAGCGGCTTCAGCGCCTCGAGACGGTCGAGCGCGGTGAGGAGCCCGCTCGAGCTCCCGTCCACCACCATTGCGACACCATCCTCAATGAGCAAATCGCCCGCGAAGGCGATGCGCACGTCCGGAAGCCAGATCACAAGGTCTCCGGGCGTGTGTGCCGTGCCCGGCACGTCGATCACGAGGGTGCGCCCGCCCAGGCAGAGCGTCGTGTCGCGCGTGATCGGCACGTCCGGGGTATCGGCGAAAGCGAATCCCTGCATCTCGCGGAGCCCGAGCACGCCGGTCCAGGCGCTCACCATCGCGTCGTCGCCGTCATCGGAGGCGAGACTACGGCGATCCGGGTGCGCGATGATTTTCGCGCCGGCGCGCTTGAAGACGATGGCGCCGAAGGTGTGATCGGGGTGATGATGCGTGAGGATCAGCCACTGCACTGGCAGTGGCGTGACCGTGCGGATCGTGCGCAGCAACGCCTTCCCCTGTGCTGGGCTCGCCAACGCGTCGATGACGACGACGCCCGTCTGCGTGACGACGAACCCTGCATTCGATCGCCCCTCCGATCCGCGCCCCGTGTCCCCGAGCACCGCGTAAACGCCGTCGGCGAGCTTCCGGATCGGGAAGGCGCGAATCGTGTCGGGGCGCTCGCGCGGTTGCCGGCGCGCCAGGGCGGCGGCCGACGTCGAGTCGACGGTGAGCGTGGGCGGGATCTTCTGCGCGCAGGCCGGTGCGGCCGCGAGCACGGCGGCAGTCGCGAGTACGACACATGGCGTCCTGGAGCGGAGTAGCATGCTCGAAGCTTGCGTTGTGCACGCGCGCTAGTGGAAGGGATTGCGCACCGGCTGGCGAGGCTTGCGTCCTCGCGTGCATTGTTTCGCTTGCGATCCTGCGCTTTTAGTACCGTCGCCCGTGTCCGCGCTGCTATCATTCCGCTCCTCGCTCCAGCAACCGGCCGCACGGAGGCTTTCAGCGTGCTCGCTCGTTCGCGCTCGTGTTCGCGTCTCACGATTGTCTACGTCGCGATGCTCGTCTCGATCCCGCTCCGGGCGCAGGCCGCCGGCGCGCGCGTCGATGGGATCGTCTACGACAGCATCTATCGGAGGCCGCTCCCCAACGCGACGGTGCAGATCGTCTCCTCGCCCGCCGGACACGGCGCCTACGCCGCGATGAGCGACTCGCTGGGGCGCTTCCACATCGAGGATGTTCAGC
>JBDSHG010000037.1:0-16369 GCA_039918615.1 Gemmatimonadaceae bacterium | reverse complement strand
GTGGCGCGCTGTTCGAGCTGGCGACGGACGGCCCGGGCTTCGAGATCGACGAGAGCGCTGACGCACTGGGGACGCAGCTCATCCTGCCGCCGTGGCTGGAGCAGCATCGTCCGGAGATCGAGCGTGGGTTGCCGGTGCTGGTGGCGCCTGTCGTCGAGACGGCCGCGAAATAGCTGTTAGCGGGAAAGCACGCCTTCGAGCCAGTTGACCGCGCCGACCACGTCGTCGCGCGTCAGCTCGTGCCCCGCGTTGAAGAAGGCGATCGTAGCGACGGCGCCGGCTGCGGTGAGCAATGACTGCAGCCTGCGCGCCTGCTCCGGCGTTGCGATCGGATCCCACTCGCCCGAATTGAGTAGCACCGGCGTGCCGCCGAGCTTCGCCGGATGCGTCGGCTCGAAGGGGACCATCGCGCGGAGGAGGATCGCCTGCGCGAAGAGCGACGGCCCGGTGAGCATCACGCTCGCGGCGATGTTCGCACCGTTCGAGAATCCCACCGCGATGATCTTCGACGCATCGAGCTCGTATTTGGCGACCGCACCGTTCACGAAGCGAATCAGCTGCTGCGTGCGCACCGCGAGATCCTCGAGATCGAACACCCCCTCGGAGAGCCGCCTGAAGAAGCGCGAAGCTCCGCGCTCGCTCACCGCGCCGCGAGGGCTGAGGATGGCCGCGCCGGGGAGCAGTGACATCCCGAGCGGGACGAGATCGGTCTCGTCGCCGCCGGTGCCGTGGAGCATGAGCAGCGTGGTCGACGCGTTTGTGCCTTTGCCCGCGGTGAAGCGATGGACGAGCTCGAGGTCGGACTTGGGCGTCGTCATGGCGAGATGATGATCGATATCGGCGCGGCCGGCAATTACCCGACGGTGGATTAACTACCGGTATGTCTCGAAGAAGCCGGTTCCCGTGCCGGACACGGGCGAGCCACCGACGCGTCCGCTGATGCGTGCGCGTCCTTTCATCTGGATGAAGTACGGCTTGAGGATGCGGCGCGCATCCGCCGCATCGCCGCGCTCGATGAGCGACGTGCGGGTGTCGCTGCCGATCGCGTCATCGATGTCGAGCTCGATGCGCAGCGTGTCGGCACCGCGCGCGTCCTGCATCACCGCGTGGCTCGGCACCTTCACCTGGTGCCCGTTCACCTCGATCGTGCGGCGATCGTCGTACGCGATCTCGTGCGGACGAAACAGGGCGCGAAAGCCGAGCGAGTCGGTGAGGTAGACGAAGAAGGGCTGCGTGGTGCCGACGCTGTCGGGAGGCGCGACGCGGCCGTAGAGCAGCGTGTATTCGCCCGCGCGCGTCGCTCCCCAGTCCCACGACACGCCGTGCCACACGCCCCAGTTGTGATCGTGGTAGCTCTGCGCGCCATCGTATTTCTCGCACGTGCCCGCGATGCACATTGAGCCCGTCGCGCTCGCGCGAAGGCCGGGCACCGCGTACCCCGATGCAAACGGACAGCTCTCATCCGTATCCGCGCACTCGGCGATCGACGCGCCGGGGAAGAGGATGTTCGGCGCGGGGGTGACGGTGAGGTCAAGCGTGAGCGGCGCGCCGATGCCGTTCTCGCGGGCGGTCGCGGCGAGCGCATAGCGCCCATCGGGCAGGAGATGCACGCTCGAGGTTCCGATTTCGAGATCGGCGCTGTCGGTGGAGAAGTGCACCTGATCCCTGCGGACGTTTGTGGTGAAGCGCCGCGTGCTGCCGCCCTGCTCCCGCACGCTCACCGCGATCTGCCCTCCCCACTTCTCTCCGCGCACATCGCCCGCGACGATGTACGAGATGAACGCCCACTCCTTGCCGTTCGCCGAGAGCACGTTGAAATAGTGCCACTCCGCCCAGCTGTCGCGGTGCGCGACGTTCTTCGGCGGCAGGTGAAAATGATCGATGCTCGAGTAGAGCTCGAACGGCGTCGGCGTCGCCCAGCGGCGGTCGCCGTCATCGTCGCGCCATGCGCCGCTCACCACCGGCGGCAGCGCGTCGACCGCCGCACTGTGCGATGGGATCTCCCCATTCGCGCGCACCGTGCGCTCGATCCCGTGCGCGCGGAAGTAGAGCAGCTTCCCGTCGATCTGCGGCGCGACCGTCGCGACATCGCGCGCGAGACGCGGCGACGCGAGCAGCTGGCGATAGATGAAGCGCGCATTGGCGATCGAGAAGAACAGGCCGCCGACGCCGCCGGTCTTCATCACCTCGATGTCCATCCCCTCGGGGAGCACGGTCACCTGCCCGCCGCCCACGAGCTTCTCGTCGCGCGCCTGCGCGAGCATCGCCTCACCGATCGCGAGCAGCACGATCATGACACCGACGCCCAGCGAATATCCGAACAGCAGAAAGAGCGAGCGGAGCGGGCGATGCGCGAGGTTGCGCAGCGCGAGCAGCGTGATCACGCGCGCGGCTCTCGCCAGGGCGGCGGACTCTCTGCGCGCGGCACCGCGAAGCGCAGCGCGGCATCATCCTCGCCGATGATGCGCTTCGCGAGCTCGGCCTCGCCCGCGTCATGCACGCGCCGCGCGGGATCGGCGAGCAGCTCGGCCGCCTCCTCGCGCGTGAGCGTGCTGACGTACACGTCGGCCCACGGTCCGTAGTCGAAGGAGAGATACGCGGCGCGCTGCGCGATCCCTTCCACGAGCGGCTGATCGCCGCGAATCGGAACGCTCAGCGTCGGCTGCAGCGCCGGCATGTCGAGCTCGACGAAGGTCGCGCGCTCGTACGCGAGCGCGGGCGCGGGGTGCGGCTTCGGGAAGCGCGACTCGATCGCGCTGAGCTCCGCCGCGGTGAGTGTCACCGGCGTCCACGAGACGATCGTGTCGTGCGCAACGCCGTCGCCGAGGGCGAGGAGTTCGCGCACCTCCTCGCAGCTGCGCCCATCGAAGAGATAGGCGATGAGCGTGGACAGCGGCCACTCGCGCGAGGTGGCGACGCCGGGCGCGTCGTCCGCAGGAATGAATCGAACGTTCATCACCCGATCACCCACTGGACACCTCGTCCTGAACGATGACACCATCCCGCATATGCACGACGCGACGCGCCGCGCGAGCGAGACTCTCGTCGTGCGTGACGACGACGACCGTCGTCCCATCCGCGTTGAGCCGGGCGAAGAGCGAGATGATCTCCTTGCCGGTCTTCGCGTCGAGCTCACCCGTCGGCTCGTCCGCCAGCAGCAGCGACGGGCGATTCGCGAGCGCCCTCGCGATCGCGACGCGCTGCTGCTCGCCGCCGGACAGCTGCGCCGGACGATGCTTCACTCGATCTCCAAGATCAACGTACGTCAACAGCTCAATCGAACGCTTCCGGCGATCCGCCGCAGAAACCCCCGCCTCGGCCATCGGCAACTCGACATTCTCCCTCGCCGTGAGAATCGGCAAGAGATAGAAGCGCTGAAAGACGAATCCGATATGCCTCAGCCGGAAGTCGGTGACCTCGCGGTCGCCGAGCGTGCCGACGTTGCGCCCTTCGATCTCGATGGTGCCCGACGTCGGTGCATCGATCGCGCCCAGGAGGTTGAGTAGCGACGACTTCCCGCATCCGGACGGTCCGACGATCGCCAGATATTCGCCCTTTTCGATCTCGAGCGACACACCGCGGAGCGCGTGGACGGCTTCGCGCTCCAGCGGATAATCACGACGCACATCGCGGGCCTGAACGAGAACGGTCACGCGACCGCCTCCTCGCGAAGCGTACTCGCGAGCGGAAGCGACGCGGCGCGCCAGGCGGGGTAGAGCCCGGCAAGGACGCCGCAGGCAGTGAGGAGTCCGATCGCGGTCCACGCGGCGCGCGGCTGGAAGAGGAAGAAGTCGATGGCGGCAGGGAGCCCCGGGAAGCGGGAAAGGATCGTGTTGAGGTAGCGCGCGGTGATGAGCCCGAGCCCCGTGCCGAGCACGGCGCCGGTGACGCTGAGCGCGGTGCCCTCGAGCACGATCTGCTGCACCACGTGCGCGCGCGACACGCCGATCGCGCGCATGACGACGATCTCGCCGACGCGCTCATTCACCGAGACGGTGACGAGCGTCGTGACGAGCAGAAAGCCGACGACCAGGCTGACGGCGCCCAGGATGGCGCTGAGCTGGCGGAAATATCCGAGCCGCTCGTCGACGCGCGCCATCGCATCGGCGGTGGAGATGACGTCGATGGTGGGGAGTGCGGTGCGCATCCAGTGCTTCACCTCGTCGATCGTGCTCGCATTGCGGAGGCGAACCATGAAGAGCGAGACGCGATCCTCGCGCGCGGCGCCGGTCATCTGCTGGAGCGTGTGGAGCGGAATGGCCACGGCGAGCTGGCCTGAAGCGAGATAGAGGAACTTCGCGCGCCCGGATACGACCAATGCGCGCTCGCCCGAGTGCGTGCGGAGCTGCGGGTCGAAGCCCGCGGCGACGCGGAGGGTGTCGCCGATGCGCGCGCCGGTTGCGCGCAGAAAGTCCTCGTTGGCGACTAAGGAGCCCGGGTCGGTGGCATCGCGACCGGCGGCGAGCTGGTAGTCGCCCTGAGAAGTTGGATCGACGCCGAGCGCGAAGGTGGTGATCGAGGAATCGCCGCGAAGCACGTGAACGGAGGCGCCGAGCACGGGGCTCACGAGGTCGATCTCGTGGCGCGCGCGCAACTTCGCGGTGACGGCGGACGCGTCGGCGATCGAGGCTTCGGTGTCGAATGGGAGCGTGCCGCGTGGCGTGAGGCGAATCTGGAAGCCGCGACTGAGCAGGAGTTGCCGGAACGACTCGCGCATGCCGGTGGAGAGCATCACCATGTCGAGGAGCATCGCCGCCGCGATGGCGACGCCGCACACGGCGAGGATCGTGCGCGCGCGGTTGCGCCGGAGCGAGGCGAGCGCGAGAACGAGTCGCATCAGCGGCCGAGCAAAACGAGCGGGTGCGTGCGCACGAGCCGCCGCGCCGCGAGGGCGCCGGCGACGATGCCGAGGACGAGCGACAGTGTCACGGCGAAGAGGACGATGTCGCCGGTGACGAGCGCGAAGCGGAGCGGTGTTTGGTAGCGCGCCTGGTAGTGCCAGTTCACCGCGAGCGATGTCACCCATCCGATCGCGACGCCGACGCCGCTCCCGATGACCGAGACGAACGCCGCCTCGAGGACGACGGTGAGCATCACCGAGCGGCGCGAAATGCCGAGGAGGCGAAGGGCGGCGACGTCGCGTCGGCGCTCGTCGACCTTGAGCAGGAGGATGCAGAGGAGAAAGACCGCACTCGCGACGATCGTGATCACGCCGATCGCGCGGTGGAAGCGGCTGACGACGGCGAAGGTCTCCGATGTCTCGATGGCGATGTCGCGCGAGCGGTACGCGCGGAAGCCGAAGGCGGCGTCGTTGATGGCGCGCACGGCCGAGTCGGCGGCGGAATCGCCGTGCGTCGAGACGGCGAAGCGGTCGACCCGATCGCCGTAGCCGATGAGGCGCTGGAGCTGGTCGAGATGGAGGTGCACGCGATAGTCGCTGCGCGCGATCTCGCTCGGGTCGGCGCGTCGGCCGATGATCGCGGCGATGATCACCGAGTCGCCGCCGGTTCCGGGAGCGGCCGAGACGACGACGGTGTCGCCGACGCGGACGTGCGCGTCGGCTGCGAGGCGCTGATCGACCGTGATCGTGCGGAGCTGGAGCGCGAGCAACAGTGCAACCATGAATGGAAGCTAATCGTCGGTAGAAGCAGGCACATTCAAGAATGGCGCGCATTGCGCCCCTGGTACATCTTCACGGTCCATGCCGACACACGTTCTGATCGACACCGATCCCGGGATCGACGATGCAGTGGCGCTCGCGTTCGCGGCGAAGCTCACCGCGCTGCGCATCGTCGCGATCACGACGGTGCACGGGAACACCGACGTCGATAGGGCGACGCGGAATGCGCGGCTGGTGTGTGGGATCGCGGGGCTCGACGTCCCGGTCATTTCGGGAGCCACCGCGCCATTGGTGCGCGAGGCGCACCCCGCGCGCGAGACGCACGGCGCCGAGGGGCTCGGCTACGCGATTCCCGCCCAGGTGGCGGAGCAGGAGATCGACGGCGCGGCGGAGGCGATTATCGCGCAGGTGCGCGGGCATCACAAGCTCACGATCTGCTGTCTCGGCCCGCTCACGAATCTCGCGACGGCGATCGCATTCGCGCCGGACATCGCCGATGCGATGGGGCCCGTCTTCGTGATGGGCGGCGCGCTCGGCGTGCCGGGGACGCAGACGGAGACGAGCGAGTTCAACTGGTGGAGCGACCCCGAGGCCGCGGATTTCGTGCTTCACGCGCATCTCGATTTGCGTCTCGTGCCCCTCGACGTGACGCGAAGAATCGCGATTCCGGGGAGCGCGGTGCGGATGCTGATGGAGAGAGGGAGGATGGATCAGGGAGCGCGCTTCTGGGCGGACGCGCTTCGCTTCTATGCGGACTTTCACAAGGAATACGAGCACTTCGACGGCTGCATCGTGAACGATGCGCTGACGATCGCGCTGGTGGCCGACCCGTCGCTCGCGACGTGGGAGGAGACGCGGCTCGATGTCTCGCTCTCCGACGATGAGCGCCGCGGCGCCGTGCGACGCTCGGCGGCGGGCGGGCGCGCGAGTGTGGCGATTAGTGTGCATGCGCATCGCGTGCTCGACATGCTGGAGCAGAGTCTCTTCGCGCGATGGCTGCCACCGGGCTCGCTCGCGCCGGGCGCGGCGGCGGCGGATCGCTGGCTTGCCGCAGCGGCGATGAGGGCGAGGAGCGAATGAGCAAAGCCGCGCCCGTCGCCATCATTGGCGCGGGGGAGATCGGAAGTGGATGGGCCGCGCTGTTCGCATCGTACGGGGCCGAGGTGCGGATTGTGGATCCGGATCCGCGCGCGCTCGATCGCGCGAGGGATGCGCTCGCGTGCGCGCGGACGCTGCGGAAGGGCGCGGAGAGTGGGCGCATTCTGCGATCGGCGAATGCGGTCGACGCGGTGCGCGGCGCGGTGTGGGTGCAGGAGTCGGTGCCTGAAGGGCTCGTGCTCAAGCGCACGGTGCTCGCGTCGCTCGAGGGAGTGCTGCCGGCGGATGCGATCGTCGCAAGCTCGACGTCGACGCTCGGCGCGACGGTGCTCGGCGAGGGGCGATCGTTCGCGAGCAGATTGTTGGTGGCGCATCCGCTGTATCCGGTGTATGCGGTGCCGGTGGTTGAGCTGTGCGGCGGGCGCGAGACGACGCAGGTGACGATTGCGCGCGCGGCGGAGACGCTGCGGCTGGCGGGGCGGGAGCCGATTGTCGTGCATCGCGAGCTGCCGGGGCTGGTGGCGAATCGGCTGACGGCGGCGCTGCTGCGCGAGGCGTTGGACCTGGTTGCGCAGGGAGCGATCAGTGTGCGCGATCTGGATCATCTCGTGTCGCGGGGAATCGCGACGGGGTGGGCGACGCGCGGGCCGCTGGCGACGGAGCTCGCGGGGAGTGGGGCGTCGACGTTGGACGAATTCCTGAAGGATGCGGAGGGACCGATGGCGGCGCTGCTCGCGTCGCTGGCGGACTGGCGGACGATGCCGCCGTGGGGGCGCGAGGCGCTGCGGCGCGCGACGCAGGGTGCGACCGCGATGCCGGGGGAATGCGAGTGGGCAGCGATGCTCGCGAAGGTGTTGCGGGCGGGGGAGCGGGAGGGGTAGATGCCGTCCGGGAGTCGAACCCGGCTGAGGTTTCGGCGCCCATTGAATGCGTGGGAATCGAACCCACTGCGCCGACCTTCCTCGTAAGCCCCGCTTAACGGCAAGGATGCAATGTAGTCGGATTCAAGCCCCTCGATCGGCACGCTTCGTTACACTAGTCGCGCACGAACGCAGACGCTGTCAGAGCTTGCTCCCACCATTCAATACGCCTTCGAGAGGAGCGTTGAATGAGTGTGCTCGTCGAGTCCCCGAGTTTGATCGTACGCCGCGCTGCACTGGATGTGCGATACCCTGGCGGCATGAACGGCTTTTTACGCGACATGGAGCTGCCGGAGCATCGCGTGCTTCGCACGTGCGTCGACAGTCATCTGGTGTGCGTGAGCTTTCTGCTGACGATGCATGCGCGGAGGGTCGCGGACAAACTCGCGACGCTCGGGCTCAAGCACATCGTCGACGGGCAGTGCATCGAGCTCGTGATGGTCGGCAATGACAATGTGCTCGACGTGACGTGTCCGTCGATCGAGATCGAAACGCACAGCGATGGCTACACGCATGCGTGGCTCGCCGCGTGCGAGCCCGGCGAGTTGAGCGCCGCGCAGGGGTGGGACTACGAGCGAGCAGATCGCACGCACGCCGACACCTTCGGCGAGGAGTGGTGCGACTGCGCGCGCATCAGCAACAAGGACGGGCTGGAAACGTGGCTCGACTATCGAACGGGCGAGATGGAGACGAGGGCGTCGACAGGTGCCAGCGTGCGGCTCGAGTCTCTCGCGCTCCCGATGAAGTTGGCGCACACCGAACCGCTACTGCCCGTGGTCCTCGGAGCTCTCGCCGCAGCGTATGTGGCTATCACATTTAGCGACTCAACCTCGGCAACCTTCAGCGGACACCGAGAGTCGGGATTCTACTATCATCGCATGACTGTCGACGAGCAGAAACGGAGTATTACTTGTCGCTGCGTACTGGGGACGCACGTGCCGGAGGATCAGCGTGCCGCGGTAGGCGAGCTGCTGCACCGAATTAATGACGGCGCTTCAAACGGCATGCTGATCATCGATTCCGAAACCGGCTGGGTCACCGCGCTGATGTGCTTTCTGATCGACAGCCCGGCGATCGGAGTGAGCGATGTTCTCTCCATTTGGAATAGCATATCGGACTTCGCTGCACTGCACTGCGAGCCGATCATGCGCGTGGCGTTCGGGGGTAGGTCACCGTACGAATTCGCCACGTACACGCCGACGTCCGAGTGACGTGCGTCAAGTGAATCCGGTCGTATCGAGTACCACCACTTGACCGCATCGATGAGTATTGTGCCATTCCTCATTACAGCTGCACTGCAGTCGACTGCCATCTTCCTGATGGTCGTTCTGGCGCACGAGCTCGGGCATGCGGCCATCGCGCTACTCTACGGCAGGAGACTATTCTCGATTCGCATTCTCAACGTCATGCTCCGCGTCCGAAAACGCCGGGACAGGGACGGTAGGTACGTCATGCGATTTAACGTCGTAAAGCGCCGGGCGGGCGAGCATGGCGAGGTCAGCTCGGCGAAACCCCGGAGCCGAAGCGAAGACTTCACCCTCAGCATGGCCGGACCGGTTTGCGAGGCGGCGTTGCTCTGGACGCTATTTCACATTGCGCCCTGGCAGACGATCGACGCGAACAATGCGTGGCTTCTCGCCGTGCTCCTCAACGTGTGGTTCGCGGTCTACGTCGCGCTTTCGAGCGCCGAACCGGGCAACGACGTGTACTTCGCGCTTCGCGCTCTTGAGCCAAAAAGGCGTGGCCGTCGCCGCGCGTGATCAGCTAGCGCTTTTTCCCCACCACCACCAGCGTAATCGAGCTGGCGGGAAAGCTGATCGTCACGCCACCCGGCCGCACCCACACATCAGCGCCCTTCACGATCGCGGTACTCGCGCTGCTGAACGTGTAGACGCTCGCCTTCCCCGCCGGCGTGAAGTGCGCGAGGAGCACGTGCGCCGCCTGCGACGTCGCGCTCTTGTTCACCACCATGATCGTGAGCGCGCCGTCGCTCGTGCGAAGCGATGAGTACATCGCGACGCGCGCCTGATCGCTGCTCGCCGTCTTCACCCACGTGTCGCCGTACTTCGCGCCCGCGCCGTCGTAGTTGCGATAGATGCGGAAGGCGTTCGCCGCGGGCCACGTGCGATCCGGCGGGCCCCACAGCGTCGCGATGTCGAGTGCCTCGCGGCCGAAGATTCCGAACAGATCCGCCTGCGCGAGCGCGCCATTCACCGACTTCTGGCCTCCCCAGTTGTATTCGGTGATGCCGATCTTCGTGCCCGGATAGTTCTCGTTCACCCATTTGTGAAACGTCGGAATGAGCTGCACTGGCGGATAATACTGGCCGATCCAGTTCTCCTCACGATACGTCGAGTCCCAGAAGGTACGCGTCGAGCGGAGACGCGCGGCCTGCACATCCGCGGTGCCAGGATTCTGGCTGAAATCGATCACGCCGGGCGGCGACGGATACCAGTGCTCCGTGAAGTAGTCGAGGATGCGCGTACCGTGCGCGGTCTCGTACGCCTTCATCTGCTGGAGATAGTAGACCGCGTTGTACAACCCGCCATTCAGCGACGGATTGCCGACGTAGACCGCCCAGCCAAAATCCTCGGGCCCCGCGACCCACGCGCTCGGATCCCCGCTCTTGATCGCGGCGGCGTACGACACCGAGCGCGACGTGATCTCCTGATAATTCGGCGCGACCGGATGCACGTCGCGATGCGTGTTCGCCCATCCGCCCGGCTCGTTGTCGAGCGCATAGAAGCGCACGCCCCCGCTCCCCGATGCGCCGAACTTTCCCGTGAGATGCGTGACCCACGCCTTTTGCGTCGCCTCCGAGTTCGCAACGTGGATGCGCGCGATGTCGCTGTCGGCAAGGAAGATCTGGCTGCCGTCGGTGTGCAGCCCGTTACCGCAGTCCGTTACCGCGCCGCGCACGACGGGGTGTACGTACGGATCCACAGACTGCTGCGGACCGAACTCCGACACCGGATAGCTGCAGTCCCACAGGCTCTTGCTGTTGATCCACTGAATGATCGGCACCGACACGAACGTCGCCGCACCCGCGCTCTTGTCGCGCGTGACGATCGCGTCGACCTGAGCGCCGGGCGTCGGCGTCGTGACGCCGCCGCCCGCCATGAAGTACCAGTCGAATCCCGCGTTGCTCTTGTCGACCTGCCAGTTGTAGCGAGTGATCCCGTCGCCGCCCCAGCGCGTGACCGCGATGCCGAGGTCGGTGAGATACGCTGCGTCGAGACCGAAGGTGCTGACGCCGTAGATGTACGGGGAGATCGCGTGATGCTCCGCTGTCGCATCGATGGCGAGAAGGGGCGCCGAGGGGTCGGTCGCGAGTGGCGCGGGATAGACGAGGAGCGTGTCGCTCGCCGCATGCGCGACACCGTTGCCGCTGGCCGAGACGGTGATCGTCGTGTAGCCGGCCGCTGCACCGGTGACGACGCCACTCATCGAGATACTTGCGCCCGTTGTTGCGCTCCACGTCACGGCGTGCCCCGCGAGCACGCGCCCGCTCGCGGTCTTGACCGTGTCGCCGAGCTGCAGCGTGCCCCCGATGTTCAGCGTGTCGCGCGGTGCGACGATCTTCACCGTCGCGGCGATCGAGTCGGTGACGGTGAGCGGGAAGCTCCCCTGCACCGCACCGCTCGTCGCGAAGATCGTCGCGCTGCCCATGTGCCGCGCGCTGACGACGCCGGCCGGCGAGACCTTCGCAATGCTCGTGTCCGACGTCAGCCACGACACCGGCGTCGTGAGCACGTTGCCGTTCGCATCTTTCGGCGTTGCGGTGGCCGTGAGCTGCGTGCTCACCTCGAGGCTCGCCGTACTCGGCGTCACGACCACGGTGGCCACGGTCGCGGGCGGCGTCGTGGTGCCGCCATCGCTCGAGCCTGAGCAGCCAAGGACGAGCAATGCGGCGAGCGCGATCGTCCAGCTGCCGTGCTTCGCGCGAACGGATGAGAGCTGCGGCATGTCGTTGTCTCCGGGGGGTCGCTGCGACGCGAGGCAGCTCCGGAAAAGACGAGGCCCGAGAGGGGCGAGTCACTCTCGTAACGACACGTTACAGGTCGATTGGTACGCGGCTCGCTGAACCGCAGGAATCAGACACGGCGTACGGATGGTCTCGTATGCAGTCTCGGTGAGAAGCGAGGCGTAGCACGTCCGATTAGCAGTCCGGCTCGGTCAGTCGCGAAGCTTTGTCAGCGCCGATCCTTTGTGCATCGCGATGTGATCGGTCTTGTCGCTCTTGATCTCGTATTGGGGATCGTCCCTGCTGGCGTGAACGGTGTATCCTTTGAACTCGATCTCGGACGTGACCACTCGGGTGATATGCCCCGACACGCGCCCCGCTTCCGAGTTCCAGCTCACATGATCGCCACGCTTCAATCGTGCTGTCGTCATCACTTCTTCGTCCGCAGTGGGAGTACACTTCGATGACGCAATCGATGGGCCACGCTCCCGCACAGACGCGCGTCGCCTCGGTGTCCACCCGCTCCGCGCACGACGTGCGCGTCGCCACGCCGTATCGGCTCGATCTCACAGTGAGCGTCCTGCGGCGTCTGTCTACCAACGTCGTGGATGTGCTCACGCCCGCCGGCCATTACATGCGGGCGCTCGCCGGTGCGAACGGCCCCGTCATCGTGCACGTGACTCAGTCGCGCGACGATACGTTGCGCGTGACGATCGACGCGGATGCAATCGATCACGCGTGGGCACTGGAGAAGCTGCGGCGCATACTCGGCGTTGACCGCGATCTCGCGCGCTTCGACCTCGCCGCGAAACGGCTGACGTGGCTCAGGCAGCTGGCTCTCCGCATGCGCGGTCTGAAACCGCCTCGGTATCCCACGCTCTGGGAGGCGTTCGTCAACACGATCACCTTTCAGCAGGTAAGCCTGCAGGCGGCGAGCGCGATCGCGCGACGCTTGATCATTGCGTCGACCCACCCGCTCGTGCATCAGGGCGTACAGCTGTATCCCTTTCCGAGCGTCGAGCAAGTGCTCGGCACGACGGACGCGACGCTGCGCGACATCGGCTTCAGTGCGGGAAAGCTCGCGACCCTCCGACGTGTCGGCGAGGCGCTCGCATCGGGCACGCTCGATGAACCCATGCTCGAAGAGCAATCGAGCACCGACGCCGCAGCGACTCTGCAGCGCATCAAGGGAATCGGTCCCTGGACCGCGACGGTGATCCTTCTACGCGGACTCGGTCGGCTCGATGTGTTTCCGATGCGCGACACCAGCGTGGCGCAAAACCTGGTGCTCGTCGGCGGCCCGCTCTCGGTGGATGTCGCAACCGTCGTCGATGCGCTGCGGCCGCAGCAAGGGATGCTCTACTATCATCTGCTGCTCGCGCGTCTCGAGACGCGCGGCGAGGTAGCGGTGCCCTCCGCATCGTGCGGAACGACTTGAGATGCGCCCTCAGCTCACCACCCGATGCTCCGCGGTCTTCCCCAGCTTCGACCCCCGCACCAGCAGGATCGGGATCGTGCACCGATGCCGCAACGACTCCGCCACGCTTCCATAAAACAAATCCGAAAAAAACCGGTGCCCATGCGTCGACATCGCGATGAGGTCGCACCCCTCGCGTGCAGCCGCAGCCGCGATCTCGCGCACCGGATCGCCGCTCGCGAGAATCGCATCCGTCTCGAAGCCGTCGCGCTCGAGTCCCGCCGCGATCCCCTCCAGATACGCGCGGTCCGCCTGAATCTCCTCGCTCTCACGCAGAGCGAGCTGATGGATGTTGCGCGCGGCCCAACCGTCGGCCACGTGAATCAGAATCACCGCGGCCTTGCAGTGCGACGCGAGCTCGCGCACGTGATCCAGAATGGCCTCGTCGTACGCCGTGTGCTCGAGGGGAACGAGAATCCGCTTGTACACGATCAGGTTCCCCCGGTCAGAAGCTGCGCGATCAGCCAGATGTTCAGCGCGGCGATGAAGTAAGCGACGAACCAGGAGAGCGCGCGCAGCCACGCGGGATTCACGAACTCGCCCATCTTCAAGCGGTCCGACGTGAAGCGCACCAGCGGAAACACCGCGAAGGACAGCTGCAGGCTCAGCACCACCTGGCTCATCACGAGCAACTTCGCCGTCCCCTGCTCACCATATAGAATGGCGATGATCACGGCGGGCACAATGGCCAAACCGCGGGTAATCAGCCGCCGCACCCACGGACGCAGGCGGATCTGGAGGAATCCCTCCATGACGATCTGCCCCGCGAGCGTCCCCGTGATCGTCGAGTTCTGCCCCGACGCGAGCAGCGCCAGCGCGAACACGGCACTCGCGCCGCCGACGCCGAGCAGCGGCGTCAACAGCACGTACGCCGTCTGAATCTCGGCCACATCGCTATGGCCACTCGTGTGGAAGCTGGCGGCCGCGACAATGAGAATCGCCGCGTTGATGAACAACGCGAAGGTCAGCGCGATCGTCGAGTCGAGAAACGCGAAACGCACGGCCTCGCGCTTTCCCGCCGCCGTCTCCTCGTAGCGCCTCGTCTGCACGATCGACGAGTGCAGATAAAGGTTGTGCGGCATCACGGTCGCACCGAGAATCCCCATCGCGATGTAGAGCATCTTCGGATCACGAATGATCTCGGGGCTCGGGACGAACCCCGCGAACACACCGGCCAGCGATGGCTTCGAGATCACGACCTCGAAGAGAAAGCACAGCCCGATCGTCGCGATCAGCACGATCACGAGCGCCTCAAGCCACCGGAATCCCTTCGTCTGGAGAAAGAGCACGACGAGAACATCGGCGGCCGTCAGCACGACGCCCACTGTTACCGGAATGTGAAATAACAAATTGAGCGCGATCGCAGAGCCGATGACCTCCGCCAGGTCACAGGCGGCGATCGCCGTCTCGCAAATGATCCACTGGAAGATCACGACTGGACGCGAGTAATGATCGCGACACGCCTGCGCGAGATCGCGACCCGTCACGATCCCGAGCTTCGACGACAGCCCCTGCAGCAACACCGCCATCAGATTCGACAGTAGGACGACGGACAGCAGCCGGTAGCCGAAGGCGGATCCGCCGGCGAGATCGGTGGCCCAGTTCCCCGGATCCATGTAGCCGACCGCGATCAGATAGCCCGGGCCCGCGAACGCGAGTGCCTTCCGCCACGTCGACGTCCCCGACACCGGCACCGACCGGTACACCTCCGCCAGACTCGGCGTCAGCCGCGCGCGTCGCCATCCGCTCGACTTCGCGGCGGCGTCCTCAGACTCGGTGGGAGGAGAGTTCGAGATCGCCATGCGCTATCGCTCCTTCTCAACGGCGTCGACGAACACTTTCTGCGCCGCCTGCGGCGTGAGACGCACGCGCTTGCCGCCCACCTTGAGCACGAGCGGGCCTTCGAACGGCTCCTGCGTCACGAGCTCGATCGACGTGCCCGGAGTGACACCGAGCGCCTGGAAGTGCCGCAGCAGCTCGGCGTCCTCATCGCTCACGCGGCGCACGATGAGACGCGCCGGCGACTGCTGCTGTGCGAGCGGAGTGTCCGTGGTCGGCGCGATCGTTCCCGCGCGTGTCGGGATCGGATCGCCGTGCGGACACGCGGTGGGATGGCCGAGGAGCTCGTCGATCTTGTCCTCGAACTCCTCGCTGATGTGATGCTCCAGCCTCTCGGCCTCCTCGTGCACGCTGTCCCACGAGAAGCCCATGGCCTGCACGAGATACAGCTCGATGAGCCGGTGATGGCGGATGATCTCGAGCGCGAGCTTCTCGCCTGCGCGCGTGAGCTTGACGCCCTGATACGGCGCGTGCGTGATGAGCTTCAGCGCCGAGAGCTTGCGCATCATCTTGCTCACCGCGGGCGCGCTGACGTGCAGGCGCTCCGCCAGCTCCTGCGTCGCGACGCTGCCAGTGTCGGCGTGCGCCTTGTAGATGGCTTTGATGTAGTCTTCGACGGAGGGCGACGGCAACGCGAGCGGTCCTGAACGTGAGGAGAGCGAGTTAACTGAGGTTAATCAATATTAGAAACGCGGTTAATCCGTGTCAAGCGCGCGGCTCCGCCGAGGGTGACGCGAGAGTCAGGAGAGGCGCGAGAGCAAATCGCGGATGATGCGCTCGGTGAGCCCCCAAATCGTGTACTCACCGTGCACGAAGGCGCGCACGGTACGACGCGCGCCATTCGAGAGCGTGACGTCGACATCGCGCGAGGCATCCGCGCCCTGGAGCGTAGCGAGCGGAACCCAGAACGCCTGCGCGACCTCATCGCTCGGCATGAGCGGCGCGAATCGCGTCATGTGGAAGACGATTGGCGCGATTGATATCGCTGGCAACACGGGCGACAGCGGGCCCACTCGCTCGAGACCGCCGAGCACTCGGCCCGTCGCGCGGAGATCGACCCCGAGCTCCTCGCGCATCTCGCGCACCGCGGTGTCGAGCAGTGTCACATCCTCGAGCTCGCGTCGGCCGCCCGGGAAGGCGACATGTCCGCTCCACGGATCGCCCTCATAGCTCGCGCGCTCGATCATGAGCAGCTCGAGCGAGTCCCCATCCGTCACCCGAAAGATCACCGCGACGGATGCGTCGCGAACCGTCGCTGGACCAGCGCCGGGAGCGTCCACCACGCCGGCTACCGTCGTGAGTGCACATTCCAGTCGAGCGAGAATCTCTATCGCGCGCATCGAGGCCGCGCCGCTATTCCTCGACCTCGCCACCGGCATCGATCCAGGCGACAATCCCGCCCGCGAGCGACGTCGCCTGGTACCCCTGCGCGCGTAGAAGCTCGACGGCCT
>JBDSHG010000036.1:0-3350 GCA_039918615.1 Gemmatimonadaceae bacterium | reverse complement strand
CGCGAAGCGCACGGCGGGCCGGCTGTTGAGCGACATCGCCAGGAAACCGGCCGCGGAGACTGCGACTGCTATTCCCAATCCATTCATGTTCCCTGCCATGATAGGGATATCTACATGCTACTAATACCGCTTCGATACCGGGAGTTCCCGGCGGAACTTGGGCATACTGAGCGTACCCAAGGGGGCGTCGCGAGGCCATACTATATGGCTGGAGCCCTCATTACGGTTGGAGCCCTCATTCGCCCCCCAAGCCGCCTGCCCATGAGTCCTCGAACGATACGCCCCAACCGCCTGCTTGGATTCATCGCCGTTGTGCTCGTCGGCTGTGCCGGCGGCCGGTCAACCAGCCATCCAGGGAAAGACATGCCGTCCCGCCAGGCCGAGGCTGGATCGAAGGCCGCTGCCATCGACGCGATCCTCGCCCGCTACAGCCGGCCGGACGTGCCTGGCGCGAGCGTACTCGTCCTTCACGGAGGGGCGCCCGTGTACGAGAAGGCATTCGGACGCGCCGATCTCGAGGCGCACACCGCGGCAACCGTGCATACCGACTATCGCCTCGCATCGCTCACGAAGGCATTCACCGCGATGTCGGTCATGCTGCTCGTGAAGGACGGGAAGCTCAACTACGACGACCGCGTCGTCGATGTGCTTCCCGGCTTTCCGGAGTACGCGCGCGACATCCGCATCCGCAATCTGTTGACGCATACGTCGGGGATCGTCGACTACGAGGATTTCGTTCCCGATTCGCAGACGACGCAGCTGAACGACGACGATGTGCTGCGCCTCATGCATCGTACGGACACGCTGAACTTCGCCCCCGGCTCCGTTTACCACTACAGCAACTCCGCGTACGTGCTGCTCGGACTCATCGTGCAGCACGTGTCGGGAATGCCGTTCCCGAAATTCCTGCACGACCGCATCTTCGCGCCGCTCCACATGGACTCGACCGTCGCCTACGTGAAGGGAACGTCGACGGTGCCACAGCGGGCCTATGGCTACACCGCGGATTCATCGGGGCACTTCATGCGCACCGATCAGAGCTCGACGAGCGCAACGCTCGGCGACGGCGGCATCTATACGTCGGTGACCGACATGGCGAAGTGGAGCGATGCGCTCGACCATGCGACGCTGGTCGATTCCGCGACGATGCACCGCGCGTGGTCACCGACGACGCTCACGACGGGAAAGGAAAGCGGCTACGGATATGGATGGTTCGTGGCGACGGCGAACGGCGAGCGGCAGCTGCGCCACCACGGCGAGAGCACGGGATTCACGAACGCGATTCTCAAGTATCCGGCGCGCAAGCTGACGATCATCGTGCTGACGAATCGCACAGGAGGCGATCCGTGGGATACGGCGGACAGGATCGCTGCGCTCTTCCCGTGAATCGATTGGACAAAGCATGAACATCGGTAGGAGTCGCGCCAACCGCTGAATCGTGAGTGAAAAACAGATCCGGTCCGGAGATGCCGTCGTAGATGAGGGACGCGGCCGAGGTGTGGCTTGCGTCCCTTTTCCTATTTCGGAGTATGAATACCATGCGTTTGAACCTGATCGCTGCAGCCTTCGTGGCGCTTGCTGCACTTCCCGCCGTTTCGCACGCGCAGGACACGAAGATGGTCGGCGGCGCCGCGATGTATCCGACGAAGGACATCATCGACAACGCCGTCAACTCGAAGGATCACACGACGCTCGTCGCCGCCGTGAAGGCCGCGGGGCTCGTCGAGACGCTGAAGGGCCCCGGCCCGTTCACCGTGTTCGCTCCGACCAACGAAGCATTCGCCGCGCTCCCCGCCGGCACGGTCGACAATCTGCTCAAGCCCGAGAACAAGGCGACGCTGACGAGCATCCTCACCTACCACGTCGTCTCCGGCAACATGGACGCGATGACGCTCGCCGCGGCGATGAAGGCCGGCAACGGCAAGGCCGAGCTCAAGACCGTGCAGGGCGGCAAGCTCTGGGTCATGATGAAGGGGAAGGACATCATGGTGAAGGATGAGAAGGGCAACGTCGCGAAGGTCACGATCGCGGACGTGAAGCAGTCGAACGGCGTAATCCACGTGATCGACAAGGTGCTGATGCCGGCGATGTAGCTCGGTTTCAAGGCGTGGGCGTCGGACGTATAATCCGGCGTTCCACCCCTGGCCAAACGGCGGGCAGGGCGCACCTCCGGCCTTGCTCGCCGCCGCCGTAGCGTACAAAGTTTCCCGATGTCGCTCCGTCCGATCCTGCTCGCCATCGTCGGCGACAGCGCTGCAGGCAAGTCCACGCTCGGCGACGGCATCGCCGCGCTGCTGGGCGACGAACGCGTCACCATCGTCACGACGGACGACTACCACAAGCACAACCGCCAGGCCCGGCGCAAGCTGCGCATCAGCGCGCTGCATCCCGACTGCAACGACCTCGACCTGCTCGGCGAGCATCTTTATCAGCTCGCGAGCGGAAAGCCGGTACAGAAGGCTCCGTACAATCACGCCACTGGCGACTTCGATGCGCCGCGCGAGATCGTGCCGTCGGAGTTTCTGATAGTCGAAGGACTCCTCGGCCTGCATTCGGCGGCGCTTCGCGAGCACTACGATGTGAGTGTGTATCTCGACACGCCGGAGCCACTGCGCCATCGCTGGAAGATGTCGCGTGACACCGCGAAGCGCGGCTACTCGGAGAGCCAGGTGTCGGACCTTCTCCAGCGAAGGGAGCAGGTATCGGCAACGTACATCCGCCCGCAGCGCGACCATGCGGACATGGTGGTGCGCTTCCGCCCGGGGCCGCGCGCGATCGACGACACCAAGCTGCACGCGACCGTCGCGATGCGAACCGCGGAGCGGCACCCCGCGCTGCGCGAGGTGCTCGAGCAATCGCCGCTCGCGGCCTCGAGACTCATCCTGCGCCGCCAGGGTGCCGGCGCCGTGCTCGAAATCGACGGGAGGATATCCGACGCCGAGACGATGCAGGCGGAGCTCGCCTTGATGTGCCAGCGGCCGGAGCTTCAGAATATTCTGCAGCGTCGCACGGGCCAGTTCATGACCAACGGCACGCAGCGACACAGCAACGCGCTCGGACTCGCGCAGCTCCTCATCTCGTATCCGGTCATCAGCGCGAAGCTGGCGCAGGGGGACACCATCTGATGTTGTCGTGCGCACTGTCGTCGCTCGCGCTCATCATCGGCATCACGGCGGCGCTCCCGGCGCAAAAGCAGACCGGCTTTCTCGATCGCATGGTGAAATCGGGCGCGCTCACGCTGAAGTATCAGGTCTACGTGCCGCCGACGTACGACGGCAAGCAGACATTGCCGGTGATTCTCTTTCTACACGGCTCGGGCGAGCGCGGCAGCGATGGGCTCAAGCAGACAC
>JBDSHG010000035.1:0-29891 GCA_039918615.1 Gemmatimonadaceae bacterium | reverse complement strand
AAGCGCACGATGTCCCAGACGATGAGAAAGTAGCCGGCGAGGCCGAGCCGCTTGATGAGCGCGAGCTCGTGCGTGAGCTGCGCGCGCTGCCGCGAGTTGACGTTCCCCCATCGCTCGGCCGCGCCCTGCGCGACGAGGCGCTCGAGATATTCGTCGGCGCCGATGCCGAGTGGGAGCGGGAAGGCGGGGAGCGTGGGATGCAGATCGTGGAGGCGGAAGGCGCAGCGCTCTGCAATTGCCAGAGTAGCCTGCACTCCCTCGGGATGATGACTCCATCGCTTCACCATGCGCGCGGGGCTCTGCAGCCGCCACTCGGCGTTGGGGCGCAGCCGCGTACCCATCTCGTCGAGCGTGCGCTGGTGGCGCAGCGAGGAGAGCACGTCGTGCACGACGCGTCCGGCCGTGCGCGCGTAGTGAACGTTGTTGGTGACGGCCCACGGCACGCCGGCGAAGCGCGCGATGTCGATGAGGGGCTCGAGCAGGGCGCGCTCTTCTTCGAGGCCGTGATCCCAGCACTCGATGGCGAGTCGGCCATCGAAGATCTCGTGGAGACGTGCGGCCGCCGCGCGCGCGCCCGCGAGGTCGCCGGCTATGATGCGTCGCGGCACGAGTCCGCGCGGGCAGCCGGTGAGTGCGAACAGTCCCTTCGCGTGCGCGGCGACGGTGTCGAGGGAGATCGATGGGCGACCGCGCGGTGTGTCCATGCGTGCGCGGGTGATCATCGTGGAGAGATTGCCGTAGCCCTCGCGATCTTCGGCGAGGAGGACGAGGTGATGCGGCACGCCGCCGTCGCCGCGCACGGTGATCTCCGCGCCGATGATGCACTCGAGCGCGTCGCCCTCACCCGCCTGCGCGAAGGCGACGATGCCCCCCAGCTCATCGTGGTCGGTGATCGCGAGTGCGTGGTAGCCGAGCTCCACGGCGCGATCGACGAGCTCCGCGGGATGCGACGCGCCATCGAGGAGGGAGAATGCGGAGTGGCAGTGCAACTCGACGTATGGAGCTCGCGGGCGCGATGCGGGTTCAGTCATACCATCCCTGCACGAACCAGCGCTCGCGCTCGCGGAAGGCGAGGAGCTCGCCCGAGTCGGATTCGCAGCGCCAGTAGTCGCGCGCGTAGCCGTCCTTCCACCAGTCGCCGGAGAGTCGCTCGGGGCCCGCCGCGCGTCCGATCGTGACGCGACGCTCGCGCCACCAGAGCGCGCACGGCCGGTCGCCGTCCCACTCGACGTCGACGGTCTCCGGCGTCTCGAGCAGGCGGAGCGCGGGTGCGCGCGACGGCTCGGCCTTCGCGATCGTAGCTAGAGTCGCCAAGCGTGCATCGACGCGCGCCGCATCACTCTCGCACCACGCGCCGTTGCGCTCCACGCGATGCTCGTCGCGCAGTGCCGGGCGCACGACGGCCTGCGCGCCGAGCTCCGCGCGCAGTCGCGCGAATGCCGCGTCGGCGGCGGCGGGGTCGTGCCAGCCGAGCGCGAGGAGGTCGCCCTGCTCGCTCGAGGCGGGCGCCGTGGATGTGATCGCGACGGCGAGCCCGCACACCGGCGCGGTGAGCGTCCACGTGTCGAGTAACGCGCGGCACTGCTCGACGAGCGGCGCCGCGCGCGCGACGGGACGCGGGAGATGCACCTGACGCGTGACCGTGTGCGCTGCTACGCCCGACGGCAGCGCGCTGCGACGATCGTCGAGCGTGAGTGTGATCGCGATCGTCGCCGCCGCACGCCCCTCGGCCGCGAGCGCCGATGCGAGACGGTCGATCGCGGGGCGCAGGAGAAAGAGCACCGGCTCCATCGTCGCGGCCGGCGAGGCGAGCTCCACCTCGGCCGCGTGGCGCGCGGTGACCGATGCGAGCACGGGGCGCCGCACATCCTCGCCGCGTGCGAGTCGCCACGCGGCGAGTCCGATCGGCCCCCAGCGGCGCTCCACATCCTCGCTGTCGAGCGCGGCGAAGGCGCCGGCGGATCCGATGCCGAGTGCGGCGAGCGTTGCGCGGAGCTCGCCCTCCATCGGGATGAGGGCGAGCGGCGCGGGCGCGAGATACGCCGCGTCGCCGCCGGCGGGGACGATGAACGATGCTTCGATGCTCGTGCGACGGCCGGGTGCAGCCCACGTGGCCGCGCGCGCCGCGACGCACGAGCTCGCGACCGCGACGCGCGCGCGCGGATGCCACGCGCCCGCGATCTCGGCGAGCGCGCGCACGAGCATCCGCTCGCCGCCCATCGCCTCGAGCCCGTGCGCACCGATCCACCAGAGTCCCGGCTCGTGGGCAGCCGGCGTCACCTGCGGACTCGCGATGAGGAAGTGCGCCGAGAGCTCGGCGATCGCGGCGGCGAGTGCGGTGTCGTCCCAGTCGAGGATCGTGAGCGCGGCGCAGCGGGCGCGCGCTTCGAGCGCCGTCATGCCGCTGCGCACGCCGGCGCGCGCGGCGGCGCCGGAGACGGCGCGCAGACGGCCCGCGTCGAGGAGTGCTACGAGCTCGTCATCCCACGAAGGCGGTGCTGCGCTTACGGCGTGGAGGTGTGGATGCGACGGAGTGTTGCGCGGCGGATTTTGTCGCAGCGGATTTTGCTGCGACGGATTTGTCCGGGTAGGAGGTGATGATGGGAGTGGACGGAGCGGGGACGTATGGGCGCTCCGGGTGCGCCACACCGCGGCGATCGGGAACCTCGGGATGCGCACACAGGCGACGCGCCACTGCTCGGCCATAACACACCTCAATCGTCCGGCGTTTTCCACCCTTTTCCAGCGTGATCGTAGACGTGCGTTCGGAGCGCGCGTTGCTCTGGGCGAGTCGTATTCGAACCGAGCTTCCCGTTGCGTCGCCACCGCGTTCGCCGGTGACGACGAAGGCGGCGCCGACATCGTGCGCGAGCCGAGTGAGGCGCACCGCGAGCACGCGCGAGAGATTCGGCGCGCCGTCCATCACCACGAGCGCGAAGGCGCCGGAGCGGAGGAGGAGATCGGCGCACCATGGTGCCCGAGGTGCGTTAGTAGGGCGAATTATCCAGAGCGGTGCGCGCTCGCTGCCGACGTGCGCCCAGTCGCGCGGCGCGAGTGTGCGCGTCGCGTCGATGTAGGCGACCCAGCGGCCGCCGCTCGCGGCCGCGGTGACGAGCGTGCGGAGCATCGAGGTACGTCCGCTGCCGCTCGCACCCGTGATCTCCGTGAGTCGTCCGCGCGGGATGCCGCGTCCGACGAGCATCGCATCGAGCTCGGCGATGCCGGTGGGGAGCGGCGCGCGGTCGGGGCGGACGCTCTCCTGGATGGCGCCGAGCTGGAGCTTCAAATCCCGAACAGAAGCCGAAAGCTCGAGGGACGCGAGGACGCGCGCGGGGGCACTCATCGGACGATCAGCGCTCGCTTACGAGGTCGTTCGCAGTCGCGAACGGGAGTGCGTCGTTCGCGAAACCAAAGGTTCCGTGCTCCTTGAGCTCCTGCGCCGCGCGGACGAAGGCGCCGAGTGCGGCGCGGCTGAGCGTGGAGCCGACGCTGATGCGCTTGACGCCGAGCGCTGCGAGCGCGGAGACGGATGGCGCATCCTTCGGGGCCATGAGGACGTTCACCGGCTTGCTCACGGATGAGCACACGGTGCGGATCTGCTCCGCGGTCGAGAGTCCCGGCGCGTAGAGGACGTCGGCGCCGGCGGCTTCGAAGGCCTGCAGACGGCGGATCGTGTCGTCGAGGTCGGGTTTGCCGTGCAGAAAATTTTCGGCGCGCGCGACGAACATGAACGGGAAGGGAAGGGCGTGCGCGGCTTCGGCCGCGGCGGTGACGCGCTCGACGGCGTGTGCGAGATCGTAGATCGGATTGCGCGGATCGCCGGTGGCATCCTCGATCGATGCGCCGACGAGGCCGACCAGCGCTGCGAGGCGGATGGTTTCCGCCGCGGACTCGGGCGCGTCGCCGTAGCCGTTCTCGAGATCGGCGGCGACGGGGAGATCGGTGGCGTCGACGATCGTCTTGGCGTTGATGAGCGCGTCGTCGCGCGTGACGGAGCCATCGCCGTCGCGGCGGCCGAGGACGAAGGCGAGGCCCGCGCTGGTGGTGGTGAGCGCTGCGAAGCCGAGCTTCGCGAGGATGCGCGCGGTGCCCGCGTCCCACGGATTCGGGATGACGAACGCGCCCGCGCGGGCGTGCAGCGCCTGAAATTGTTTTCCCTTCTCGGCTTGTGTCGCGCGCATGGTCATCCGGTGGTGAAGGAGAGGTCGAGCTGCGGGCTTGCGGGTGTGGACTCGAGCATTGCGGGATCGTCGTCTGCGTCGTCACGCATGCTGCGGCTTCCGGAGTCGATACCGTAGCGCTTGCAGAGCATGTCGAAGAATCGCGCGAGACCCGCGCGATAGCGATCGCCTGCGTGATTGCCGCGCGAATAGGTGGCGCGATAGCGGCCGGCGAGGTGCGGAAACTCCTGCTCGATGAACGGGAAGTAGCGCTTGCGCGCCTCGTGCTGGAGGCGGAGCGCGCACGCGCCGACGTAGGTGGCGCCGACTTCGGAGACGCGCTTCACGAGCGCCTCGAGATCCGACGGATTGTCGGTGATGCCGGGGAGGACGGGCATGCAGTTGATCCCCGCATCGATGCCGGCTTCGCGGAGGCGCGCGAGCGCACGGACGCGCGCCTCGGGGGTGGGTGCGCGCGGCTCGATGCGGCGCGCGAGCGCGCGGTCGAGGGTGATGAGGGAGAGGTGCACCGAGAGATCGGAGATGCGCGCGATCCGTGCGAGCAGCGGGATGTCGCGCGTGATGAGCGCGCTCTTCGTGATGATGATGACGCGCATTCCAGGATGCTCGGCGAGCACCTCGAGGATGCCGCGCGTCACCTTGAAGTGTCGCTCGGCCGGCTGGTACGGATCGGTGGCGGTGCCGATGACGACGGACTCGCCCTTGATGAGCGCGAGGTGTTTGTCGCTGCCGTGGCGGAGCGTGCGTGCGAGCACGTCGGCGGCGTTGCGCTTGACGAAGATGTGTCGCTCGAAGGCGAGCCAGGGCGGGATGCGCTCGACGTCGGCGGCGGTGTCATCGACGAGACGATCGGCGGCGGATGCGCGCTCCATGACGTAGCGATGCGCATAGCGTGCGTAGCAGTACGCGCATCCGAAGGCGCAGCCGATGTAGGGGTTGATCGACCAGTAGGCCATCCCCGTCGCGCGGGTGTCGTTGAGGATGGTGCGTGCGTGGGTGGAGTAGTAGGTGATGTCGCTCTGGGCGCCGATGACGGGGAGCTGGCGGAGCGAGCGCTGGACCGCTTCGGGGAAGAGGGGGAGGGTGTGGGAAGCGGCGAGCGAAGGGGGCATTGGATCGATAGGGGCGGGGATAGAAGGGGGCGGGAACTGAGGATACCGAATGGATACCGAAGTGGCAAGCGACAGAAGTGCCGGGATGGGGGAGGCATCGGTTAGCGTTGCGGGAGGACGAGAGGGATTTGTAGACTGATCAGTCTACAAACTCATCTACGAGGAAGCACATGACTGCTACGACCACTATTCGAGTCGCTCTAAACGACCGGAACGCTGCGCACGAGTTGGCCAAGCAGACTGGACTTTCACTGATGGAAGTCGTGCACGAGGCGATCGAACTCTATCGGCGCCAGTATCTCCTTGGCGAGATGAATCGCGGGTTTGCCGCGCTGCGTCGAGACTCTGCCGCCTGGAACAAAGAGATGGCGGAACGCCAGGGATGGGACATCACCCTGGGTGACGCTCCCGGCACCAAATGACATCATCCCCGCCGATGCCACGACGACCTTCTCCACGCCAAGGCGAGATCTGGATTATCGATCTGAACTCCGCGCGAGGATACGAGACGCGCGGCCAGCGCACTGCGCTCGTCATCTCAGTGAATGAGCTCAATCATGGGCCAGCTGGCATCTCCATGGTCCTTCCGATCAGCACCTCGGACAGGCGAATCGCCACACACGTGAAGATGGCGGTCGGTGAGGCAGGGCAGACCGAGGAAGGGTTCGTGAAGTGCGAGGAGCTGCGCTCCGTCTCAATCGAGCGATTCGCGACTCGCGTCGGCGCGGTGAGGGCGGAGACATTCACAACGGTGATGCGAAACGTGAGTGTACTACTGGGCCTCTAGTACGAGAGTGCGAGCTCCCTTGCCGACTGGTGACGCCGAGTTGAGCTTCGAGCAATGGTGGAGATCTTGGATCGCAGCACTGCGCGAACGATCGTCGTGATGATGTTCACCGCGCTGATGGCAACTGCGTGCGCGCCACGCATGACCGTCGAGCATGCGTCGTCAACTCCCGCGAGTCCCGACAGCGTATACGACGGGAGAGTACAGGTCGCTCCGGATGCCACGATTCCTCTAGGAGAGATCGAGGGCGTGGTCAGAACCGAAGATTCGGGAGCGCCGCTTGGGAAGGCGACGGTTTCCGCAACATCGCTCGACACGCGACGTACGATGCAAGTCTCCACCGACGAGCAAGGCCGCCTTCACCTCTCTGGCCTGCCATTGGGCCGACCGGTGCTTCAATCGCATCTCATCGGATACACACGCGCGATTGATACACTCGATCTGCGCTCCGGCGTTTCGGTAATACTGGGATTGCACGTCGTCGCAGTAACGTCTGCGGTTGTGTCGTAACGCTCCCCGTTCCGGCGGTCACCGTGCGAATACGCGACGGGTCGACGGGTCGAGCTCCGGAGGTGCCTGTCACGCTCCGTTTGCGAGACCCGAAGTTCATCGCGGACACGACATCCAAGCCGGTGCCAGCAAACGCCGATAGTGTGCTGGAGTTGAGCCTGACGCCGTGCCGCACAGGGCACTACACAGTCGAAGTCACTGCACCCGGCTACGAGAGCTGGCGCACGACCGGCGTAAAGGCTTCGGCGACGGACTGCGTCAACTTTCTACGTCTCACCCTTCCCGTCCGGCTCTTACCGAAACCCAAGTAGTGCGACGCGGGAGAGTTTGATGGCGCCAGCTACTCCCCGTCCTCACTCCCCAGCACCAACCGATACCCCTGCTTTGGTATCGTAAGGATATGCCGCGGCCGATGCGGCTCCCGCTCGAGCTTCCGGCGGAGCTCCGCCAGATGCGTGTCGAGCGTCCGGCTCACGACCCCCGGATCGTAGCCCCACACCTCGCGCAGCAGCTCGTCGCGCTCGACCACCGCGCTGTTCCGCGCGATCAGCGCCGCGAGCAGCGCGTATTCCTTCGGCGTCAGCTGCACCACCGCACCCGCGCGCGTCACCTTGCGATGATCGCGGTCCACCTGCACGTCGCCGAAGCGCACGGGAGGCAGCCGCACCACCGCGAAGCTGCCGCTCGCCGATCTGCGCAACAACGTCTCGACGCGCGCGAGGAGCTCGAGCAATCCGAACGGCTTCGTGACGTAGTCGTCCGCGCCCAGGCGAAAGCCGCGCACCTTGTGCGCCTCCTCGGCCAGCGCCGTGAGGAGCAGCACCGGCGTCACCGAGTCGCGCTCGCGAACCGTGCGCAGCACATCGTAGCCGTTGCCGTCGGGGAGCATGAGGTCGAGGATAATGAGATCGGGCGGATCCGCCGCGATCGCGCGCGCGGATGCGGCAACGTCTCCCGCGACGGTCACTCGATATCCATCGAATTCGAGATTCTGGCGCAGCCCTTCCGCGAAGCCGGGGTTGTCCTCGATCAGTAGAATGTGCGTCACGAATCATCCGCTGCTGGGAGGTCGAGCACGATGCGCGCGCCGCCGCTGCTCGCCGCTTCGGCACGCACACAGCCGCCCGCCTGCACCACGATATCGCGCACGACCCACAGTCCGATACCCGCGCCCTCCGCGCCGGCGGCATCGCTCGCGCGAAAATATCTGTCGAACACCTGCTCGCGGAGCGCGGGCGGGATGCCAGGGCCTTCATCCTCGACGACGATGCGCACGAGCGCACCCTCTCGCGCGGCCGACACGACCACCGTCTGCGTGGGCGGACCGAACTTGAGCGCGTTGTCGAGCACATTCGTGAGCGCCTGCAGCAGCACCGACTCGGCGACGCGCACCCGCGGCGCCCCCGACACGCTCACCGCGATCTTCGCGCGCGCATCGCTGAGCGCCCGCCCGCGCGTGATGGCGGTCTCGATTACGGAGGCCACGGGGGTCACCGGCGCCTGCGTTATACGCGACGCGCGCTCCGGTCGCGTGAGCCCGACGACGTTGCTCACGGTCTCGATGAGGCGGCGCGCCTCGTCGACGATGCGCTGCGCGGCTGCGCGCTTCGCCTCGTCACCGCGCACGCGGTCGAGGGCGAGCGTCTCGGAGTAGAGCAGGATCTGCGCGAGCGGCGTGCGCAGCTCGTGCGAGATGGTCATGATGAGCTCCGCCTGCCGCCGCACGGCGCGCCGGTCGCGCACGAGCTGCAGCATTGCGATCGACGCGAGCGCGATGGTGCCGAGGAACATCAGGGCGAGCGCGATCGACGGAACACCGTCGCGCTCGATCACGACGCCGGAGAATGGGCGCGCGAAGGCGGGGTAGGCGGTGAGCTGGATGCTTCCGACGTCCTCGCGCGCGAGTACGCCATGACCGGTCGACGACGAGGCGATGAGCGTGTCCCCTCCGATCGTGGCGCCGAGCGCGATGACGGAGTCAGCGGCGCCACGCGCGTGGGCAGATGACATCAGCGCGGCGAGCGCACGCGCGCAGGTGACGAGTCCATAGACCGCCACGGGTGCGTTGTAGGGCGCGTACTTCACGCCGTAGATCACGGCACGCCCGTGTGACAGCGCTGTCGTGAACGTACCCGCCGCGAGCGGCGCCGATCGCATCTCCGCCGCGATGATGTCGCGCACCCACGCGCCGGCGCTGCTGTCGGCGCCGGGGGAAGCCAGAAATGCCTGGTTGCGGAGGTCGAGGCGGAAGTACGACGGCGTGATGCCCGGCGCATCCGGACACCGGAGCGCATCGAACGATGGCGCGCGCGGCGCTGGTGGTGGAAGCTCCTCGTACACGGAGCCCATCGTCCCGCTCACCTGCGCGCCGAGCCCGCCCGCGATCGCCGAGCGCAGCGCACCCGCGGCGGCGCCGATTCGCTCGCGCGCGAGGAGTGACATGTAGTCCTCCGTCACGCGCTCCGCCGTGCGCCGCTGGAAGCGCAACTCGACGACGACTGCCCACGCGAGTGCGGCGCCAAGCACGACCGCGAGTACGATCGTGATCCGCGAGAGCGCAGACGGCGGACGTGGCGTGAGGAGTGGGAGCGAGGCCATCAAGAGGATATAACGCGAATGCAGCGCGTGCGCCCGCACCGCGCTGTCAGGAAAGCCTTGCCTTCTCCTGACGCGCTCCGAAGCGCCCGTCGGCCGGCGTCACGCTATGCTCGGCGCATGAATCTCTTCACGACAAAATCGCTCGCGCAGCTCGACCAGGACGCCGAGCGAAATCCGCTGCGCCGGTCGCTCGGCCGAGTGCAGCTCATGGCGCTCGGCGTCGGCTCGATCATCGGCACCGGGATCTTCGTGCTCACGGGAACCGCCGCGTCGCAGAACGCGGGGCCGGCGCTCGTGCTCTCGATGATCCTGACGACGATCGGCTGCGCGTTCTCCGGGCTGTGCTACGTCGAATTCGCTGCGATGGTGCCGATCGCAGGGAGCGCGTACACGTATGCGTACGCGACGATCGGCGAGTTCATCGCGTGGATCATCGGCTGGGATCTGATTCTCGAATATGCGCTGAGCGTCTCGACCGTCGCGGTGGGATGGAGCGGCTACTTCGTGAGCTTAACGCACGATCTCGGCATCAACATCCCACTCGCGCTCACGATGCCGTACGGACGCGTGGTGACGGACCAGAGCGGCGCGATGGTAACCGGTGTCTTCAATCTGCCCGCGGCCTGCATCGTCGTCTTCGTGTCCGCGCTGCTGATCAGCGGGATCAGGCAGAGTGCGAATGCGAACACGGTGCTGGTGTTCATCAAGGCGATGGTGCTCGTGGTTTTCGTCGTCGCAGGGGCAGCGTACGTGAAGCGCGCGAATCTCACGCCGTTCATCCCGCCGAACACGGGAGAGTTCGGGCACTTCGGATTGAGCGGCATCCTGCGCGGCGCCGGCGTCATGTTCTTCGCGTACATCGGCTTCGACGCGGTGACGACGGCCGCGCAGGAGTCGAGGGATCCGCAGCGCGACATGCCGTGGGGGATTCTCGGCTCCCTCGCGATCTGCACGGTGCTCTACATCGCCGTGGCGATCGTGCTCACGGGGATCGTGCACTACTCGAAGCTCAACGTCGCCGATCCACTCGCGGTCGGGATCGATGCGACGGGGCTGCGCTGGCTGAGCCCCGTGATCAAGGTGAGCGCGCTGTTCGGTCTCTTCAGTACGATGCTCGTGCAGCTGCTCGGCCAGACGCGAATCTTTTTTCAATGGCACGTGACGGGAACCGTGTGCTTGCTCGTCGCGGGGCTGACACCCATCGAGGTGCTCGGGCAGCTCGTGAGTATCGGGACGCTGCTTGCGTTCGTGCTGGTGTGTGCAGGCGTCGTGATTCTGCGGAAGACGGCGCCCGGGAATCGTCGCCCATTTCGCACGGCGTGGGTGCCGCTCGTGCCGATCCTCGGCGCGCTGATCTGTCTCGCGCAGATGCTCGGGCTGCCGGGGGAGACGTGGATCCGCCTCGTGATCTGGCTCGCGGTGGGGCTGGTGATCTATTTCGCGTACGGGCACTCGCACGCACAGGCGGCGCGGGTGGAGGCGGGGAAAGCTACCTCGTGATTGCGACTTCCCATCTGTTGTATGTGCCGCCTAGCGATGTGGCGATCGCCGAAACCCGCATCGTCGCGTCGAGGATGGCGGCACGCTCGAGGACCATCGTTTTCGTGGCCTGACAGGTCCAGCCGGACCGTCCGCGCAGGACCTCCGCCTCCCACTTCGCGGCGCGAGCGGAATCCGCCGCCTTCGCGGCCGTGACGCTGTCGGAGAAATAGAGGTAGTAGTTGATCTCGGTCGGCTTCGAGAGATCGACGCCCGATTTCTCCAGCCGATCGAGCGCAGGAATCTCGCCCTTGTCCAAGCTCACCCAATCATCGTTGCTGGTCGACGCACTCGGGCGCCGCAGCACGATCGCAGCGACACACGCGACGAGAACGATGAACAGCGCGCCTCTGCCTGCGATGCTCATGCGATGAGGCTACAACTTCCCGAGAATTTGCCCCAGCACTCCGCCGACTTGCGACGAGCCGCCATTGTTCTGCTGTGCGGCGGCCGCGGCTTGCTGCAGGATGCCTCCGAGCCCTCCACTGCTCCCCGACGATGTCGATGGCTGTGTCGCGGCGTGCTGCGCGAGCGCGGCCATCACGATCGGCGCGAGGATCGCGAGCAGCGACTTCACCTTCGACGCATCGAGTCCCGATGCGGTCTGCACGCCGTTCTGCACCGTGTCGGTGTGCTGCCCGAGGATGCTGCCGAGGATTCCGCCGACGCCGCCTCCGCTACCGCTACCGGTGTTCGACGCGCCGCCAAGCATTCCGGCCAGCCCGCCGAGTCCACCGAGGCTGCCGAGAATTCCGCCGGCGCTGTGGTCCTCGACCGCGCTCTGAATCGCGGACGCGCCGCCGGGCTGCTGCGCGGTGTGCGCCATGCCGCCGACGATCATCGGGAGCGCGGCGTTGATCGCGTTGCGCGCGGTCGCCGGATCGACTCCCAAGTGCTGGCTGATCTGCTGAATCTGATCGGGACCGAGGTGCTGCTGGACTATGTCGAGGAGGGACATGAATCGCCTTCGTTTGGGGTAAGTCGTGCGCGTGCGCGTGCGACGCTCAGCTGTTCTTCAGTCGCGACACGTGGCCAGCGACGAGGCGCCACCGTCCGTTGATCTTCACCACCGTGTCCATGAACTGCGCGATGACGTCGACCTTCGAGCCATCCCTGGCCGTGCCCTGCACGATGGTCTTGCCGCGGACGACGGCGGTGTTGCCGTACATCTTCACCCGCATGTCCTCGTTGCGGAAGGCGCTGAACATTACTGCGCCGCCGTTCGCATCGCGAATGTCGTCGGCCTTCGTGGTGACCGCGCCACTGCTTTCCGTGAGCACGTAGTCATCGGCCACGAGGCTGTCGATCGCAGCGGCGTCGTTGCGCTGGTACGCCGCGCACGTCGCGCGCTCGTAGGCGAGGACGTCGTCGACTGCATTGTTGCTCGCGATCGCCGTGTGCGTGAGGACGAGCAAGCCTGCGAAGGCGATCGCAAAGGCGAGCATCGCAGAGAGATAACGATTTACCATGAACTGTCTCCATATGGTGGAAATGTCGCCACGTTGGTCACAGCTACTGCGTGCCGCCGATCCTGCAGCAGCGTCCACCGCAGTACGTCCAAACCGACTCGTCGTCGTCTTCCCAATTGAAGCGCGCACCGATCACGGGCTCGAGGTTGTCGCCCTTGGCGATCGAAATCGACAACGGCTCCTGCTCGACCTTCCCATCGACGAGCCGTACGAGCGCTGCCTCCCACTTCGACGGCGACGCTTCGCGCACGTATACCCAGCTCGTTCCGCCATGCAGCTTGAGCTTCGGATAAACGACCGCGTCGCGGTTGGACGAATCCGGTAGCACGACGATCGCGACCGGGAGCCACCCCTTCTGGAAGTGCGCCTCGCTCTTGTATTCGATGCCCTTCACGAGCGTGACCTGCGCAACCACGCCGGAAGAGACGATGGTCTTTCGCTCACCCATCACCGACAGGATACGCTTGTCCGTCGCGCCGTGGCGCTCGCTCGCGTGCAGCGACGTGAGCGTAGCGCGCGCGTCGCCGGCAAACGCCACCGCAGACGACTGCTTGTCATCGGCCGGAATCGGCGCGATGCGATCACCCTCGGCCTGCACCAGGCGCTCACTCGCATCCCAGCGGGCGGCGGTCTCGCGGTCGACGTGAATGCGGCCGTGGACGTAGAGCAGCTCGTTCGGATTGTTCGGGCCGGCGTGCGCGCACCCCCACGCGGTCGTGCTCAACGTCGCTATGAGTGCCAGGCGCTGCGTCGCCTCGCGCAGCCGCGTCGCATTTGCAATGATCATCACCTGCTCCTGTTCGAAAGTATTCTCCCAGCGGCCGATCGCGCGATCAATGCGCACCGCTCGATGTTCGCCCGCGCATGCGCACGACTTCACCTTGCAGCGACGCGTCGGCGCCTGACCAGAGCTCCGACACCGCAGACGCCCAGTGCTGGGCCGTGCGCTGATCGCCTGCCTTCGCCGCGAGATCGCTGCGAAGCGCCATTGCTCGCACGAGGAACGCAGGATCCTGCACGAAGTCCAACAGATACGGCCCGAGCGACGGGAGTGCCGTGAGCGATCCGTCGAGCTCGCGCGTCGCGGCTACGCTGTCGCCGACCTGCAGGAGGAGCCACGCTTCCTGATAGGTCAGATAGATCGAGAGCTCACCGGGTGCGTCGAGTGCGCGCAGCCGCCCGATCGCGCGCAGCTGCTCGTGCACCGACGTCGTGTCGTGGTTCGCGGCTGCGCGCTGAATGTCGAGGAGGTAATCGCCATTGCCACCCGCGCGCGCGAGCGACAGCCCCGGCGTAATGGGATACGAAAGCGTCAGAGGCATGTTGAGGACTGCTTCCCGCACCGCCGTACGATTGGCTGCGGGCACGTAGCTGATGACGGCGCGCTCGACACGCTGTTTTGCTGCCGTGATGCTATCCGCCGATGCGCCGAGCGATGCGTAGCCGAGCATCGTCTGTGCGGACTCCGCGACGGGAAGTGGCGGCTGCACGAGCTGGTTGGCGGGCGACAGAAAGCGAACGAGCGGGGCCTCGGTGCGCAGCAGCTCGACCATGCGAGTCTGATGGCCGGTCAGTGCAGCGAGCGCTTTCAGTGCATCGGCATCGGTCGGCGTTGGCGCGGTCGCGGCGGTGAGCATCGAATCGGCGAGCGCGCGGGAACCGGCGAAGTCGCCCGAATAGAGGAGCAGCCGGGTGCGCAGCACTCCGAGCCGGCGCCTGTCGCCCTCGTCGCTGGCGAGCTCGCGTGCACGCTCGAGTGCGGCGATCGCCGAGCTGTTCGGCGCACCGGCACCCGTGATGTGCCCCTCGAGCTCCAGCGCGTGCGCAAGCGCCTCGAAGGCGGCGGAGCTGCGAGGAAATTCCTGCGCCCACTCCGCGGCAAGCTTCTCGAGCCGCGCGCGATTCCGGGCGATCGCTGCCGCGGACGACGCTCGGCGCGGCGTTGCGCCCGTTGCGATCTGCGAATTCGGATACGGGACGAAGGCGAGCGTGTCGTCGGCGAGAGACGGGAATGCGGACCAGAGCGTGCTGTCGCCATCGACCGCGCCATTTCGCAGCTGGCTGCTCTGCGTGTAGAGGCGTCTCGACAGCCGCTCGAATCCCACACCGGCGAACGCCAGATGCGACGACGGCACCAGCGTCAGCGCCTTCATGTATGCCTTGATCGCACTCTCGTATCCGCTTCTGAATCGCCACCCCGACGGACTCGCCGCCGATTTGACCACCACTGTGTCACGCGCGCGGCAATCACCGAGCCCGTACCACACCGTGAAGTCGAGCGAGTCACGCATCGAGCGCAGGCGCTCGTACTTCACGCACGCATCGGGGAATCGTCCCTCCGACATGTCGAGCAGCGCGGCAGCGAGCGTGCTGTCACGCATCGAGAGGCGCGATGCCTTGTCGACCGCTCGCTGTGCGCTGGTATGCCACTCCGACGGATCCGCATCGCCCCGCCACGACATCACCTGTGCGAGCCAGTAGTTCGCGTGCGGATAGTCGGGATCGAGGTCGATCGCCTCGCGGAACAGCGCCTCCGCGCTGTCGAGCTTCCACGCCGCGAGCGCCTCGTGCGCGCGGAAGTACGTCGTGAGCGCGGGGATCGAGCGCGAGCCACGCACCCCTTCGGCGCTCGCGGGGAGCGTCGCGCGACCTGCGGCCGCGACAGGGACGAGCAGCGTATCGGCGAGCTCGTCGAACTTGCGCTCCGCATCGCCGAGGTCGGAGCGCAGAGTGACGGTGTACTGCTTAATTGGCTGCTCGGTTTGCACATTATAGATGAGCCCGCGCACGGCGATGTCGCCGCGCGCCTGCCACACCTCGCCCCACGCCATTCGACCCGCACGCAGTGAGCGCGCGGTGCGCAGCGCGTCGTTGAGCGAGAGCGGCGCGCGATTTACGCGCGCGCGTGCGTCATGCGCGCGCATGTCGTCGACGAGCGTGATGCCGTTCCACCGTCCGAACGCCTCGTACAGCAGCTGCTGGCAGTTGTCACCGTCGAGCAGCTGCGGCGCCGCGTTCGCGCGGTGCACGAACGGCAGCACCACGTAGAGATCCGGATCGAGCGGCGCGGGGCGAAAGGCGAAGAAGAGCGCGGCGAGCGCGCCGAGCCCGACCACGGCCGCCGTCCAGCGCCAAACCGGCGCGATCGCCGTCTTCGGACGCTTACCGCCAGTATCCTCCGCGCGACCGAGCGCGCGCGAAAATTCCGTCATGTTCTGAAAACGATTCGCGGGCACCGGCGCGAGTGCCTTGAGCACCGCGGCATCCACCGCCTGCGGCACCTCCGGGCGCTTCTGCCTGATCGGCGCGGCCGGGTCCCCGAAGCGCTGCGCGAGAATCGCAAGCGCACTCGGCCCGCTGAACGGCACCTTCCCGCTCAGCATCTCGTAGACGACGCAGCCGAGGCTGTACAAGTCGCTGCGCGCGTCGATGGGATCCGCGGAGCCCTGCTCAGGGCTCATATAGGAGAGCGTGCCGATGGCGAAGCCGGCGTCGGTGAGACGACGGCCGCCGGCGCGGCTCACCGCGTGCGCGATGCCGAAGTCACCGACGAGCGCGTGCCCTTCGGAGAGGAGGATGTTCTCGGGCTTGATGTCGCGATGGATGACGTCGTGCGCGTGCGCGTATGCGAGCGCGTCCGCGACCTCGCGCGCGAGGCGAATCGCCTCGTCGACGGGCAGGCGTCCCTCGCGCTTGATGCGGCCGCGAAGCGACTCGCCGGCGATGTACGGCATCACGTAGAAGAGCGCGCCGTCCCATTCGCCGGAGTCGTAAAGCGGAAGGATGTGCGGATGCTGCAGCCGCGCGAGCAGCGCGATCTCGCGGCGAAAGCGCTCGGTCGCCTGCGCGTCGGCGACTTCGGCGTGAATGAACTTGAGTGCGACCAGGCGGTCGTGCCGGATGTCGTGAGCGAGATACACGGTCGCCATCCCGCCACGACCGATCTCGCGCTCCATCTGATAGCGTCCGGCGATGACTGCTCCACTCTCGCGTGACGAGGAGAGCTGGTCACCCGGCTCCGCATCGTCGGACATGTGGCCAGGCCTTGCGAGAGAAGTCGAGTTAGTTCGCTATCTTAGACTCGGCGGCGGAAGGCGGCAAGCGTTCCGGCGAGATTCAAACGTATGCAATGCGGCCGTGACGGTGCCATCCGTCTCGCGTATCATTAGCGAATGTGGATGAGCCGGACTTTCCCTGTGCTGGCGCTGGGCGCCCTCGCCTTTGCGGCTGTGCTCGGAATCACATCCGGCGCGGGGCCGGGGCTCGATCCGGACAGCATGTCGTATCTGCATGCGGCGACGTCGCTCGCGCGCGACGGCACGTTGCGCGACGTCAATCGCGAGTGGGCGAGTGCCGACAGCACGATGCCGCTCGCGCATTGGCCGCCCGGATTTCCCGTCTCGATTGCGGGAGCGGAGCGCGCGGGCTTCGGCGCGGTGCAGGGCGCGCGATACGTCGCCGCGCTGGCGGCGCTGGTCTCGATCGGCATGATCACCTGGCTGGTCGGAGGCATCGCGGGCGCGGGTGCCGGGATCGTCGCGGGGCTGCTGGTGATGGTGACGCCCGCTGTGGTGCAGGTGCACGAGAGCGTGTTGAGCGAGCCGCTCTTCATCGCCTTCATGGTGCTCGCGCTCGCGGCGATGATCCGCACGCCGGGGAGGCCGCTCGTGTCGGGAACGCTCGCCGGCATCGCGAGCGTCGTGCGCTACGCGGGGATCTCGGTGGTTGGCGGTGTAATTCTCTGGCAGCTCGCGTGCGCGGGAACGCTGCGGCAGCGCATGACTCGCGCGGTACTCGCGGCGAGTCCCGCGATCGTGCTGCAGGGCGCGTGGGTGCTCCGCACGATGCACAGCGCGGGGCCGAGCGCGATCAGGAAGATCAGTCTCTACGGGGAGCTCACTTCGACGCTGCGCGAGGGATGGCGCACGACGTCCGCGTGGCTCGTGCCGGGAATGGGTGAGGTGCTCGGGATCTTCGCTGCGGCGGGAGTCGCGGTATTGCTCGTGATCGCGATCTGGGAATCGCGGCCGCTGCGTGCGCGACAGCTCCCGGCGCTCGCTGCGGCGCTGCTCGCCGCGTGCTACCTCGGTCTCGTGCTCGCGTCGCGCCTGTTCGCCGATCCGGGCATTCCGCTGGATGACAGGATGATGGCGCCGTTGCTCGTGCTGTTCGAGGTGACGATGGTGATGCTCGTCGCACCGGCGTGGCGCCGCTGGCCTGTGATCGCGCGCATCGGCGTGGCAATGCTCGTCGCGCTCTGGTGGGGGGCCGCGCTGCGCGTGAGTGGCGCGAGCGTGCGCTACGCCGTGCAGACCGGGAACGACTTCGCCGAGGACTGCTGGCGGGACTCGCCGCTTGCCGCGTGGGTGCGGGCGAATGGAAGCGGACACGCGTTGTACACGAATGCACCAGAGGCGCTGTACTTCCACTCGCACCGGCTCTCGCACGAGTTTCCCAACGAGACCGATGCGCGCACGGTGCGCGCGTTCACCGACACGCTCGTGCGCCGGAGTGCGCTTTTGATCGATTTCGACCAGAGCTGCGGTGCCGTCAACAACTCCGATTCGGTGCTGACGCGCCTGCCGCTCCGAGTCGTGGCTGCGATGCCCACCGGGCGCGTGCTCGAGGGAATTCCGGAAAGCGAGCGGCCTGCGACGTTTCCGGTGCACTGAAGGTGCGCCACCGACACCTTCCGGCTTCGACCGACGTATGAGAGCTTAGATCGAGAGCGCAGCCCACCATTTCATTCGTACCGAGACCCCACGCATGTTCATCCCCGTCGAAGCCGTCATCGTCCCCATCGTCTTTGGCATTCCGGGGGTGGTGATCATCGCGAAGATGTGGTTCAGCCACAAGGAAAAAATGGCTGGGCTGGGGGGGCCGAAGCAGGGAACGGCGCTGCTCGATGCGCGGCTCGCGCGCGTGGAGCAGGCGGTGGAGTCGATCGCGATCGAGATGGAGCGCGTGAGCGAGGGGCAGCGCTTCGTCACGAAGCTCCTCATCGATCGCGCGCCGGCTGCGCCCGGGCAGCTGCCTGCGGGCGGACAGCAGGGCGCGACTCCGCGCTAGCCGCTAGTCCGGTGCGAGACTCATCCCGATGCGTAGCTGTCCGCTCCCGTCGGGAACGGTGAAGAAGTGTGCGTAGCGATCCTTATAGTGGATGCGCACGGCGTGCAGCACAGCCATCCCTCCATAGATCAGCGAGATCTGCGTCTTGCTGAGCGATGACGTGTTCGCCATGAAGGTCACGTCGCTCACGGTTCCCGTGCGCCCGAGCGTGACGTAGAAGAGCACCGTGCCGATTCCGCCGGCGATAAGCCCGCGCTCGAACGGACCGGAAATGCTGCCACGCGCGTGCGGGATATCGAGGAGCGTCTCGTCGAGGAGCGTCTGCACCGTGAGCCCAGCGCTCGAGAAGATGAACTGCTTGTGCGGATTGATGCGCGAGTCGATGCCGGAGTAGATCGTCGGGCGCCACTTGTTGAATCCGAACGATGGATGCCCGCCGACCGCGAACGATGCGACGACGTGTCCGCTCTCGTGCGCGAGGATGCTCGAGACGAAGCCGAGTGCCAAGCGGAGCTTGTAGTGCGGCTGTGGAACCGGCACGAGCGACGCGCGCTGTGCGTGCGCACTATCCCCGGAAACGCTCTGCGCGACGGCACGCGATCCGGGGAGTGAGACTCCGAATGCGGCCGTGAATCCGACCAGCCAGCTCCATCCGAGGCGAAAGCGCATAAGCGAGAGATAATCGACAGCCGTCAGTTCTTCACCGAGACCGAAACGGCCGGAACAGCTGCAGGCTTCACATACCTCGTCAGGTTCACCGAGCCGTTGACCGTCTCCAGATGCACGCGGCGCGCGCCCTCGTCGAGCTTGATGCGTATGTGGTGCTTGTCCCCGCTGTCCGGCACCGCATTCGGATAGCTCGCGGTGAGCGCGCCGTTGACATTCTCGAGGTTGATGCGACCGCCGATCCCTTCCGGTATCACCGACGTGATCGACCCATTCACCGTCTCGAGATGCACGTTGCCGGAATCCGGCAGCTGCGCCATGCTCGCGATGATAGAGCCGTTCACCGTCTCCGCGTTGATCGTGCCGTTCGTGGTGGACACCACGACGTCACCATTCACCGTCGCGGCCTTCACGTTCGCGGCGATATCCTGCGCCGCGATCTTCCCGTTGACGGTCTCGACGTCGACCTTCACCCCCGCCGGCACGTGCAACGTGTAGCGGACTGTGATGGTGTGGCGGCGGCTCAAGATCTTCCACGGTGAGAACGTCGTGGTGTGCACGCCGCTCTCGTTGCACGGGGTTCCGCTTTGCGACGAGATCTCCGTGCAGAAGAGCACATCGTTGCCGAGAGTCGCCTGCTTGACCTGCACGGCGCTCGGCGCAGCATTCATGATGACGGCGTCGACGGTGAGCTTGTTGTCGGCGGAGGCGAGAATCGCGATGCTCCCATCGACGTTGCGGATCTTCGCGGTGCCGCCCGGAGCGACGTCACCGGTCCAGGAGAAGTGACGCTCGGGGTAGGTGCGGTTGTCCGAGCACGCTACCGCGAGTGCGACGACTGCGAGAACACAGAGAATATTGCGCATGATGAGCTCCGGGACGGGCAAGGCGAGATGACCTTTCCCGTCCCTACGGCAAAGTGCTCAGCCGAGTTTCCGCAGTCGTACGGAGCCGTTGGTGGTATGGAGCTCGACCTTCCTTCCGCCCTGGCCGACCGTACCATGTACGTGCTTGCCGACGAGCCCCTTGCTGATCGTGAGGGGGAAGTCGGTCTCGATGCCGCCATTCGTCGTCTCGGCGTCGACATCCGCGCTGAGATCGGCCGGCGCCTCGAGCTCCACGGAGCCGTTCGTCGATTCGAGCTCGAGCGGCTCGTCCGACTTCACGAGATGCGCAATGGTCGCACGGACTCCGCCGTTTACCGTTCGCGCCGTGACCGGGCCGCCCAGCGTTGCAACCTCGACGCGGCCGTTGACCGTCTCCGCGTCGACCGCCGCCGTGGCGCCATCCACGTCAATCGAGCCGTTGACCGTGTTCGCGTCCACTTTGACGCCCTTCGCGACGCGCACGGTAAAGCGGACCGAGACGTCGTTGCGGCGGTTGCGATCGTCGTCGTAATCGTGATGGCTGTGGCGATCGCGATCGTCGCAGCTCTTGGCGTTCTCGTTCCACAGTGCGCAGACCGTCACTCCGTTGTTCCCCGGCTCGACCAGAATCCGCACCATCGATGGGTCGCCGCGACGCCACTGCTTGACAGCCGTGACGGTGGTCGTCGGATTGTCGGAGGCGACGACGTCGATGCTGCCGTTGAGGTTCTCGACGCGAATCGTGCCGCCCGCCGCGATCGAATTCTTCGAGGAGAAGGTGCTGTCGTACGAGTGGCTGCGGTCGTTGTCGCGCTGGGCCGAGGCTGGAGTGGCGGTCGCGAAGAGCGCGGCCGCTGCGAGCGAGGTGGAAAGGAGGCGGCGCATTTAGTTGTCTCCGTGTGAGCGGCAGCCCGTGATGCGCACGTCGCCGCTGAAGGTCTTGAGAATGAAGTGGGCGCCGCCGCCGTGCCCCATCGTGAAGGCGCCGCGTTTTCCCGAGCGGCTCGATCTCCCGTTCGGCTGCATCGTGAGCGCGCAGCCGGAGTCGAGATCGCCGCTGTACGTCTCGACCTCGAGCGATGCATCGCCGGAGCCGCCCGTGAGATCGACTTCGACGTCCCCCGAGTGCGACTGGAACTCGTAGCGCCCCCTCGGATCGACCGGCCCGGTGAACTTCGTGTCACCCGAGACCGTTTCGGACCGCACGAACGAGGAGGTGACGCCTTCGAGGATGATGTCGCCGCTCACGCTCTGCGCCGACACGTCACCGGTGATCTGGCGCGCATGGATCTCGCCGCTCACCGAGTTGGCACGCACTCCCGCAGAGACGTGTTCTGCCGTTACGTCGCCGGAGACGCTCTCGAGTGTCGCATGGCTCGCGACGTTGGTGGCCTCGACGCTGCCGCTCACCGAATGTGCTTCCACATCCGCGACATCGTGCAGCTTCACATCGCCCGATACCGAGCGCACGAGAAGCCGCGCCGTCTTCGGCATGCTGATCTCGATCTTGTGGCCGTCGTGCTCATCGTCATCGTCGTCATCTCGATACGACCCGCCTTCAGGCGTTTCCGCGAGCGAGACGCGCGACGGGGACGAATCGAAGCGGAGCTGGCTTCCCGAGATCGCGTGGATCTTCACCTCATCGCGGTCCCAGCCGATGACCGTGACGTCGGCGGAGAAACCCTGCACATCGACGGTGCCGGAGCGGCCGATCGCGACGGTGGTGTCGATGCGCATCTCGGCGTTATCGCGGTCGCGATCCCGATCGGTAGTGCCAACGCGACTCGTGCGATGCTGGGCCTGCGCCGGCAGCGCGAGGGCGAGTAGTGCGAAGGCGGCGAGGCGCCATGGGGCGTGCATGATCGACTCCATCAGCTTTGAGTAGGAAGAAAGGCGACAGTACGGAGCAGTTCGACCTTGCTCCCGAGTACGTTGTCGAGCTGGTTCGAGAGCATTGGACTCTTTGGATCCCTCGCGAGAGCCGCGCGACTCTCGATGATGGCCTTGTTGATGATCTGGAGATTGTGCTCGATGACGGCGACGGTCTTCGGGTCGAGCGATGCGCGACGTGTGCGCACGAGGCTGTCGAGCAGCGTGATCTCGTTGTCGTAGACGCGGGCGGCGCTCAGCTCCTTCTTCGGGCGGAACGAGGCGACGGTTGCATTCGCCGGCGGCGTGGGCGCTGCGATGACGAGCGGCGCCGGAGTGGCGGCAGCCGAGTCGCGTACCGGCACGGCCGTGCGCGTCGCGACCTGCGGTGCCACCGTGCCGATGCGCGGCACGAGGAAGTACGTGGTACCCGCAGTCACGGCGATCAGCGCTGCCGCTGCCATCGCGTACTGCCACCGTCGCCGCGGCGCGCGACGCACCACTGCGGAAGCGCTGCCGAATGCCGTGACCGGCGTGGAGATCCGCGCTTCGATCCCCGACCAGAGATCACGCGACGGCGTGAGCGGCGGCATCGTCGCCGCCTCGGCCGAGATCACGCGTAGCTCCGCTAGCGTCTCGCGGCACGACGCGCACTCCGCCAGGTGAGGATCTGCTTCCGCCATCTCGGCCGGCGTGAGATCGCCCTCGAGATAGGCGGCGAGCCGCTCGCACATCAGATCACACTCGTGTTTGTCGTAAGTCATCGCGCCAGAGCCTCCCGTAAGAGCAGCCGCGCCCGATGCAGCTGGGCTTTGCACCCACCTGCCGTAACGCCGAGCATCGTTCCGATCTCTTCGTGCGTGAACCCTTCGACATCGTGCAGCACGAACACCCGGCGGGCACCCTTCGGCAGCTTCGCGATCGCCCACTCGAGGTCCATCTTCTCTGCGTGCATCGGCTGCGAGGTCGATGATGCGGGTGCTGCACTCTCCTCGTCGTCGCTCGAGGACACGGTGCGACCGCGCTCCCGAACATCGACCCGCCGCTCGTTCAGTACGACGTTGACCGTGAGCCTGTGCAGCCAGGTCGAGAAGGCACTCTCGCCCCGGAACGTGGAGAGCTTCTCCCACGCCCGTACGAAGACATCCTGCGTCAACTCCTCGGCGCGGGTGCGATCACCCGTCATCCGCACGCAAAGCGAGAAGACGTGATCGAGATGCATGCGGTAGACATGCTCGAACGCGTGCCGGTCTCCGCTTGCGGCGCGGGCGATCGCGGTGCTGCCTTCATCCATGGTTTGGATTGGAACCACCTCTATCGCCGTCGCCATCATCCACTTCGAGTCTCAGGTCTCGTTGGGAGATCAGATGACGCGAGCTACGGAAAGGTTTGAACGCTCAGGAGCCGCTGGAGGCGTCCAACCGGCTTACCAGCACCGGGAGCTCACGGATGTGCTCGAGGAGATAGGTCGGAGACGCCTGTTCCAGCACCCTACGGGAGAAGGGTCCCCAAAGTGCCGCGACACTCGTGACGCCGGCGGCATTGCCCGCGGCGAGGTCGTGGGGCGAGTCGCCGAGGAAGAGGGCGTTGCTCGCGGAGGCGCCAAGGGCGTGGAGCGCGAAGAGCACGGGTGCGGGGTCCGGCTTGTGACGCTCGGTGGAGTCCATCCCGACGACGACGTCGATCGAGTCGGTGAGATGCAGCCAGGCGAGCGCGCGATGCGCGAGGTCGTTCCCCTTGCTGGTGACGAGCGCCGTTGGATGACCGCGTGACTTGAGGAGCGCGAGCGTCTCGCCGACGCCATCGAACTCGCGGAGCATCTCGTCGTGCTTGGCGCGCTGGAATTCGCGATAGGTGAGGATCATCTGCTGCGCCCGCTCTTCGCTCGGCTCGAAGTGGCGCATCTGCGTGATCAGCGGGGTGCCGATCCCGGCGATCCACTCTTCGTCCGGCGGCATCGCATCGGGGCGGTGAGCAGCAAAGGTGTGGCGGAAGGCGGCGAGGAGGAGCGCGATAGAATCGGCGAGTGTGCCGTCGAGATCGAAGAGGAGAGCGAGGGGCGCGCGTGATGACATGAGAGAAAACTAGCAAATGCGCGACCACCCCCGGCGCTGTCGGCGTTTCCCTGAGGGGATCCGGGTGAAACCCTCAGCAGAAATCCGGCAACGCCCGACTATGCCGACGTGACGTGAAATCTAGCTTCACTCACGTTCTGCGAGCTCGACCCGAATGCGTCACCCACGCTCCGCCCCGAGGAAGCAATGGCACACTCCCAGATCAAGCGATTCACTGTTGCCGGTGTCACCGTGCTCGCGCTCGGCGCCCTCGGCTATGCGTGCGCGCCGAGCGGGAAAAGCTCGAGCGCGACGAATCTGCTGGCGGGCGATGCCGCCTCCCGCGTCTACGTGGCGCCGGGCTCCTACGATGAGTACTACGCCTTTTTGTCCGGAGGCTTCAGCGGGCAGGTGACCGTGTACGGCCTCCCGTCGGGCCGGCTGTTCAAGGAGATCCCTGTGTTCTCGGTGTTCCCGCAGACGGGCTACGGCTACAGCGAGGAATCGAAGGCGATGCTCCAGACGACCTTCGGCCAGGTGCCGTGGGATGACTCGCATCACACGGAGCTGTCGCTCACCGATGGTGTGCCGGATGGCCGATGGCTGTTCATCAATGCGAACAACACGCCTCGGATCGCACGGCTCGATCTGAAGAAGTTCGAGACGGAAGAGATCATCCAGATTCCGAACGCCTCGGGTGGCCACGCGTCGCCGTTCGCGACGCCCGACACGAAGTACGTGGTCTCGGCGACGCGGTTCAGCGTTCCGATTCCGCAGGCGGACGTTCCGATCGACAGCTACAAGCAGAATTTCAAGGGCACGATCACCTTCGTGCGGGCGGATCAGCCCGGGAAGATGGACATCGCGTTCCAGATCATGATGCCCGGCTACGACTACGATCTGGGGCACGCGGGGAAGGGTCCGTCCGACGGCTGGTTCTTCTTCACCACGTATAACTCCGAGCAAGCGAACACGAAGCTCGAGGTGAATGCGTCGCAGGCCGACAAGGACTACATCGCGGCGGTGAATTACAAGAAGGCGGAAGAGTGTATCGCCGGCGGGAAGGCGAAGAAATTCGGCGGCACGTACGTGCACAACGTGATCGATCCGAGCACGAAGGTCGCGTCGAGCGAGACGAAGACCGGCGTGACGATGCTCTATCCGGCGGACTGCGAGGGGCTGGTCTACTACCTGCCGACGCCGAAGTCGCCGCACGGCGTCGACATCGATCCGTCGGGCGAGTACATCGTCGCCGGTGGCAAGCTCGCGACGGTGATTCCGGTGCACTCCTTCACGAAGATGATGAAGGCGATCGCCGCCAAGCAGTTCGAGAAGACGATCGACGGCATCCCGGTGCTGAAGTACGAGGCGGTGATCGCGGGCGAAGTGCAGAAGCCGGGTCTCGGCCCGCTGCACACGGAATTCGACGGTAAGGGAAACGCCTACACCTCGATGTTCATCTCGTCCGAGGTCGTGAAGTGGAAGCTCGGCACGTGGCAGGTGCTCGACCGGATTCCGGTCTACTACTCGGTAGGCCATGTCATGATTCCGGGCGGGGACAGCAGAAAGCCGTACGGCAAGTATCTGCTCGCGCTGGACAAGATTACGAAGGACCGCTACCTGCCGACGGGCCCCGAAGGCTCGCGCTCGGCGCAGCTGATCGACATCAGCGGCGACAAGATGAAGATGCTGCTGGACTTTCCCACGCTCGGCGAGCCGCACTACGCGCAGGCGGTGCCGGCGAGCCTGCTCAAGCCGACGTCGGTCAAGTTCGAGAAGCTGAGTGAGAACGCGAATCCGTTCGTGACGATGGCGGAGAGCGATGGCGGGATCACGCGTCACGGCAAGCGGGTGGACATCAAGATGATCGCGATCCGCAGCCACTTCGCCCCCGACAATCTCGAGGGGATCCAGGTGGGGGACACGGTCTACTTCCACGTCACGAACATCGAGCAGGACTGGAACATCGCGCACGGCTTCGCGATCTTCGGCGCGAACAACTCGGGGCTGACGCTGCCGCCGGGCGAGACGCGCACGCTGAAGTGGATTCCGCAGGCGCCTGCCGTCTATCCGTTCTACTGCACCGACTTCTGCTCGGCGCTGCATCAGGAGATGCAGGGATATGTTCGCGTGTCTCCGGCCGGATCGAACGTGCCGCTCATGGCAAATACGAGCAAGAGCTCGCAGAGCGCGCAGGCGAAGATCGGATCGTCGACTCCGGCTATGAACATGGCGGGCGCCAAGCCCGGAGTTCGATGACGAGCGCCGTACTGTCCCCCTCGCGTGCCGTTGGTTTGGGCACCCCCGCGCGCGCGCTGCCGCGGCTATGGAGAGCTCTCACTGTGCTCGCGTCGCTCTGCCTCATTGGGTTGTACTTCGTTCCGCTGTGGCGCGTGCAGCTCGTCGCCCCGCAATATCCCGAAGGGCTGGGCATGCGCATCAGCATCAATAACGTGTCGGGCGCGACTCTGAACGATCTCGACAATATCAACGGACTCAATCATTACATCGGCATGAAGCGGATCACGCCGGACGCGATCCCCGAGCTGCGGATCATGCCATGGATCGTGGGCGTGCTCATCGTGACTGGACTGCTGGTGGCGATCATAGGGCGCCGAGTCCCGCTGTATGCATGGTGCGCAACATTCGGCACGGCCGGCGTGGCGGGGCTGGTGGATTTCTGGCGCTGGGAATACGACTACGGCCATAACATCGACTTCGAGCACGCGATCCTCAAAATCCCGGGGATGACGTATCAGCCCCCGCTCATCGGGGTCAAGCAACTGCTCAACTTCACTGCGGTGTCGTGGCCCGACATCGGCGGATGGCTGGCGTTCGCGGCGCTCGCGCTCGCGCTTGGCGCAGTGGTCGCCGCGTATCGTGCTCCGCATCCGTCCCATGGCTAGCGGAAGCTTGGCGCTCGGTGCGATCGCCCTGATGGTGGTGGGGGGCGCGGCGCGTGCACAGGCGACGCCGAGGCCTGTTTCCGACTCGAATGTGCGCCTCGTGGTGAACGTGTCTCCCACGGGGCCTGTGCGGACCGTGCGCGACGCGCTCGCCATTGTGGCGCGCGGCGGCACGATCATCGTACACGCCGGAACGTACCGCGACAGCACGATCGTCGTCGCAACGCCGGTACGCATCATCGGCGACGGCAACCCAGTGCTCGATGGTGAAGGGGCGTGGCAGATCATGACGATCACCGCGGACAGCGTCACCGTGCGCGGGCTTCACTTCGCAAACGTCGGCGTGGCCTTCACGGAGGATCTCGCCGCCGTGAAGGTCGTGCGTGCGAGCGACTGCGACATCTCCGACAACACCATCGATGATGCCTTCTTCGGGATTTACCTGCAGGAGGCTTCGAACTGCCTGGTGCAGCGCAATACGCTGCACGCGTCGCACGTCCGCGATGCGACCTCGGGGAACGGAATTCACCTCTGGCACTCGCGAGAGATCACGATTGTGGGCAACCGCGTCTCCGGACATCGCGACGGGATCTACTTCGAATTCACCCGCGAGGCGCACGTGCGTGACAATGTCAGCACAGACAACCTGCGGTACGGGCTCCACTTCATGTACTCCGACAGCTGCGATTACGAGCGCAACGTCTTCCGGCACAACGGCGCCGGCGTCGCGGTGATGTACTCGAAGCACGTGCAAATGACGGAGAACCGCTTCGAAGGCAATCGGGGATCGGCCGCATACGGCTTGCTGCTCAAGGAGATCGACGACAGCCGGCTCGAGCGTAACGTGTTCTCGAACAACACGACGGCGCTGGTGGCCGATGGCGCTACGCGGCTGCTCGCCAGCCGCAATAAGTTCGTCGACAACGGCTGGGCGCTCAAACTGCAGGCGAGCACTGAGGACGCCGTGTTCCGGGGGAACGATTTCGCCGGAAATACCTTCGATGTGTCCACGAACAGCCTGTCGAGCTCGAGCACATTCAGCGGCAACTACTGGTCGTCCTACGAGGGCTACGATCTCGATCACGACGGCGTGGGCGACGTGCCGCACCGGCCGGTGCGCCTCGCCTCCGTAATCGTTGCGCGGTACGAGCCCGCGCTCATTCTGCTTCGAAGCAACTTTTTCTCGCTACTCGATGCGGCCGAGCGCGTCTTCCCCGCGCTCACGCCGGAAACACTTGCAGACTCCACGCCGGCCATGCGGTGGGTGCAATGACGCAGCCCATGATAAGCATGCGGGGGCTGTCCAAAACGTTCGGCGCGCTGAATGTGCTCCGCTCGGTGAATCTCGATGTGCGGCGCGGACGGGTGATGGCGGTCGTCGGCCCGAACGGCGCCGGCAAGACCACGCTCATCAAGGCGCTGCTTGGCCTTACGCATCCGGACGCAGGAGAGATCGTGATCGATGGTGTACCGGCAGGCCGAAGCGAATCGTATCGGGCCCGCATCGGTTATATGCCGCAGATCGCCCGGTACCCGGAGAATCTCTCGGGTGCGGAACTCACTACGATGCTCCGCGACCTGCGCGGGCCGAGCGCAACGCTCGACCTCGAGCTCGTCGGAACCTTCGGGCTGGAGACCGCGCTCGAGAAGCCGTTGCGCGTGTTGTCCGGCGGCACGCGACAGAAAGTGAATGCCGTGATGGCCTTTCTGTTCTCTCCCGATGTGCTCGTGCTCGACGAGCCGACGGCGGGACTCGATCCGCTGTCGAGCAGCATGCTCAAGGACAAGATCCTCGCTTCCCGTGGTGAGGGGAAGACGGTGCTCGTGACCTCGCACATCATGAACGAGCTCGAGGAGCTCGCGGACGACGTCGCGTTCCTATTGGAGGGTCGAGCGACGTTCGTGGGTACGCTCGATGAACTGAAGCGCATTACGGGCCAGCATTCGCTCGAGCGCGCCATCGCAATGATGATGCGGCGGGGCTGGATCAAGGAGGCGGCATGAACACCATTCTCAAGGTGCTCAAGTATCAGGCGCGCGACGCGGTGCGCAGCCGGTGGCTGATAGCCTACGCCTTCTTCTTCATGCTCGTGACCGAAGGGCTGCTGCGGTTCAGCGGCGATCCGGCGAAGGCACAGCTCAGCCTCATCAGCGTTGTGCTCTTTCTGGTGCCGCTCGTGTCGATCGTGTTCGGTACCGTCTACCTCTATAACGCACGCGAATTCATCGAGCTCCTGCTCGCGCAGCCGGTGAATCGCAGACAGATGTTCGGCGGCGTGTACCTCGGCCTCATGATTCCGCTCGCCTCCGCGTTCGTGTGCGGACTCGGCGCGCCCTTCGTCCTGCGCGGGATCGGTGCATCGATGGATGGCGCGCTCATAGTGTTGCTGCTCGCCGGCGTGATTCTCACCTGTATTTTCACTGCGATCGCGACGCTGATCGCCATTCGGTGCGAGGATCGGCTGCGCGGCCTCGGCGCTGCCATCGGGATCTGGATGTCGTTCACGGTGGTCTACGACGGCTTCGTGCTCTTCATCCTCGCAGTGTTCTCGAATAACTCGCTCGAGCACGTATCGCTCGGACTGATGCTGGCCAACCCCATCGACATCGCGCGCGTCGCGATGCTGCTACGCTTCGATGGGGCCGCGATGATGGGGTACACTGGCGCGGTGTTTCTCGATTTCTTCGGAACGGCACAAGGCGCGCTCGTGACGCTGGCCGCGTTGGTACTCTGGATGTTTGCGCCCGTGATGCTCGGCCTGCGTGCCTTCCAGCGAAAGGATTTCTAATGCCCTCACTCATCAACACTCGGGAGTCTCTCGTGAACAGCCATCGTGCGCTCATCGCCTCGCTACTCGTCGTCGCTGCCGTCACCGGGTGCGCCAAGAAGGACTCCGACTCGGAGCATCCCGCAGCCGGACCGACGACTTCGGCCAGCGAAGCTCCCGCAGTGGCGCCCACGGGCAAAGTGGTAGTCGTCGAGCTCAACAGCGACGCCAAGGGCAATTACTTCAAGCCCGCCGACTTCGCGGTGCATCCTGGCGACGTGATTCGCTTCACGCTCAAGAGCGGGGTGCATAATGTGCACTTCCTGGCGGACTCCAATGCCGGCAAGAGCAACCTTCCTCCCGCAAGTGACATGCTCCAACTTCCCGATCAGACGCTCGACATCCCCGTGAACTTCGCAAAGGGTCACTATTACTTCCAATGCGACCCGCACGTTGCCCTTGGCATGAAGGGCCACGTCGAGGTGGAGTAGTAGCGC
>JBDSHG010000034.1:0-22460 GCA_039918615.1 Gemmatimonadaceae bacterium | reverse complement strand
ATGCGCGGGCAGCTGATCGATGCGCCGGGATACATGGCGAACTACGCGATCGGCTCGATCATCATCGCCGACATCCGCGCGCGCGTGAAGCAGCAGCACGGCGACTTCACCACCGGCGACCCGACGTGGTACGCGTACATGTCGGAGCACATCTATCGGTATGGACTCTCGCGCTCCTCGGCGGACGTCATCACGGATTTTCTCGGACGACCGATCAGCGCCGATGCGATTCTCACGGACATGCGGCGCATGGCCGGGCGGTAGCTGTCGGTATCAGGACGATTCGAGCCTGTCGTGAGCAGCTAACAGCGGTCACATGAAAAACGAATTGAACGGATCAGAGGCACGGATCGGACGGATAAGCGCAAATCGCCAAATCAGTTACATCGGTGTTTTTCATCCGTTCAATTCGTTCTACCAATTTTTTGACCTTCGTGGTTTCTCTACTCTCAGCTTTTCTACTTGCTGAATTGGTACCGCGCTGCCCGCTCCGAGTGTGCTCTGGTCAGCGTGGGGCAGCTGCGGAGAGCGACGTCCAGCAATTGCTCCCATTGTAAAAAGGGCCAACGCCAGAATTGCTGTTAGCGGCGCGTTCACGAATTGCAGAGAGATCGCGTGAGGCGGAAAGCCCATGGCTACACCAAAGATTTCACGTGCGGCAAATAGTGCGGCACTCGCAATCCCGCCAGCGAAGCAGATTCTCGACATTGCTCGATCAAGCATACTGGCCTCCCTTGGTGGATCGCTTGCCCGTACGATGTCGCTCGATCCAGTGTTTCGCCGCACCATGCAGCGACTTGCTCAGCTTTTCTGCTTGCTGAACCGATCCAGCGCGGCGCGTTCCGACGGCGTGAGGCTGTTGATTCCCTTCAAGCTGATCTTGTCCAGCAGGCGGTCGACCTCGTGACGGTTGATCTCGTGGAGCTCACCGCGCGGGATCGTCGCCCATCGCTTCATGTCGTCGCTGCGCGGCGGCGTCGGTTGCCGCACCTGCGGGCGTGTGGCGGTCGAGATGACAGGGCGCAACGCGCTTCGGCTGATGATGAAGAGGTAGACCGCCGCGCCAACGAGGCCCCCGAGATGCGCGTAGTGCGCGACGCCCGGCTCGAAGCCACCGAGTCCGGCGACCGACATCACGACCGTGAGCACGACGAGCCACCGGACCTGAATCGGCAGCACGCCGTAGATGTAGACCTTGTCGAGCGGCCAGAAGCGCGCGTACGCGAGCTCGACACCGAGGACGGCGCCCGATGCACCGAGAATCGGGACGTAGGGCATGAACGCCGAGAATAGCGCGCCCGTGAGTCCGGCAATGAAGTACAACGTGATGAAGCGGCCGCTTCCAAGACGCTCTTCAACCCTCGGGCCGAAGAAGAAGAGCACGATCATGTTGAAGAGGATGTGCCAGAAGTTGCCATGGATGAACATGTAGGTGATCGGCGTCCACGGCGCCGAGAGCACTAGCGCGGGAACCAGCACGAACGCTTTCGTCAGCTCGGGATAGGCGAGCTGCATGAGAAAGACGCCGACGTTCGCCGCGAGCAGTCGTTTGACCCAGGGTGTCATGCTCGTAGGCTATTGGGCCGCCGAATGATTTTCCAGAGCGGTCGGGAGCTTATCTTGGGCCATGCCTGAAACCGGTACCGGCAGAGGCGCACTGAGGGTGCTGCAGGTCGGCGCGATCGCCATCGTGCTGGCCGCTGCGACCTACAGGTTGTTCGAGCTCGATCGATATTTCGTGCCCAAGGAGCTCGCGCTCCACCTGACGGCGCTCGCCGCGATCATCGCGTGCGTGCGGGGGGCGCGCCGCCTCGAGCTCACGCGCGTCGATACGCTGCTCGGGGCCTACCTCGCCCTCGGTCTCGTCTCGGCGGTCCTCGCCGACAACCACTGGGCCGCTGCGCGCGCACTCGGCATCACCTTCTCGGGGCTCGCGGTCTTTCTCGCCGCGCGCGCGACTGCCGCGTCGGGGTGGCGCTGGCAGCTGCTTGCCGCGCTCTCCGCTGCGATCGTGCTCGGTGCCGTGACCTCGCTGCTGCAGACGTACGGCGTGACGAGCGACTTCTTCTCGCTCAACCGCTCGCCCGGTGGCACCTTCGGCAATCGGAACTTCGTCGCGCATCTCGCGGCGATCGGCGCGCCGGTGCTCCTTCTGCTCGTCGTGCTCGCGCCACGCGCGGCGGGCATCCTCGCGTCGAGCGCCGGCGTGGCGATCCTCGCCGCCGCGCTCGTGCTCTCGCGCAGCCGAGCCGCGATGCTCGCCATCCTCGGCGGCGTCGTGATCCTCGCGCTCGGCGTGTGGGTGGCGCAACGGCGCTGGCGGGATGCGCGCATCGCGCGGCGCGTGCCGCTCGCCGCTGCCTTCGCCGCGCTCGGAGCCGCCGCCGCGATCCTCGTTCCGAACACGCTCAATTGGAAGAGCGATTCTCCGTATCTCGACACCGTCACCGGCGTCGTGAACTATCGCGAGGGCAGTGGGCACGGCCGCCTCGTGCAGTACGGCACCTCGCTCAAGCTCGCGGCGGAGCATCCGTTGCTCGGCGTCGGCCCCGGCAACTGGGCGGTCGTTTATCCGAAGGTTGCCGCGAAGGGCGATCCGTCGATCGACCACGACGACGGGATGACATCGAATCCGTGGCCGAGCAGCGACTGGATTGCGATGCTCGCGGAGCGGGGAATTCCGGCGACGCTGGCTTTCGCGCTCGCGCTGGTCGGGCTCGCGGTGCTCGCGTTCGGCGCGATGCGGAACGCACTCCACCTCGACGAGTTCCTCCCGCCGCTAGCGCTCGTGGCGACGCTCGCGGCGACGTTCGTCGTCGGATGCTTCGACGCGTCGCTGCTGCTCGCGCCGCCGACGCTCTTCGTCTGGGCGTTGCTCGGCGCGCTCGCCACTCCGGCCGCGATACGCATGTCGATCCCGCTGTCGACGGCGACGGCGCGCGGTCTCGCGATCGTCGGTGGGTCGATCGTCATCGCTCTGCTCCTCTCTCTGCGATCGGCAACGCAGCTCGCGTCGATGGCGATGTTCTCGTCGGCGGCGACCGTCGGCGCGTACGACCGCGCATCGATCGTGGATCCGGGGAGCTACCGCATCCAGATGCATATCGCGGAGATCGGGGCGGAGCGCGGACGGTGCGACCTCGTGAAGCGGCACGCGATGCGCGCGCACAATCTCTTCCCGTTTGCCCCGGAGCCGCCACGCCTCTTGAGCGCATGCGGCGTGAAGCTCAAGCGCCGCTGAGCTCCATAGCAGCGCGATCCTTCGCGAGCTCGGCGGGGATCCAGCAGTGCATCCCGACCGATCGCAGCCCCGCGCGCTCGAATTCGCGTCGGTAGAACGACGGCGGACGCCTGAGGTACGTCTTCATGTCGCCCTCGATGTCGTCCGCGCTCGTGAACAGCCCGAGATACGCGACACCGCGCAGCCGCGTTGCGAGTGCGTGGACGCCGATGCGGAGCTCCGGCGTCGCGACGTAGTGCAGGACGTCGTTGCAGATGATGACGTCGAAGGGACCGCGGATGCGGAGCGCGTCGAGCGAGGTGATGTCACCCTGGCGGATGTTGCGGCGCGCGCCGAAGCGCTTCGCGGCGTACGCGCTGGGATCGATGCCCGCGTACGCGAGAGCCGGCCGATTCGCGCGGAGTGCAGCGCGCCAGAGCCCCTCGCCGCAGCCGACGTCGAGCGCATTGCGCACGCGTCGCTCGAGCAGCTGCTCCGCCATCGAGATGATCGTACGCGCCGCCCGAGCGCGCTCCGCCGGCGTGGAAACGCGATGATGCGGGTGCCGATACCAGCGGTCGTAGTAGGTCTGGCCCAGCCCGTCGGTCAGCTGGCGCTCCGCGGAAGTTCCATGTGCTCGGGCGCCGGCTTCTGCACCTTGAGCAGATAGCGCTGCGATTCGGAGATGCGCTCGACCTCGATGGACACCGACTCGATCCCCTGCTCGATGCGCTCGAGCCGTGCGCCGAATTCCGCAGGCATCGCGGTCTTGAGCGCGCGCCGCTCGATGATGTTGCCGAACACGCGAACCAGTGGCTTGCCGATCGCGATCACCGCGATCATGAGGAGGAATGCATAGCCGAGGCTCTCGACGCGCGGTGGAACGTCGTGGGGGAAGTTCGGCGGGACCGTCGTGCTCGTCACGGGCGCATCTGCACCGTCGACCAGTACTGGCGCCACGATCGGTGCGACCGGGGCGAGCGGCGTCTGCACGGTGATCGTCTTGCCATCCTTCGAGAACTTCACGCCGGTGACGCCCTGTGCGGCGGCGTCGGCGGCGCTCTTCGCCGCCTGGTCGCTGAGTCCCGCCTGCTTGAGCTGCTGGTTCACCTGCGCCCGAATCTGGGCGGCCAAGTCCGTCGCGTTGACATTGGCGTCGGTGGCCGACTGCGCTGCTTGTTGAAGTAGGTAGGGCATCAGATCCTCGTTGTTGGCTCGCGTCGTAACCCTGCTACCTACGTCCCCGCCCGTCGTCCTGTTTCGGAGGGGAGAGAGTTGCTGCTCACCCTGCCAACCCTATATTCGGCATTTGGAGGGTTTCCCGCACCCCTACCGCGCACAATCAGGGTGAAATGGACTGGACAATCATAGCCGTCAACTTCCTCTACGCCACGCTGGGCGTCGCGCTCATGTGGGTCGCCTACCGGGTGTTCGACCGACTCACTCCCGAAGTGGACTTCGCGGAGGAGCTGAAGAAGGGGAATGTCGCGGTTGCGATCTTCATCGCGGCGCTCTTCCTGTCGATCGCGATCATCGTGGGGCGGGCGCTGAATTGAGGCTCGGGCGGCGTGCGGCGATCGTCGCTGCGCTCGTGACTCTCACTGCGCCGTTCGCGCCCGCGCGTGCGACGGCGCAGCGCACGCCACCCGATCGCTACGACGCGTACTTCAAGAAATATACGAAGCGCTACTTCGGCATTGGCTTCGACTGGAAGCTTTTCAAGGCACAGGGGATGGCCGAGAGCGGGCTGTCGCCCACGGCGAAGAGCTGGGTGGGCGCGCGCGGAATCATGCAGCTCATGCCGTCCACATATCGCGACATCGCTTCACATCGCCCGGAAATGACGGCGATCGATGATCCACAGTGGAACATCGCTGCGGGGATCATGCACGACCGCGATATGTGGATGCTCTGGAAGGACAGTGTCCCCGACGACGATCGCTGGCGCTTCATGTTCGGGGGCTACAATGCCGGAGAGGGGACGATCTTCCGCGCGCAGGGCGTCGCGAAGGCGTCGAAGCTCAACGAGCGCGCGTGGCCGAACGTCGAGAGCGTGGCGCCTACCGTTCCGCGCTGGCGCTACAAGGAAACGCTCGGCTACGTGCACACGATCCAGGAGAATCGGAAGCGGCTCACGCCGAGCGTGATGAAGCCGGACTCGACGCCGCCCTAGGGTGTCGAGCTCCGGCGCGCGCATTCGCGGCAGAGCGTGCGCCCGGCGAGCACGCGCCAGAGCTTCTCCAAGCGCGAACCGTGGTAGTGGCGCTCGCAGAGGAGGCGATTGCAGTGCGCGCAGTAGCCGCCCGCGCCGGGGTCGAACCATGCGCCACAGGCGTCGCACGCGGCGACGACATCCGAACGTTGAAGGAGGGGAACACCGAGCATCGCTCGCTCCTGAGGCCGCGGCTCAAACCGACTGGTAGGCGCAGCCGTGCTCCTGCGCGAGGCCGACGAGCATCGTGTTCGAGGGAACGAGCTTCACTCCGGGGTTGAGGCCGGCCACCAGCTCCTGATAGATCGTGTCCACCGAATCGTGCGATCCCATCGCGAACTCGCGCGCGATCCCGTGCAGCGCCTTGTTGCATTGGCAGAAGATCGTGCCGCGTGCCTGCAGCCCCTTTACCGAAGCTCGCTTCGCGTCCGTGGCCGGCGCGTCGAGAAAGACGTTGTGCGTGGGAGTTACCTTCGAGCCGTCGCTGATCTGCCACTTCTCGCCGAGCTTGTATTTCTCCCAGATCGCGTCGTTGACGTTGATCGGGAATCCGCTGCCGGCGATGCTCATCACGGTGTTGATCTGCGGAAAGTCGAGGTGAAATGCTTCGTTCCAGGAATCGAGATAATTCCCCAGCACGTGCAGTGGCCCGGGGACCTCCTCGATTTTTTTGCCGACATCGAAGACCTGCCGATGCTTCCCCTTCAGATGACCGAGCCAGCCCAGATCCCACGTCTCATCGGGGAGTGCGGCGTTCGCTACGCCCGTGCGCGACAGGAGCGGGGCGAGAAGGGTCGCGCCGGCCGCGGTGGCGAGCGAAGCGAGAAATGCCCGTCGTGCGGAGCTACTGTGCGACATTCGATTCTCCAGGGTCTTTAAAGTGTGATCCAGGTCCAGTTCCGTCCGGCATGCACAATGCACATTGGTTTTTGCAGCGGTCCACACCTTGCTTCTGTAGCGGCCACTTAGGCCGAACACCGTAGGCCGGGTCCACAATATCGTATTCAGGGGGAGCTTTATGAAGATCAAATTCATCGCGATCGCGGCGATAGCCCTCTCGCCGGCCGTGGTATTTGGCCAGACGAGAACGCATATCCGCGTGTCGAAGGACGGCTCGCACACGACGTCCACGTCCGCCACGAACGGCGACGTCACCACCACGCCTGCGTCGACCCCGGTCGCCGAGCCGGCACCCGCGCCTGCTCCCGAGCCGACGCCAGCGCCGACGCCTGAGCCGACCACCAGCACCACGACGACCACCACTGACTCGACCAACCAGTACGGCACGGGCGCCGCGGCCCCGACGCCAACGCACAGTCAGCAGGGTGACAGCGCCATGACCACCACGACGACCACCACCGACTCCTCGAGCATGACGGGGATGAAGATGGACTCGACCTCCGCTCCGGTCGACACGGTCCGGGTTCCACGGAGTGGCCTGCAGGTCTCCCCGATCGACAGCGTTCGCATGGGAATCCCGGCGACGAAGGAGACCCAGGCGCTCGACAGCGCACGCGCCGCGAAGACGCCGTAACGCTGCAGCAGCAGCTGGTCGAAAACGGGGAGAGCGAAATGCTCTCCCCGTTTTGCGTTCATCAGGTAAATAAGCCGGCGGCATCTTCACCTCCAACGGCGCACTGCGGGATCAGACGCCCAGCGATACCTGCAGGGTCTGCGAGAACTCTTGCAGGCGTATCGGGAGCGCCATCGAACGAAGCCCGCGCCCGCGCGCGAAGTCTGCCACCTCGTCATTCGTGCGCGCGGGGGTGAAGAGCAGCACCTCGGCGCCCACATCTGCGGCTGCGTCGTACGCTTCCTGCTCGCATGCGCACTCGTGCTCGCAGTCGAGGAGGAGCAGCTCCGGGCGCACGCGCCCGATCGCAGCTGCGACAGTCTCGTCAGCGCGCGGTTGGGTGGCGTTGTGCCCCGAGAGATCGACGAGGGAACACATGAGCGTCTGGATCAATGGCTCTTTCGCGATCACCAGTATCGTGCTCGGACCCGTGTGCGACACTCGCGCCTGCGCTGCTATGAGGGACTTCTCCTCCTGCACATCGCAATCAGCGGTCCACGAGCCCGGCGCGAAGCGAAAAACCACCGAATCAAGGGGTAGATGCGCTCGTGCGCGCCTTTGGCGGCGACGTCGCATACTCGCTCGGATAGTAGAAGCGGAACGCCCGCCGGTCGCACTGGATGATTCCGTACTCGTCGCCACGCGCCAGGAGCTCCATGTAATCCGAGCGGCTCGGCTGACAGCTGAATGCGAGCGGCCCATCGGCGCGGCACGAGCTCGGGTCGTCGGTAAGGCAGGTGGCCGGAGGATGTGTGTGCAACTCGGGTGTCCCATCCGCGCACTCGAACTCGGCGTGGTTGGGATCCTGCGACGTGACGTCGGCGGGCTTTACCGCGAGAACGCGGAAGATCGAGTCGGTGCCGCCGCCGAGCACCGGACGCGAACTGATGCGCGCGCGCTGGACACAGTACGCGCGTTCGTTCTGCGTGGAGTCCTCGGTCCACAACGCACGAAGCTGCGCAGTCACGGAATCGCCCATGACACCGTAGCGCACCGTCTGTGCGCCGAGCCGGCGCGCCCCGGCGATCGCCATCATCGCGAGGAGCGCGGTCCAGCGAATGCGATACATCAGCGCAGGCTAGCTACCGGAAGGGAGAAGCTCGATCGTGGACTTGAAAGTCTGCTGAATCACGGCGCCGTCCGATTCACTCATCTTCTCCTGCAGATCGGTGCGTTGCGTGGACGAGCCGCCGAGCAGGACGCCCTTGTCGGTGAAGAGTTGCATCCCGGTGACCGAGCCACTGCCGCTCACCTCAAGCGGGCGCCCTGCCTCCGTCCCCTTTCCGAGCTGTGCGATCGTCGTGTAGCGATCGATACGCCACGCATGCTGCCCGTTCACCGTTGTGTCGCCGGCGACCTTGTACGTCGTGACAGAGCTCGACGTAATCTTGATCGTGCCGACGCTCGGGTGCTCGACGACGGTGTCCGCCCAGCTGGTGCCGGTGGCGAGTGAACGCTCAGGGAGGATGGGGAGGAACCGCTTCAGCGCCGTCGAGAACGCGGCGAGCTTCGGATCGGTCGATCCTCCCGCGGGCGCAAGCGTGTAGACGTGCCCGCGCGCCGACATCGTCCCCGCGAATTTAGCGCCCTGGAATACAGAGAGATCTGGCGCTGGCGCGTCGAGCGTCGACGTAATGCGGATCGAGTCGACGGTCATCGCGATCTTGAGCGTGTCAGCCGACTGCGGCGCAACCTCGAGCACGATCCACTGATTCGTCGTCGTCGTGAAATCGAAGGGCGCGCGACCGCCGCCCAGCGGTTGGGCTCGCGTACTCACCGTGGTGACGTGATAGCGCAGCTTCCCGGGCGCGTAGCCGGAGGTACCCTGCGCGGATGCGATCGGGGTCACAATGGCGCCGCCAAGAAGGGCGATTCCCATGCGTCGGGCAATGTGCAGAGACATACAGGCTCCTAAGTGCTCATAGGGGGTGCTGGGACGGGTGTGGGGCGTATCGACATGCGTTACCAAGGCTGAATGCTTACCAAGTCTGAATACCCTGAAAGCAAAAGAATGTCCACTCAAAGCGAAAGAAGCACGTCTCTTGCAAAGAATCTCTACCGAGCCCGGGCGTTGCCCGAGCCCCAGACTATACGGAGGAAGACATGAACCGCTCACTATCGCGTTTTACCATCGCCGCCACCGTCGCCGCGTGTACGGTACTCGGCGCCTGCCAGAAGAAGGGTGACGTCGCAGTTTCCGACACAACGGTCGCGCCCGCAATGGCGGACACCACTGCTTCCGCAGGCGCAGTGGCGACCCCGAAGAACGACTGGACCGACGCGCAAATCCTCGCGTTCGCGCACGCTGCGAACCAGGGCGAGATCGAGGAAGCGAAGATCGCGCAGCACAAGGCGACGAATCCAGCCGTCAAGAAGTTCGCTGCGCTGATGATCGCCGATCACACGAAGATGGACGCGGACGGAAAGGCACTCGCGACGAAACTTGCGATCACTCCCGACACGTCCAAGAGCGACGTCACGGATCTGATGAAGGGCGGCCAGAAGGACATCAAGGATCTGAACGACAAGAAGGCCGGCAAGGACTTCGACGAGGATTACATGGACAAGCAGGTCGACACGCATCAGAAGGTTCTCGACAAGCTTAACGACGCGTCGCAGAACGCGAAGGCGCCCGATCTCAAGTCGGCCGTCGATGAGTCGATCGCGAAGGTCCAGGGTCACTTGACGCAGGCGAAGGCGATCAAGGACAACAGCCTGAAGAGCTAACGCTCGCTGGCTGTAGACGGATTCGAAAAGCGGCACGCCTTCAATGGCGTGCCGCTTTTTTATACGCGTCGATGATGTAGGCGTTGAGCAGGAGCGATCGCAGCGCGTCCGACTTGCGCGTGGCGGAGTGCGACAGCTTCACCCACAGTGCGCGCGCACCGGCGGCGTCGCCGGTCTTGAGCTTCGCGACGACGCCGCCCTCGCGAATTTCGTCTACCTGCGTCCAGCTTTCGTCCTTGAGCGCAAGCGGTGCGAGCGTGTCCGCGAGCGCGGATGCGGTCTTGAAATCCCACGCTGCGAGCGCGTGCCGGAAGGCGATCGACTGCCGCGCCTCCAACGGCGCGTGCGCGCGATCCATGTACTTCTCGAGCGATGTGTAGAACGGTTCCCACGTGACGCCGGCCGTGCCCGCGTGAATGAACCGCTCGACCTCGAGCGCGGAGCTTGTCCACCGCTTCCAGTCAGGCGGCGGCGTGCCGGCCGCCAGCCCAACGTCCAGCTCCCACATGCGCTGGCGTGCATCGCGCGCGTCTCTCCCGCCCGCCGTATCGTCCGCCACCTTGAGCGCGGGATTGCGCAGTGCGGCACCCACGGTGAGGGCGTGCAGCTGCCAGATCTCGGGCACCGCCGTCAACGGTGCATCGTCGAACGGCCGGCGACGGCCGAACATCGCGGCGAGCATGTCGAAGCGCTCGACGCGGAGCGTGCCGAAGCCGGAGGCCGTGATCCGCTTGAAGCGCGTGCGCTCCGCGCCTAGGTCGAGCACCGGGCGATAGTCGGAGTTCGGAGTGCCGTAATGATCCAGCAGCGGAGCGAGCTGGTGCCGGTCGATGAGACGCGTGGCGTTCAGCGATTGATCCGTGAACGGAACTATGCCGCCCAGGTCCGCTGCGATCGCGGGCTCCGACAGCACCGTCCAATCCGGGTCCGGCATCTCCGGAAGGTTCGAGGCGACGATCAGCATATCGTCGTTCGAGGTCAGATACACCGAATACGAGGGAAAATTCTTGTGGATCGCGGAGAGCACGCTGAGCACGAGCCCGTCGTCGATTTCGTAGAGATGCAGCCACTGACCAAATACGCCGTGAGGCGTGAGGTAGCCGCGCACGCGATGGTAGAACTCGTCCGTGAACAGCCCGGACACTCCGCTCACCCATGGATTGCTCGGCTCTGAAATGATGACGTCGTACTTGCGCGCATCGGTCGCGAAGAACGATTTGGCATCATCGACGACGAATCGCGAGCGTCTGTCGTCGAACACACGGCGGTTGGCCGGATAGAACACCCGCGAGCCGGCGATCATCTGCGGCTCGATCTCGATGGTCACCACCTGTTCGAGCTTCGGGCTCGCGAGAAGGAAGTGCGACGTCATCCCCGAACCCTCGCCGATCACGGCCGCGAGGCGCGCATCGGGCATGTGCGCGAGCGTGACCACCGGAATGAGCACCTGCGTCGAGATGTCGCCATTCAGCACTCGCCGCTCGGTCGTGTCGCGCGGCGAGAACCACGCGCGGTCGACGGACGCATCGGGCTTTCCGTTCGTCGCGATCCACGTAAATCCCTCCGGCTCGGCACGACCCACGGTCACCGTCGCGGTTCTGCCATCGCGATAAAAAATGATGCGTCGGTCCGTCGTATCCGGCAGACTTCCATAGCGATAGACGCCGCTCGAGAGCATTCCCTGATCGAAGTGATTGAATGCGAGCGAGGCGAGCACCGCGGCTCCCATGACGAATACCGCTCGCGCGGTGAAGCGCAGCGCCGGACGCGCACCTGCCGCCGCTTCACGCAGGAGAATGGCGCCGAGCGCCATGTCCACGACGGCGCCCGCGACGAGGAGCACCTTCAGGCCGACCAGTGGCAGGAGCACAAGTCCCGCGAGGATCACACCGACGATCGATCCGAGCGTGTTCGACGCGTAGACGATGCCGATTGCTCCCTCCCCGTCGCCGCGGCGCATGAGCATGCGCGTGATGAGCGGCAGCGTCATCCCCGCGCAGAATGTCGACGGCAGCATTACGAGCAGACAGGCGACGTAGCGCGCAACGGTGAAGAGATCGTAGCCGCCATCGGTGAGCTTGAGCGCGCTGATGAACGACGCGGCCCATCCGAATGCGGCGAGATAGATCGGGATCGTCGCAAGTGCGGCGAGCCCCATCGCGCACTGCACGATGCCGAGCGCGCGCACGGGGTCGGCGAAGCGATCGGCGCGAGCGCGCACCCACCGCGCGCCGAGCGCGAGCCCGAGGATGAAGGCGGAGAGCATCAGCTCGAACGAGTGCGTGGCGCTGCCGAGGAGGAGCGACAGCATGCGGATCCACGAGATCTCGTAGATGAACGAGGCCACGGCCGTGCCAAAGGCAACGAGGAGCAGCAGCCGCGCGACGCGGTCGGAGAGCAGCTCCGCGGCGGCCGGCGTCTCGCCCGCGGGCGCTGGCTGGACTGACGTCGTCGGCGCCTCTGCCGCGCCACCGCGTGCGCCGAGCCTCGCCACGCCGAGCGCGATCAGGAAGACCACGAAGTTCACCGACGCGGCGACCGCGAGCGTGAGAGGAAGCCCGCCGGCCGCGAGCAACCAGAACCCTGCGAGCAGCACGCCGAGCGCGCCGCCGAGAGAGTTCGCAAAGTACAGCTCGGCCAGCACCTTTCCCGGCTCGCGCGGGATGATTCGCAGCACCCCCGCACTCATGAGCGGGAAGGTGGCGCCGAGCAGAATCGACTGCGGGAGGATCAGCAACGCCGCGATCGTCCATTTAATGATGACGACCGCGTTCGGCGAGCCGGCGAGCGACGGGAAGAGATGGTCGTAGGCGCCGTTCGTGACGGCGAGGAAGATGTCGTGAAAGAGGAAGCCGATCACGCCGATCGCGAGCTCGATCATCGCGTACGCGGCGAGCGGATCGCGGAGGCGCGCCGATATCCGGCCGACCACGTACGCCCCTACCGACATTCCGCCGAGGAAGATCGTGAGAACGATGATCTGGGCGTAGGCTCCGTGCCCGACGAACAGCCCCAGATATCTGGTCCAGATCGACTCGTAGATCAGGCCGGCAGCGCCCGAAAGCAGGAACACGAATGAGAGGAGGGTCGGCATCAGCGGGGAGTGGAGGCGAAGCTCAGCAGCGCATCTATGAATTGGGACGATTGGAACCGGAAGATGGGTAGCCGGTTTGCGGGTCGACGGGCCGCAAAGCTATCTTTCGCTCGGGAAATGGGGCCGCGAGGGCGCCCGCCGAAACCGGTCGCGGTCGTTGCGCCGACCGAACGTGAGGAACGAGATGAAGAGGCGAACGCAGGGGGTCGTGCTCGCAGGCGGCTGGATTTTTTCGATCGCGCTGTTCGCGTTCATGTGGGTGACCTATAACGGCACCAAGCTCTCGTATTCCCAGAAGTTTCCCGGAATGCCGCTGTACGGTGCGATGACGTGGTGGTTCTTCTTCACGATCCCCGTCATTGGCTTCACGTGGGGCTACTTCAACGATCTGAAGAACCGCGGCTGATATTCGCCGCCGGTGTGAGCTCCATCGAATGGCGCGAGGATGACCTCGCGCCATTGTCGTATCCGGCGGTGCCGGTATGGCCTCGTACCTCCCCGCCATCCGTTCCGCTTCGGTACGTGCCTTGCTATTGTCGGCCCCGAGAACTCATGGCCGCGCGGGCCATCGCGCGACATGCCAATAGATGACCGGCCGACAGCGGCCCGCCGAGGAGATGGCACAAATGAAGATGGAATCACTGAGAGAGCTGTACGTCGATGAGCTCAAGGATCTCTGGAGCGCGGAGAAGCAGATCACGAAGGCGCTGCCGAAGATGATCAAGGCCGCCACGCATCCGAAGCTCAAGAAGGCGTTCAACACGCACCTCGCGCAGACGGAGCGTCACATCAAGCGCCTCGAGCGCATCTTCAAGGAGCTCGATGAGAGCCCGCGCGGCAAGAAGTGCGTCGGAATGGAGGGGCTGCTCAAGGAAGGCTCCGAGCTCATAGGGGAACGTCCCGCGCCGGATGTTTTGGATGTGGGGCTCATTGCCGCCGCGCAGCATGTCGAGCACTACGAGATGGCGGGCTACGGATGCGTACGCACCTGGGCGCGCCAGCTCGGCGAAGAGCGCCACGCCGAACTTCTCCAGGAGACGCTGGACGACGAGCAGCTGACGGACAAGCTGCTCACCGATCTCGCGGAGAGCTCGGTGAACATCGACGCCGAGAGCGGCGACGACGAGGAATAGCACCGCAATTCGCCGCAACTTTCACGGTCCGCGATGCGTTGGGACGAGCATCGCGGATCGCTCGCATCGCACCACCTTCACCCTACGGTTACTTTCCCTCCGTGACGATAACCCGGAGCGTTTTCCCTCTACTTGCGCTCGCCGCCGCAATGCTTGCCACTCCGTCGCGTGTGGACGGGCAGCGCGGCGACTCGCTCGCGAGTCCGCTGCTGCGCCGGCTCTCACTCGACGACGCGCTCGCCAGCGCCGAGGCGAAGAGCCCGGAGCTGGCGATCGCGCGCGCGGGGGTGACGCGCGCCGAGGGGCAGCGCAGCAAGGCGCACAGCCAGTTCCTCCCGCAGCTCTTCGGCAGCGCAGGCTACACGCGCACGCTCAAGTCGCAGTTCTCGGGGCTGAGCTTCGGCAGCGACAGCGGCGGGCCGCCCGCGTGCAGCACCTTCACGCCTGATCCCGATGCCCCCACCGATGCACGGCTCGCGCTGCTCGAGTCCGCGCTGGGCTGCGGCGCCGGCAGCAATCCGTTCGGATCGATCCAGAATCTCGGCTTTGGCGCGGCGAACCAGTGGAACCTCGGACTCTCGCTGCAGCAGAACGTCTTCACCGGCGGTCGCGTCACGGCGCAGTACCGCGCGGCGAATGCAGGCAAGCGGAGCGCGGCGATCGGGCTCACCGCCGCGCAGGCGCAGCTCACGCTCGATGTGACGCAGGCGTACTACGACGCGCAGTTGGCAGACCAGCTCGTGGTCATTGCCGCGGCCACACTCTCGCAGGCGGACACTACGCTCTCGCAGACGAAGCTCGGGCGCCAGGTCGGCAACGCGGCGGAATTCGACCTGCTGCGCGCGCAGGTGACGCGCGACAATCAGGTGCCAGTGCTCATCCAGCGTCGCTCCGACCGGGACATCGCGTACGTGCGCCTCAAGCAGCTGCTCCATCTGCCCCTCACGGATTCGGTCGCGCTCACGACGTCGCTCGACGATTCGACGACTGTGCCCGCGGGCACCGTGGCGACGCTGCTCGCGGAGACTCCGGACACGGCGGCCGAGAGTCGTGCGGCGGTGCGGCAGGCGTCGGAGAACGTGACTGCGCAGAAGAGCGCGGTGACCGTCGCGCATGCGGAGCGAATTCCATCGCTTGCGCTGACGTCGGCATTCGGTCGGGTCGCATATCCGTCGGGCGTCTTTCCGTCGTGGTCGGACTTTCGGTCGAACTGGACGGTCGGCGGCTCGTTGACGCTCCCGATCTTCACGGGCGGCAACATCCATGGCGACGAGCAGATCGCGAGCGCGGGGCTGCAGACGGCGCGCGCGCAGCTGCAGCAGACGCGCGAGCTCGCGGAGCTCGACGCGTTGAATGCGCTGAACAAGCTTCGCTCGGCGCAGGCGCAGATGGACGCGAGTAGAGGGACGGCGCAGCAGGCATCTCGCGCGTATCAGATCGCGACGGTGCGATTCAAGGAAGGAATCTCGACGCAGACGGAGCTCAACGATTCGCAGATCCAGCTGCAGCAGGCGGAGGCGAATCGTGCGACGGCTGCTCGCGATCTGCAGGTGGCGCGCATGCGTCTCGCGCTGCTGCGCGATCTGCCACTGACGGGAACGTCGGCGCAGGCGGCGCAGTCCCAGACGCAGCCCGGCGCGCAGCAGTCGGCGCCGACCTTGCCGCTCGGTACGCAGACGGGGGGAACGACATCGGGGCAATCAGGGGCGTCGAACCTACCGGCGGGTGTGCCGAGTCAGACATCGGGAACGCCGTGACGGCACCGTACGGGAATTCGCGCAGTATGAGGACATCGTGGAAGTGGTGGCTGGCGGCGATCGCCATCGTGATCACGATCGGCATTGTTTGGCAGCAGTACAAGAAGGCGCATCCGAAGATCACGGGAGCGGCGATCGACACGGCGAGCGTGGGCAAGGAGGGGATCGTCATCGCGACGAGCGGGCTGATTCGCAGCGGCCCGTCGATCGCGGGGACGATGACGCCACAGCAGTCGGCGACGCTGCGCTCGGAGATCTCCGGATCGGTCGTGCAGACGAACGTCGAGCAGGGGCAGAGTGTCAAGCGCGGGCAGACACTCGCGCGCATCGACGACACATCGCTGCGCGAGGCGATGCTTTCGACACAGTCCGCGCAGCGGTCGGCGAAGCTCACGCTCGACAACGCGACGCGCGATGCGGAGCGCGAACAGCGGCTCGAGACGGCGGGCGCCGTTGCGCCGCGCGATGTCGAAGCGGCGCAGCGCACGCTGGCATCGGCGCGGGCGGGAATGGCTGATGCGCAGGCGCGGCTCACGGCCGCGCAGCAGCAGCTCGACAAGGCGTCCTTCCGCGCGCCATTCGACGGGCTCGTGAGCGAGCGTCCGGTGAACGCGGGTGATGTCGTGCAGCCGGGCACCGCGATCGTGACCGTCGTGAATCCGGCGAGCATGCGCCTCGAGGGATCGGTGCCGGCGGAGCAGCTCGCGTCGCTCAAGATCGGAACGCCGGTGCTGTTCACGGTGAATGGTTACGGTGCGCAGACGTTCACTGGAAAGATCGATCGCATCAACCCCACGGCGGATCCCGCGACGCGCCAGGTGCGCGTGTACGTGACGATCCCCAACGAGAAGAGCACGCTGGTCGGTGGGCTGTTCGCGGATGGGCGCGTGGCGACGGAGAGCGGACAGGGGATCATGGTGCCTGTGGCCGCTGTGGACGAGCGCGGTGTCTCGCCGCTCGTGCTGCGCATCAAGGGCGGGGTGGTGGAGAGTGTACCGGTGCAGCTGGGCATCCGCGACAACGCCTCCGGGCAGGTCGAGATCAGCGCCGGTGTGACGCCGGGCGATACGCTGCTCGTGAGCGCGGCACAGGGGCTCGCGCCCGGAACGAAGGTTCGCATCACCGCCGCCGGCGACAGGCCGACGGGCACTCGCTAACCGCCGAGAGGCGGGCAGGAGCAGCGCATGTTCATCTCCGACTTTGCGATCAAGCGGCCGATCATCACCGTCACGGCGATGGTGGCGCTCGTGGCCTTCGGATGCGCCGCGCTGCTCAATCTCCACACCGATGAGTTCCCGGACATTCAGGCGCCGATCGTCGGACTGACGATCGCCTATCCGGGCGCATCGCCGGCAGAGGTCGAGCGGGAGATCGTGAAGCCGGTCGAGGATGCGATCTGGGGGATCAGCGGGCTCGATGGCGATCAGTCGACGTGCTTCGCGATTGATGGCCTTGCGCAGTGCACGCTCTTCTTCGATTTCGACAAGCCGATCCAGCAGGCGTCGCAGGATGTGCGCGACGCGATCTCGACGAAGCGCGAGGATCTGCCGCCCGAGATGAAGGAGCCGATCCTCACGCGCTTCGATCCGTCGGAGGCGCCGGTGTTCACGCTGGTGCTCACGTCGCCGACCACGCCCGCGCCGGTGCTCACGCGCATCGCGGATCCCGGGCTCGCGAGCGATCTCCGCTCGATCGCAGGCGTCGCGCAGGTGAACGTCGTCGGCGAAGTGAAGCGCAACATGGTGGTGGAGCTGCGCCCTTCCGATCTGCAGTCGTCGGGCGTGAGCGTCGCGCAGGTCGTCGCCGCGCTGCAGGCGCAGAATCTCGCGTCGCCGGTGGGATGGCTCAACGGGAAGCTCGACGAGAAGCTCATCCGGCTGAGCGGACGCCTGCAAAACGCGGCGGACTTCGGGAATCTCGTCGTCGCCAATCGAGGCGGGCAGCTCATCAGGCTCAATCAGATCGCGAACGTCTACGACGGAACCGAGGAGCCGCGCTCGATGGCGCTCTTCAACGGCAAGCAGGCCGTCGGCATCGAGATTCTGAAGTCGAAGGGGTACAGCACGACGCAGGTCGCATCCGCGGTGCAGGCAAAGGTGGACGAGTTGCAGAAGACGCTCCCCCCCGGTGTGAAGTTCGCCGAGGTGCAGAATGCGGGCGAGCGGGTGAGCCATGCGGTGCGGAACGTCGAGGAGGCGCTGGTGGAGGGCGCACTGCTGACGGTGCTCGTGGTGTTCCTGTTTCTGAATTCGTGGCGGTCGACGGTGATCACCGGGCTCGCGCTGCCGGTATCCGTAATTGCGTCGTTCGTCGCGGTGTGGGCGTTCGGCTTCACGCTCAACACGATGTCGCTGCTCGGCCTCTCGCTCGCGATCGGCATTCTGATCGACGACGCGATCGTCGTGCGAGAAAATATCGTACGACACATCCAGCTCGGCGAAGACCACGTTACGGCGTCGCACACTGGCACGGATGAGATCGGGCTCGCGGTCACGGCGACGACCTTCTCGATCGTGGCGGTCTTCTTGCCGGTCGCTTTCATGTACGGGCAGGCGGGGCAGTGGTTCAAGCCCTTCGCGCTCACGATTGCGTGCTCGGTGCTCGTGTCGCTCTTCGTGTCGTTCTCGCTCGATCCGATGCTCTCGGCGTATTGGCCCGATCCGCAGGTCGAGCATGGCGGCGAGATACGGCGCGGCGCCGTCGGTCGCGTGCTCGCGCGCTTCAACGTGTGGTTCGACAAGCAGGCGGATAACTACAAGCTCATCATCGCGTGGGCGCTCGATCACCGACTCGCGGTCTCGCTGCTCGCGCTGGGATCGTTCGTGCTGGCGGGCGTACTGCAGAGGACGATCGGCGGTGCGGGCTTCGTGCCGGTAAGCGATCGCAGCGAGATCAGCCTCATCATCGAGGCGCCGGGCGGGAGCAATCTCGAGTACACGCGGCTGCGCACGGAGGCGGTTGCGGAGCTGGCGCGCAAGCACAAGGAAGTAGAGTACACCTATACGTCGATCGGCGGCGCAATTCCGTTTCGCGCGCCGGGGGTCGATCAGGCGCTGGTGTATGTGCGTCTGACGCCGAAGGCGCAACGCCACATCAGCCAGGATGCGCTCGGAGCGGAGTTCCGACGCGAGTTTTCGCACGTCGCCGGCGTGACGGTGTCGGTGTTCACGAGTGGCTTCGGCGGCGCGCGGAAGTCCGTACAGGTCGAGATGCGGGGGCCCGATCCGGTGGTGCTGACACGACTCGCGGAGCAGGCGATCGTGTCGGTGGCGAAGGTGCCGGGCGCGGTGGATGTCGGACTGTCGACGCGCGGCGAGAAGCCCGAGCTCGACGTGCAGCTCAATCGCCCTCTCGCAGGCTCACTCGGCATCACGGTCGGCGCTGTCGCGCAGTCGCTGCGTCCTGCGTTCGCGGGGCTCAAGGCGGGCGACTGGACCGACCCGAGTGGCGAGACGCGCGATGTCACTGTGCGATTGACGAGGGAGGCACGCGAGAATCTTTCGGATCTGCAGGGGCTGCCGCTCGTCGTGATGGACGCGCAGGGGCGCCCTACGACGCTGCCGCTCGGGCAGATCGCGAGCATCGAGCAGACCGTCGGCCCGGCGCAGATCAACCATCTGGATCGCGAGCCGGTCGTTGCCGTGGAGGCGAACGTGCAGGGGCGTCCGCTCAGCGAAGTGACGAATGCCATCAAGAAGCAGCTGTCGACGCTGCACTTGCCGCCCGGCTACCGGATCACGCAGGGGGGCGAAGCGAAGGATCAGAACGAGATCTTCACGAAGATCTTCACCGCGCTCGGCATCGCGATCCTGTTGATGTATCTGATCCTCGTGATGCAGTTCGGATCGTTTCTCGATCCGCTCGCGATTCTGATCTCGCTTCCGCTGTCGCTCATCGGCGTGGTGCTCGCGCTGCTCGTGACCGGAGACGATCTCAACATCATGAGCCTCATTGGCGTAATGCTGCTGATGGGGATCGTCGCGAAGAACGCGATCCTGCTCATCGACTTTGCGAAGTGGGCGCGCGAGAAGGGGATGTCGCGGCGCGACGCGCTCATCGAGGCTGGGCGCATCCGTCTGCGTCCGATCATCATGACGACACTCGCGCTGATCGCGGGGATGCTCCCGGTGGCGATCGGCCATGGTGAGGGCGCGGACTTTCGCGCGCCGCTGGGCCGCGCGGTGATCGGCGGCGTGATCACGTCGACGCTGCTAACGCTCATTGTCATCCCGACGATCTACGAGATTCTCGACGAGTTCAAGGAATGGCTCGGGGTGAAGTTCGGGCGGAAGACGGCGACGGCGGGCGCGCACGCGCCGGAGCTCTCGGCGGGCGACTGACGGCGCGCCGCACGTGAGAATGCGCAAAGGTGTCCGTCGTCGTACAGGGCGCGTCGTGTCTAGGACAGCGCGCGTCCGCATGTGAGTGAGCTCACCGGCCGCAGGGAGGAGACACAGGCCGCCGGAGCGCCAGGTGCAAACCACAGAAGTGAAGGGATTCCTCGCGTTGATTGGGTCGCAGTCGCGAGCATGCTGATCTCGTGCGGGAGCAATCCCGACACGGCGCCGGCGGCGCAGCTCGCGACGATCACCGTTTCTCCCGCAATCGACACGGTCGGCACCGGAGACTCGGTTCGATACACGGCCGTCGGTCGTGATGCGGAGGGGCACGTCGTGGCGATCACGCCGATGTGGAGCGTGGATTCGGAGGATGTCGGCACGATCACTTCGACTGGCTTGTTCGTGATGACGACGACGACGTCTGACACCCATGGCGATGCCATCGTCGCGAGCGTCGGCCCGACGAACGGATACGCGACGGGCGTGCGGAACACGCCGCCACCACCGCCGCCGCCGTTCGTTCCGCCTCCGTGTCTCGTGCACAATTAAAGGGGACGTTCGTTAGCCTCGGGGGCGATACGTTCGCTACTCGTCCCTCTGCCCTACCGTGATCAGTGCCACCGCGCCCACGATGATCGCCGCTGCGACGAGCGTGCGCGCGTTGAGTGGCTCACTCGCGAACACCCATCCGAGGAGCACCGCGACCACCGGATTCACGAACGCGTACGTCGACACGAGCGTCGGCGCGACGGTTCGTAGCAGCCACACGTACGCCGTGTACGCGATGATCGACCCGAAGGTGATCAGATAAAGCAGCGCCAGCCACGACTTTGTGCTCGTCGCCGCAATCGAGAAGTGGCTCGCCTCGCCGGTGACCAGCCCCGCGGTGATCAGTATCACGCCCGCGACGAGCATCTCCATCCCCGTGCCGATGAACTTCGACTCGAACTTCGGTGCGTGCTTCGAATAGATGGAGCCGGCAGCCCACGACAGCGCAGCGAGGAGCAAGATGCCTTCGGCAACGAGGTTCCCATGCTGTCTGTCGCCCGCCGGATTCACCAGCAGGAAGAGCCCCCCCATCCCGATCGCCACACCCGTGATCACCATCCAGCCTGGTCGCTTGCCGCCGCGCATCCCCCACTGAATGAGCACGATCCACAGCGGCTCGATCGCTACCAGCAGCGCCGCGATGCCGCTCGGCACCTTCTGCTCGGCCCACACGACCACGCCGGTGCCCAGCACCGGCATCAGAATGCCGACGATCGCCGCAGTTCGCCATTGTATCGCCCTGGGCTTGGGCGCGCCGCGCGCGCGTAGCCACACGTACATGATCGTGCCGGCCACGAGGAAGCGAGTGCCGACCATCAGAAAAGGGGGCAGCGTCTCGATCGCGAAGAGAATCGCGAGATACGTGGAGCCCCAAATGATGTAGACGGCGGCGAAGGCGATGACGATCTGCGTTCGCAGCGCTTTGGCAGGAGTTCGGTCGGGCACGCGACAAAGGTAAACACTCCTGTCTCGCCCAACTATCCGATCGTACGGTTGCTGACAGAGCGCGCTTGATGCATCTTCGCCGCCTCACCCGAGCGGAGAATGCGCGTGCATCTGCCCCGTCGTTTGTCCTGTGTCCCCCTGATGCTCGCCGCCGCGATGCATCTCTCCGCTCAGGCGACGACGCCGCCGAATCCGAAGCTCGCTGCGCTGAAGGCCGAGGCGATGAAGGACATCGACTCGCGCGCGCAGTTCACGCAGCAGTTCGTCGACCAGGTATTCAGCTTCGGCGAGCTCGGATTTCAGGAGTTCGAGACATCGAAGTACATCCTCGGCGTGCTGAAGGCGAATGGCTTCACGGTGCGTGAAGGCGTCGCTGGCATCCCAACCGCATGGGTTGCAACGTGGGGCTCCGGAAAACCGGTGATCGCGCTCGGCTCCGACCTCGACGGCATCCCGCAGGCATCGCAGATCCCGGGCGTCGCGTGTCACCTCGCGCTCGTTCCCGGCGGGCCGGGGCACGGCGAGGGGCACAACTCAGGTCAGGCGGTGAACATCACCGCGGCGCTCGCGATCAAGAGGATCATGGAACGTGATCACATCGCCGGCACGCTCAAGATCTGGCCCGGCGTTGCGGAGGAACAGCTCGGCAGCAAGGCGTATCTCGTGCGCGACGGCATTTTCAAGGACGTCGACGTCGTGCTCTTCTCGCACGTCGGCAGCAACCTGCAGACGGGGTGGGGCGCGGGGCAGGGCTCGGGGCTCGTTTCGGTGCTCTACAACTTCGAGGGGCAGGCCGCGCACGCCGCCGGCGCACCATGGCGCGGACGCAGCGCGCTCGACGCCGTCGAGCTGATGGATGTCGGCTGGAACTTCCGCCGCGAGCACATCCGCCCGCAGGCGCGCTCGCACT
>JBDSHG010000033.1:0-9534 GCA_039918615.1 Gemmatimonadaceae bacterium | reverse complement strand
AGCCCGATCACCGCGATGTACGCGGCGGTGATCGCGAGCGTGGCGATGCTCGCGCTCGCGGGACGGAGTCGCGCCATGCGGCAGAGGAGCTCGACGGCCATCGCGATGATCGCGACGTGGAGTCCGGAGATCGAGAGCATGTGCACGATCCCCGAGACGGCGAAACGATCCTTCACGGCGGGATCGACGGCGCGCTCGTCGGCGATGAGCAGCGCGCGCACGAGCGGCGCATCGCGGCGGAACAGCGTGTCGATGCGCGCGCCGATCGCCGCGCGCGCGATGAGGAGCCGGTCGTGCGCGCCCGCCGGCGCGATGTGCGCATGCGCGATCTTGAGCCCGCGCGCCGTGACGAACACGGTGCCCACGATCGACAGCTCGTCGCCCGCTGCCGCGCGCCCGCGCTCCACCGACATCGATGCGGGCATCGCGCAGCCGGGCCAGCGCACCATCGCGCGCACGTAGGCGCCGGGCGCGGCGGCATCCTCGAGCTCGGCGTTCCACCTGCCGCGATGCGGCGCATCCGCCCGGCACCGCGCCTCGCGAGCGGCATCGTACATTGCGACGCAGGCCCCCGCGGCGACGAGCGCGCCGAGTGCCGCATGCGTCGCGCGCCGGCGCACCGCCATCACGGCAGCGAAGCCTCCACCAGCGAGGATGGCTGCAGCCGACGCGCCGAGATATCCGGCTGCGAGTCCGGCGGCGTACGCGAGAACCGCGAGGGCGATGAGCGGCACCGCTCATCATGCGCTACCACGGAGCGTCGCGTCGCATCGGCGCGGCGCGGCTGCAATCCCGTTAGTGCGCCGGGTGCCTGGGGTTCGCTGCCACGCGCTGGATGGCCTCGAGCACCACCACCGCCAGCTGCGCGCGCGTCTGATCCTTCTGCAGGTCGAGCGCGATCAGCGCCATCCCGGTGTCCGTGCCGCCGCTGTAGCGCGGGCGCGTCTTGTTCAGCACGTAGGCGAGCACATCCTCGCGACAGTTGTCGCAGCTGCACGTCTCCGGCGACTTCGCTATCAGCTCCTCGTAAATGCCGACGACCGCGCCCTCGAGGAGATTCTTCATCCGGCCATCGGGAGCGCTGCCCGCGTCGGCACGACGGCGCCGGTGAACGTCGACCCCGTTGTTCCCGTGAGCTCGACCATCAGGTAGCGCCCGATCAGCGATGCGTCGCCGGGGATCAGCACCGTGCGGTGATGCCGCGTGCGCGCCTGCAGCAGCGTACCGCGTCGCGACAGTTTCTCCACCAGCACCTCGTGTCGCGCGCCGAGCATTCCGAGGTTAATGGTGCGCGTGCCGCTCCGTACCGTCTCGATGAGCCGCGCCAGACGTTCGCTCGCGACTTCGTCGGAGATCGTCCACGACTCCGGCAGCCGCGTCGCCGGCGTGCCTTCGCGCGCCGAGAACTTGAAGGTGTACGCATCGTCGAAGCCGATCTCGTCCACCATCTCCAGCGTCTCGGCGAACTCCTCTTCGGTCTCGCCCGGGAAGCCGACGATGATGTCCGTCGTGAGCGCGAGGCCTGGGATCGCCGCGCGCAGGCGGCGCACGCACTCGCGATATTCTTCGCGCGAATAGCGCCGCAGCATGCGCTTGAGCGTCGTCGACGATCCCGACTGCATGGGGAGATGCACGTGCTCGCACACCGCGCCCGTCGCCGCCATCGCCTCGATCACCCGATCCGAGAAGTCGTTCGGATGCGGGCTCGTGAAGCGGAGCCGCCGCACGCCCGGCACGGAGCCGACCGCACGCAACAGATCCGCGAAGTCGTGCGTGCCGTCGTTGTACGAGTTCACCGTCTGGCCGAGCATCGTGATCTCGGTGATCCCGTCGGCCACCGTCTCGTGCGCCTCGCGCACCACATCGTGCAGCGCGCGACTGCGCTCGGGTCCGCGCGTCGTCGGCACGATGCAGTACGTGCATCGGTAGTCGCAGCCGCGCTGCACCGGGATCCACGCGCTCACGCCGTCTACTCGGCGCGCGCGGAAGTCCTCATAGTGCTCCTCGAGATCGAAGTCGACCTTCGCCACGCGTTCGCCGTTGCGCGCGCTCTCGATCAGCGACGGCAGCGCGCGATAGCCGTCGGGGCCGATCACGAGGTCGACGTGCTTCGCGCGCTCCAGCAGCCGCGGCCCGAGCCGCTGTGCCATGCATCCGGTTACGCCGAGCACGGTGTCGGCCTTCATATGCCGCTTGAGCTCACCAATGCGCCCGAGCACGCGCTGCTCGGCGTGATCGCGAATCGCGCAGGTATTGACGAGAATGACGTCCGCGCCCTCGGGCCCGCTCACCGCACGATAGCCGTACTCCGCGAGGCGACCGAGCATCAGCTCCGAGTCGCTCGCGTTCATCTGGCAGCCGTACGTTTCGATGTAGACGGTGGGCGATTCGCTCGACATGACGCTCGGACTGACTGTGGGCCAACCCTGAAAGCTAACTATGCCCCGCGGGGAACCGCCAACGGCTGCGCGGGGGGCTGGACCGGCATCGCGATGTGGAACTGGCTCCCACTCCCCTCCGTGCTCCGCACCCAGATGCGCCCGCCGTGAAGCTCGACCGCGAGTTTGCAGAACGCCAACCCCAGTCCCGAGCTCCTCACCCGCGGTACCTCGGGCTGCTTCGCGCGCTCGAACTTCCGGAAGATCAGATCGTGGTACTCAGGCGGAATCCCCGGACCGTTGTCGGCCACGGTGAACAGGATGCCGCCCGTCGCCGTATCCCGGTGCGCGAGCAGCGTGATCTCCACCGCACTCCCCGTGTGCGTCAGCGCGTTCTGAATCAGATTCGCGAAGATGCGCTTGAGCAGCCCCTTGTCGGCGTGAATCACGGGCGCATCCTCCGCCACATCGACGAAGATCTTCGCGCCCTCCTGCTGGAAGCGCACCTCCCACTCATGCACGATTTCCGCAATGAACGCGCCCGGCGCGATCGGCGCGAGATCGAGATCGAGCACGTTCTCCTCGATGCGCGCGACCTCGAGCAGATCACCGATGAGCCCGAGTAGATCCTCCGCCTTCGCCTCCGCGTCGCCGAGCACGCGGCGCTGCATCTCGCTCACCGCGCCGAAGTCTCCGTCCAGCGCCATCTCGAGCGACGCGAGTACCGAAGTCAGTGGCGTCTTGAGATCGTGCACGATCATTTTCATCAGATCGTCGCGCACCTTCTCGAGCTCGCGCAGCTTGCGATAACTGTCATCGAGCGCGTCCGTCGCGAACTTGAGGCGCAGCAGCGACCGCACGCGCGCACTGAGGATCTGGCGGTTGTGCGGTTTCGTCAGAAAGTCATCTCCGCCGGCCTCGATTGCCTTCACGCGATCCGTCGTGTCGTTGAGCGCAGTGACGAAGATGACGGGGATGCGCTCGGTGCGCGGGTCGCGCTTCAGCCGACGACACACCTCGAAGCCCGTCGACCGGTCGTCGACGCGGAGCGATCCCGCGGGCATCGCGACGTCGAGGATGCAGAGATCCGGCTTCTCCGCAAAGCATAGCTCGACAGCGCTCGGACCATCGACCGCCGAGATCACGCGATAGCCGAGCATCGCGAGCTGATCGTAGAGGAGCTCGACGTTCGCGGGAACGTCGTCCGCCACCAGGATGAGCGGAACGTGCGTCATCGCCGGCGCCCGCTCAGGGACGGACGAAGAATCCGGCGCTCAGGATCCACGCGTGCTCCGTGACATCGGGAACGTTCGCGCTGCGATTCGATCGCGTGAGTGAAAAATCGATGCGCGAAGCGCCGCGCCGGATCGGGATGCCGATTCCCGCGCTGTAGTCCGTCTCCTGCACCGCCTCGCCCGCCGCCTGGAAAGGGAGAATGCGATGCCGGTAGCCTATCCGCACCGGGATCTCCTGGCCGAACAACGCGGGCGCGCGCACCTCGGCGCCGACGCCGTAATCCCAGCCGTCGACAGCGTGCGCGTCCACGTCGCCGAGTCCGTTGAGCGCCGACCAGCCGTTCCACTCGGCGTTTGCGGAAAGCAACAGCCCCGAGATTCCGCCGAAGAGCCCACCGAAGCCGAATCGCTTCGGAACCTTCGCTGTGCTCAGCGACGTGTCGTTGCGGAAGGAGTGCATGGTACCGCCGGCGACCCCTGACACTCCGAAGGAGAGCACGGGAAGTGGTCGCCACGCGATGCCGCCGGAAACCGAATGCCCGGTGTAGCTCAACGTCGATCTTTCGCTGAAGATCGCCGTCGCGGTGTCGCTGAACTCGCGTGTGATGAGGAGCCGGTTCTGCCCCGTCAGCACGTGGCCTCCAATTCCGACGCTCAGCGTCGGTAGCACCGAGAACGCGAAGGCGGCGCGCAGATCGTTGATCGCGCCATCGGTGCTGAACTTCTCGCCATAGAGCGAGCTGTCTGCGCCGTCGTGCACGTAGCCCGAGCGTGTGACTTCCCAGGTGCGGTCGAGAAATGTCGTCGCCGACAGACCGAAAGTGAGCCGCGGGCCGATGTTCAGCGCGCCGGCGACCATCGGGAAGCGCGCGGTGAGCGTGCTGCTGTTGTTGCCGCCCCCACTCACCGTCCGAAATTCCGGATCATACTGAAAGTACAGCCCGGGACGCCCCCAGGAGCTGAGCGTTGCGGGATTCACTGGCGACAGCGGATCGCTTTCGGCAATCGACCCGCCGAGGGCCTCGGCGTGCGTCGAAAGTCCGCCCGCGGGATAGCCGAAGCCCTGCGTGCTGAGCGTGCCCTGAGCGGCTGCGGACGTGGTAAAGGTCGCGCAGAGGACGAGCGTGCTGATCGTTCGCATCACGGAAGTCCGAAGCCGCTGCGCGGGATATAGGTCAGGTGCAATCGCGGACGGAGCGAGTCCGGCAGCGCAGTATTTGAGTAGATCAGAAAGCGTCGCGCATCATGGCCTTCGCTCGACGACTGCAGCACGATCGCTCGCTGCATCACCACCGGGCCCTCCGCACGCCAGAGCGAGACGATGCTCGCCGCGCGCGAGACGAGCGTGATGGTGTCGCTCCGCGTCTCGCCCGGATTGACGCGAACACCGGTGAGCGGAACGGTCGTCAAATCGGCGAGTAGCAGCGCCGCCTTCGATATGTCCGTCACGATCGGCGACGCGATCACGACTCGTGGAGTGAGTGTGATCGAATCCACATCGCTGAACGCCGAATCGCCACGCTGGTGTAGAATGAGCGCGGCGCGCACGATCGTCGTCGACGAGTCGATGAGCGAGGTGGGAAGATCGAAGCGCAGATAGACGCGGTTCGATGGCAGTCCGCCCACCGGAAGCAGACCCGCCGGCGCAGGCGGCGAGCCCTTGAGCACGAGCTGGTAGTTCGCGAGGTATCGAAACTCGGGACCGCCGGACGACTTCGAAACGGAGAAGTTCGTGAAGGCGAGCGAGTCCACCGTGTCGGCAACCGCAGCGTGCCCCTCGTACACCAGTGACGATCCGGACGACCTGCTGGCCGCCGAGGTGGCCGAGGTGATCGGGGTGATCGCGACCGCCACGCGGCCGGTCGAGTCGTTGTGCCCGTAGCTGTACACGCGCACGCCGAGTCGAATGCGGGCTCCCACCGTCACGTGCTGACGCACGAAGGTGGTGTCGAGCGGCACGACATGCGCGATCGAGAGCGAGTCCTTGTTCACGTTCAGCGTGCCGAGTGACGGGCGCGTGACGAACAGGAGATGGATCGTCGCCGTATCCAGGTCCGGCACGTTCGCGTCCACGTCGATCACCTCGAAGCGCACCGAATCGCGGACGAGCGATGTGTCCGGCGTCGACGTGAAGTGCAGCGACGCCGAGCTGATACTGACCACGGGGCGCGGCGCCACTGTCGTATCGACCTGCGGGAAGAAGCGCCGCAGCGAGTCGAAGCGGAGCACGGCGCCGGATACCACGCTGTCGCCGTTCGCGTCGCCATAGCGGGCGACCAGCAGCCCGGTCTCGGTGCCGAGAGGCGGCATCCCGCTTACGACGACCGACGTATCGATCACCTCGGAGGCGACGAGGATCGTATCGTGTACCTCGAGCGTCTGTCCGGGACAGAGCGATGGACTCGCACACCCGCCGGCGAGATCCTCCTTGCACGCGGCGAGCGCGAGCAGAGCGATTCCGAAAATCGGGAGCAAGCGGTACGACGCGCGGCGCACAATCATGAGCGAGACAAAGAATTCGAAGTGAACGGCGCGGGGAGCAGCTGGTCGAGCGACCAGTGCGACTCCGCGCCAGCGGTGGTGAAGCTCGCGATCTGGAGCGCGGGGGCAAATTCCGCGAGCACTTGGCGACAGATGCCGCACGGGGCAGCGGGCTGCGCGCCTTCCGTCGCGATCACGAGCGATGTGAAGCTGCGCTCGCCCTGTGCGACCGCGCTCAGGACCGCAGCACGTTCCGCACAGATCGTTGCGCCGTAAGCAGCGTTTTCGACATTGCAACCGACGAACGTCTTCCCCGTCGAAGTCGCCAGCGCCGCGCCAACCCGAAAGTGTGAGTAGGGAGCATAGGCCCGAGCCATCACGGAGAACGCGGCGGCACGGAGCGAGTCGTTCGTGGCCGCTAGCGTCATTCGGCGGTCGGAGAGTGCAGGTCGTCCTCGGGAAGTGACTGGTAGATGTCCGACGTGCCGGCCACCTGGGGTGTCCGAGCCCTCATTGAACCCCGCTGCCGCGGTTCGGTGCCCCGCAACTCGCTAAAAGCTACTAGGATGGGCGACCGCCGCCCACCATTTCGCCCGGCGCTCACGCCGCGTCGCCTCCGTGATAGTGGCGCGGCAGCCGCGCATGCAGCCCGGTGAGCAGCTCGTATGGACTCGCGCTCGCCCATTCGGCGAGCTCCGCGAGCTGGACCGGCGTCGCGCCATCACTGCCGAGCAGCGTTGCGACGTCGCCGATCTCCACTCGCAGATCGGTGACGTCGAGCATCGTCATGTCCATCGTCACGACACCGACCACCGGCGCACGACGCCCGGCGATGAGCGCGTGCGCGCGATTGCCAAGTGCGCGCCGATAGCCATCCGCGTAGCCGAGAGGAAGCGTCGCGATCCGCATCTCACGGTCGGCGCGGAAGGTGGCGTCGTAGCTCACGCTCTCGCCGGCGGCGACGGTGCGGAGCTCGACGATGCGAGCGCGCACGGAGACCACCGGCTCCGGCCGCACGTCCACGACGCCGACATCCCCGCCATAGAGAAAAATTCCCGGGCGTCCAACGCTCCACCTCGACTTCGCGGCTCTCGCGAGCGCCGCGGAATTCTCGGCGTGCAGCACCGGCGGCATTGCGGGCAGCGCCGCGAGCGCGCGCTCGAATCGCGCTTCCTGCTCGCGCAGCGTCCCGTCGTCGAGCGCGGCCGAGTGAAAGTGGGTGAATGCACCCTCCGGAGGGTGACGTCGCAGCAGCGCGGCCACTGCTCCCACGTCGCTCCAGCGAACGCCTGCGCGCGACATGCCGGTGTCGATCGCCAGATGCCATGCTCGACCCGCGATGCTGGTCCATCGCTCGATCGCCTGCGCGGATGCCAACGCGGGGGTGAGCTTCGCGTCGCGAACGGCTGGAAGCTCGGCGAGGTCGACGGAGGTGAAGAGCACGATCGGCCTCGTGATCCCCGCGAAGCGAAGCTCGCGTCCTTCGTCCACCGTCGCCACGCCGTACCCCCACGGCGAGAGCTGCTCGAGCGCGCGCGCGACACGAATTGCGCCGACGCCGTACGCATCTGCCTTCACCATGGGAAGTATTGCGGGGACGTGCGCCGCCAGCGTGCGCGCGTTGCGCACGACTGCGTCGAGGTCGACCTCGATCCAGCCGCGCGTCAGGCGCATCGGCATTGCCGCGCGAGCCCGGAGGCGAATAGCTTTCGCGCTCCGGAGGAACGATGCCCGACAAACCGACGCTCGACGACGCGCTCGCGCTCATGCGCGATCTCCGCGCGCGCTGCGACTGGGACCGTGCGCAGACGCACGACTCTCTTCGCCCCTATCTCATCGAGGAAGCCCACGAGCTCGACGACGCACTTCGGCGCGGCGATCGCGCGCACATGCGCGAAGAGCTCGGCGACGTACTGCTGCAGGTGCTTTTTCACTCGGTGATCGCCGAGGAGGAGGGCGAGTTCGATGTAAACGATGTGGCGGAGTCGCTGATCACGAAGATGCACGAGCGGCATCCGCATCTCTTCGGCGGCGGCGAGCGACGACCGTGGGAGGAGATGAAGGCGGCGAAGCGCGAGTCGATCGCGGACGGGCTCCCCGCCGCGCTTCCGACGCTGCACCGCGCGTACCGGCTGCAGGAGCGCGCCGCCGGCGTCGGCTTCGACTGGGACGACACCGAGGGTCCGGCGAAGAAGGTCGAAGAGGAGCTCGCGGAAGTGCGTGGTGAGCTCGCGCAGCAGGACAAGATCGGCCCCGGCGGCGACGCGCGCGCGCACGCGCATCTCGAAGATGAGCTCGGAGATCTTCTGTTCGCGTGCATCAATCTCTGCCGGCGCGCCGGCGTGCATCCCGCACTCGCACTCGATCGCGCCACCGACAAGTTCGCGCGGCGCTTCGAGGCCGTCGAGACGCTCGCGCGCGAACGCGGCATCGTCGTCGCGGACGCTGGCGTCGTCGCGCTCGACGCGCTCTGGAACGAGGTCAAGCTCGCGGAGTAACGTCGCGCTCATGCGAAGCTCACGCGCGCGCGAGGCTCAGGGACGCAGCCGGTGCATCATGCGCGGAAACGCGATCGCCTCGCGCAAATGCGGAAGTCCGCAGATCCACGCGATCGTCCGCTCGAGCCCGAGACCAAAGCCCGAATGCACGAAGGTGCCGTAGCGGCGAAGGTCGAGATACCACGCGTAGGCCGCGGGATCGAGCCCCTCTTCGATGATGCGTTTGAGCAGTCGGTCGTAGTCATCCTCGCGCTGGCTGCCGCCGATCATCTCGCCGTAGCCCTCGGGCGCGAGCAGATCGTCGCAGAGCACCGTCCGCGGATCCGAGGGATTCTCCTTCATGTAGAACGCCTTCGCTTCCTTCGGATAGTTCATCACGAAAACGGGAAGGCTGTAGTCGGCGACGATGAGCGACTCGTCCTCGGCGCCGAGATCCTCGCCCCATTGGGTCGTGCTCCCCTTACGATGGAGAAGGTCGATCGCGTCGGTGTACTCGAGGCGCGGGAAGGGCGGCTTGATCCCCTCCAGCTTCGTGAGATCGCGCTCGAGCTCCGTCAGCTCGGCCGAGCGCTTCTCGAGCGCGCGCTGCACGAGATACGACACGAACTCCTCCTGCAGCTTCATGTTGTCGTTCGAGTCGTTCCACGCGACCTCCGGCTCGATCATCCAGAACTCGGTGAGATGCCGCCGCGTCTTCGACTTCTCGGCGCGGAAGGTCGGGCCGAAGGTGTAGATCTTTCCCCACGCGGCCGCGGCGGCTTCGCCGTAGAGCTGTCCCGTCTGGGCGAGGTAGGCGTTCCCTTCGTCGAAGTATTCGGTGGAGAAGAGTCCGGAGCGCTCGCCGATGGCGGCGGTGAGGATCGGCGTGTCGACGCGGAGGAATTCGCGCTGGTAGAAGAAGTCCTGAATTCCCTGCTCCAGCTCACTCCGGATCGTCGCGAT